>NZ_JCAIOM010000011.1:0-188132 GCF_059587025.1 Chryseobacterium sp. DZ-32
AATCAAAAATTCAAGACTCAGAAACTTCAGCTAAAAATAAAATCTGTTCTCTAAAAACTCTAAACTCGTGCGGAAACAGCCTATGTTTAGAATTATATTTTGTGCCGCACTCAAACACCAGAGTTTTCTTAACGTTCACAGAATTCATTTTCTTAACGCTTCAGTTTCTTATGTCATTTGATATTGCCAGAAACATAAAAGCTTCACAAAAATTGTGAAGTTTTTTTCATCACTGAAGCCATCCTGCTTACTAAATATCGAAGATGTTTTCTTCACTATTCTTAAAAACTTTATTATTCTTAATGGTTCGAAAAATTATTATTAATCTACTTCTTTTGTCTTGAAACAAAAGAATCAAAAATTCAAGACTTAGAAACTTCAGCTAAAAATGAATGCTGTTCTCTAAAAACTCTGAACTCGTGCGGAAACGATCTATGTTTAGAATCATATTTTGTCCCGCACTCAAACACCAGAGTTTTTTTAACGTTCACAGAATTCATTTTCTTAACGCTTCACTTTCTTATGTCATTGATTCTGTCAAAAAAAAGCTTCACTGATTGTGAAGCTTTTTCATCATTGTGTTTTTAGAATCTGATTTGTGTACGAAATAATTTAATATTGAATATGATTTTAAATAAGCAAATTCATCAGAGAAGGGTCATTGTTCAGATAGTTGACAAAGAAATCATATTGTTTCATCTTATCGATCAGAGGAGTGAAATCTTTGTTTTGCTTCAGAGCAATTCCTACGACTGCTATTCCCTTTTCTTTTGAATTTTTTTGAGTGTATTCAAAATAAGTGATGTCATCATCAGGTCCCAGTACATCCATTACAAAGGTTTTCAATGCTCCGGGACGCTGTGGGAATCTGACCAGGAAATAGTGTTTTAATCCTGCATGAAGCAATGCTTTTTCCTTGATTTCTTCCATCCGGGTAATGTCATTATTGCTCCCGCTGATAATACATACTACGTTTTTACCTTTTATTTCTTCTCTATATTTTTCCAATACTGCTACTGAAAGTGCTCCCGCTGGTTCTACCACGATAGCATCTTTGTTGTACAGTGACAATATGGTTTCACAGACAAGTCCTTCATCTACTATAGCCATATCATATAGTACATCTTTACAACGTTCAAAAGTAAGATCTCCCACTTGCTGTACGGCTGCACCGTCTACAAAACGGCTGATCTTTTCAAGAAGAACAGGTTTTCCTTTTTCAAGGGCTTTTTTCATGCTTGCTGCTGCGGAAGGTTCTACCCCGATAATCTTTGTTTGCGGAGACAGATGCTGAAATACAGTACAGACTCCTGCTGCCAGTCCGCCGCCGCCGATCGGTACAAAAAGATAATCAACCACACCTTCTGTCTGTTCCAGAATCTCCAGTGCTGTTGTTGCCTGTCCTTCAATAATCGCCGGATCATCAAAAGGATGGATAAATACACTGTTATGGTCTTTACAAAACCTCATCGCAGCATCTTTAGATTCATCGAATGTGTCTCCAAATAAAATAACATCAATGTATTCTCCACCGAACATTTTCACCTGTTCAAGCTTTTGCCCGGGAGTTGGCAAAGGCATGAAAATCGTTCCTTTCACCTTCATGGTCTGGCATGCAAATGCAACTCCCTGCGCATGATTTCCGGCACTGGCACACACAACACCTTTTGAAAGTTCTTCCTCAGACATGGTGGCCATCTTGTTATAGGCACCTCTTATTTTATAGGATCTTACCCTTTGAAGATCTTCTCTTTTAAAATAAATATTCGACTCATAAATAGCTGACAGGTTGTTATTGACAGCCAAAGGTGTTTTTACCACTACATTTTTTAATCGTTCCTCCGCTTTATAAACATTCTCTAAAACGGAGGAACTTACTCCCTCTTTCATCATCCGTTTACTTATTAATTATTTTCTGGTCTCAGGCTTCGTACTGTTTTCCCGGCCTTCCACATTTCGCTTTCTCTTAGCTCACTAAGTTCAGCTTCCAGTTTTTCACGGTAATCCGGTTTGCTGTTGCTGTCAATGGAACGTTGAGCTTCATTTCCTTTGGCTACATTGTCATACAGCTCTTCAAACAAAGGTGAAGTAGCATCTCTGAAACGTTTCCACCAGTCCAAAGCTCCTCTCTGAGCGGTTGTACTGCAGTTAGCATACATCCAGTCCATTCCATTTTCTGCTACCAATGGCATCAATGACTGAGTCAGTTCTTCTACGGTTTCATTAAAGGCTTCAGAAGGGCTGTGGCCATTTTTTCTCAATACATCATACTGAGCAGCAAATATTCCCTGTACGGCTCCCATCAGCGTTCCGCGTTCTCCGGCAAGATCGCTGTATACTTCTTTTTTAAAATCGGTTTCAAAAAGATATCCGCTTCCGATCGCAATACCTAATGCTGTCACTCTTTCTCTGGCTTTTCCTGTAGCATCCTGATATACGGCAAAACTGCTGTTCAAACCTCTGTTCTGCAAAAACATTCTCCTCAAGGATGTTCCTGAGCCTTTCGGAGCTACAAGAAATACATCTACATCAGCTGGAGGAACGATTCCTGTACGCTCGCTGAACGTAATTCCGAAACCATGAGAAAAATACAACGCTTTCCCTGGAGTAAGATGCTGTTTTACTTTCGGCCAGTATTCAATCTGTGCAGCATCACTCAGAAGATAGCAGATAATGGTTCCTTTTTCCAATGCTTCTTCAATTTCAAATAATGTTTCTCCCGGTACAAATCCGTCTGCTATTGCTTTATCCCAAGATTTGGAGTTTTTTCTCTGCCCTACAATCACATTAATTCCGTTGTCTTTCTGGTTTAAAGCCTGCCCAGGCCCCTGTACTCCATATCCAATTACTGCTACAACTTCATCTTTTAATGCTTCCTGAGCTTTTTCCAACGGAAATTCTTCTCTTGTTACTACGTTCTCTTCTACTCCTCCAAAATTCAATTTTGCCATTTTTTTTGATTTTATTTATTATTGATTGTGATGTTTAATTTTTTGCTTTTAGCTTGCATATTCTACTGCTGTCAGGTATGGATTTCTGTGATAATGTACTTCCAGAACGTCTACCTGCTTTTCCATTTGTCTGCTGATCTTCTGAACAGAATCTTCTGTTTCTCTGATAACAATAACAAACTTTTTTACTTTTTCCATTTCTGAAGGACCAACATTAAAGGTCACCATAGAAATTCTTCTTCTCGAAAAAATAGCATTGATGCGGCTGATCAATCCTAAATAATCTTCTGTATACGCTGTAATGGTATATTCTTTATGATCTGTTTTCATCTTTTTTATTTTTAAATTTTATTTATTATTTAATACAATTTCCGAAACACTTTTTCCCTGAGGGATCATCGGAAATACATTGTGTTCTTTTCCTGTCATTACTTCAAGGAGGAAAGATCCTTTATGGTTAAGCATTTCTTGGAGTCCTGCTTTCAGGTCTTTTCTCTCGGATACTTTTTTTCCGGGAATATTGTATCCTTTTGCCACCTGAACGAAATCGGGGCTCTGAATATCTACAGAGGAATATCTTTCTTCGTGAAACAATTCCTGCCACTGTCTTACCATTCCGAGATAGCAGTTATTCAGAATTAAGATCTTCACTTCCGGATGATACTGCATAATGGTTCCCAGTTCCTGAATGTTCATCTGAGCTCCTCCGTCTCCCATCACAGCAATAACAGGACGGTTTGTTTCTGCATAAGAAGCTCCTATCGCAGCGGGAAGACAGAATCCCATGGTTCCCAGCCCACCGCTTGTGACATTGGTTCGGGAATGTTTGAACTGAGAGTATCGGCATGTCGCCATCTGATGCTGTCCTACATCTGTTACAATTACTGCTTCACCTGCTGTTATCTCATTCAACTGGCGGATAACCTCTCCCATTGTAATCTCACCTTCTTCGGGGTAGAGCTCCGTATGAATCAGGTTGATGCTTTCAATTTCATGACATTTTTTAAATCTTTTATGCCAGTGATGATGTTCTCTTTTTACGATCTTTTCTGTAAGAAGAGGAAGCGTATGTTTGCAGTTTCCCAGAACGGGAACATCTACTTTTACATTTTTATTGATCTCCGCATTGTCTATATCCAGATGAACAATCTTTGCCTGTTTCGCATACTGATCCAATCTTCCGGTCACACGGTCATCGAACCGCATTCCTACAGCAATCAGAACATCACATTCGTTGGTTAATATATTCGGGCCATAGTTTCCGTGCATTCCTACCATTCCTACCGCTTGTGGATGATGAGTTGGAATAGCACTCATTCCCAGAACCGTCCATGCTACCGGAATTCCTGATTTTTCTGCAAACTGTAAGAACTCCTTTTCAGCTTTTCCGAGCATAATCCCCTGTCCAGCAATGACAAATGGCTTTTCTGCATTATTGATCAACGCTGCAGCTTTTCCGATATTTTCCATACATGGATCGGGATCCGGTTTATAGCTGCGTAATGTGTGGCATGGTGAATAGCCTTTATAAGCAACAGACTGCAGCTGGGCATTTTTGGTAACATCAATCAGAACAGGACCAGGGCGGCCGGACTTTGCGATGTAGAATGCTTTTGCCAATACTTCGGGAAGCTCGTGAGCATCCGTCACCTGATAATTCCACTTGGTAACCGGGCTTGTGATGTTCATCACGTCTATTTCCTGAAAGGCATCAGTTCCGAGAAGGTGTTCAAAAACCTGTCCCGTAATACATACCAAGGGAGTATTATCGAGTAAAGCATCAGCCAGTCCCGTAACGAGATTAGTTGCTCCCGGGCCGCTGGTAGCCAATACAACACCAACTTCTCCTGAGACTCTTGCAAGACCTTGTGCCGCATGCACTGCTGCCTGCTCGTGACGTACAAGGATATGTTTCAGGTTTTCTTTATAATCGTAAAGGGCATCATAAATAGGGATAATAGCACCTCCCGGATATCCGAAAACGGTTTTCACTCCTTCCTGAAGAAAGGCTTCAAGAATGATCCGGCTTCCGCTCAGTTGTATTTCTGTTGATAAATTCGGGTTTTCCATATTTTTTATTGAGTGATTTCGTCTGTTACACAACCTTCTGCCGCGGATGATACTGTTAAAGCATATTTATAAAGCAGTCCCTTCTGTACTTTAAGAGCTGGTTTTTGCCATCCTTTTTTTCTTCTTTCGATCTCTTCTTCTGAAACTTTAAGCTGTATGGTGTTGTTAACAGCATCAATTTCAATCAGATCATCATCGTTTACAAAAGCGATAAGACCTCCTTCATGAGCTTCGGGAGTGATGTGTCCTACTACAAAACCATGAGTTCCTCCGCTGAATCTTCCATCGGTAATCAAAGCCACACTGCTTCCCAGTCCTGCCCCGATAAGCGCGCTCGTAGGTTTAAGCATTTCCGGCATTCCGGGAGCGCCTTTCGGACCTTCATGACGGATGACAATCACATCGCCATGCCGGACGGTTCCATCCTGAATTCCTCTGATCAGATTTTTTTCGCCATCAAATACACGCGCTTTTCCTACGAAACGTTCTCCTTCTTTACCTGTAATCTTTGCTACACTTCCTTTTTCAGCAAGATTTCCGTATAATATTCTCAGGTGCCCTGTTTCTTTTACAGGTTCTGATAATGGCTTAATAATCTTTTGAGTATTAAAATCCAGATCGGGAACATCTTCTAAATTTTCAGCTAATGTTTTTCCGGTTACTGTTAAACAATCACCGTGTAATAATCTCTGGTTCAGAAGGTATTTCATTACTGATGGTATTCCTCCGTGCTCATACAGATCCTGCATCAGGTATTTCCCGCTTGGTTTTAAATCTGCCAGTACCGGAGTTTTATCACTCATTTTTTGGAAATCATCCTGAGTAAGCGGTACTCCCACACTTTTTGCCATAGCTATAAAATGCAGAACGGCATTGGTACTTCCTCCAAGAATAACAATCATGCGCAGCGCATTTTCAAAAGCTTTGCGGGTCATGATATCCGAAGGTTTAATATCTTTTTCCAATAATATTTTCAGGTATTTTCCTGCTTCAAGACATTCTTCCTGTTTTTCTTTGCTTAAAGCCGGGTTGGAAGAAGAATACGGAAGGCTCATTCCTAAAGCCTCTATCGCGGAAGCCATTGTATTGGCCGTATACATTCCACCACATGCACCGGCTCCGGGGCAGGAATTTTTTACAACCCCATCAAAATCTTCTTCAGTAATTTCTCCTGCAATCTTTTTCCCTAAAGCTTCAAAAGCTGAAACGATATTAAGCTGTTCTCCTTTGTAGCATCCCGGAGCTATGGTTCCTCCGTACACCATGATGGATGGTCTGTTCAGTCTTCCCATTGCGATGATAGTTCCCGGCATATTTTTATCACAGCCTGGCAATGCGATCAATCCGTCGTAGTATTGCGCTCCACATATGGCTTCGATGCTGTCTGCAATTACATCACGGCTTACCAGAGAATAACGCATTCCGTCTGTTCCATTGCTCATTCCGTCACTTACTCCGATGGTGTTAAAAATCAATCCGGCTAATCCGTGGTTCCATGTTCCTTTTTTTACGACCTGGGCAAGATCATTCAGATGCATATTGCAGGTGTTTCCGTCATAGCCCATACTGGCAATTCCGACCTGAGCTTTGTGCATATCTTCTTCTGTAAATCCTATCCCGTACAACATGGCTTTGGCTGCGGGTTGTTCACTGTTTTGCGTGAATGTTTTTGAATATTTATTTAACATACTTTTCCTACATTTTCTATTCTTTTCTCTTCTTCAAATAGAGTTCTTTACTAAATTTTGATCCAAAACTACATTTTGTAATATTCTTTTCATTTTCGTTTTTTCCAAAAACTACAATATTCAATTGTTTAAAAAACGAATTTATTTATTTGATAATCAAATGTTTATATTCTTAAAATTTACAATGACAGAACTCTTACCAATTTCAAATATGCCTGTTGTACTCTCCTGCTCGCCGTATTTTCCCAATTTTTGGAAAATGGAACATCATCAAGTGAATCAAGGGCAACAATTTCTGCTGCCGTACCACAGAAAAAGCCTGCATCTGCACCTCTCATTTCTTCAGGTTTGAAAAAAGTTTCCTTTACAGGGATAGCTAGCTCATTACAAATTTCCATAACGGTTTGTCTTGTAATGCCCGGAAGAATACTTCCTTTGGCCGGAGTATATAAAACCCCGTCTTTTTCATAGAAAACATTGGCACCTGAGCTTTCGGCAACATTTCCGTTTTCATCCAGAACCAGCGCTTCATCATATCCTTTATCTCTGGCATCCTGACAGGCTAATATGGAGTTTACATAATGCCCTCCTACTTTGGCTTCCACCTTGAATGCCTTAGGATTAGGACGTTGAAAAGGGGAAGTCATAATTTTCATTTTATCTGCCAGATAGCCGTTGTTCCATTCCCATGCGAGAAGAGACAGATAAGATTTTTGTCCTTTTGAAAGTGACATATTGGGCGAACACGTAACCAACGGACGGATATAAGCATCTGTAAATCCATTACGATCCAGAAGTTCATAGGTAAGTTCTGTAAGCTGATTTACGGAATAATCGAAGGGAATATGCATTAATTCAGCTGATCTTTTTAGTCTTTCATAATGCTCTTTTGCTTTGAAAATCCGGGTTCCGTGGTCTGTGCTGTAGGATTTAATGCCTTCAAAAACAGAGTAACCATAGTGAAGTGATTGGCTGTAAAGATCAGTTCCCGCATCTTTCGCTTTCATAAATTTTCCGTCAAAGTAGATGGTCGTGTCATCGTTGTAATACATGTTATAGAAGTTTAAAAAATTAACAAATGGAAATAAAAAAAGCCCTCTCACGCTGTGAGAGGGCTCAATATATGTACAGTCATACACCTTCCTTCTCACAGCCGTAAGGGAATAATAATGACGATAATAATTACTGATAATAACTGGTACATACTTTTATACTATAAAAAATTAAAAACAAAAAAACCGTTTCATAGTTTGAAACGGTTTTATATATAATTTAAATTAAAATCTATTTAAAATGCCGTTTCCTTACTGTTGTTAATGACAACAGCAATAATAGAAATGACAATAATATTTTTCTGATTCGTAAAATTCATATTGCAAATGTATAAACTTTTTAATTACTCACAAGTTTTTTTTGCACTTTTTATTTTTTTCGTAAAAAATGGTTCAGTGTTTCCTTTGCTTCAGCCACATCGTGAACCCTCAAAATTTTTGCTCCCTGTTCCAATACTTTCATGTGCAGTTTCTGTGTTTCCTCATTAATATCCAACGGTGATTTTCCCAAAGGCCTGTAGATAAATGACTTTCTGGAAATCCCTATCAGCAGAGGAAATTTTCCGAACCCGAGGTACTCAACTTCGTGGATCATTTTCATCTGGTCTTCCACTGTTTTTCCGAAACCAAAACCGGGATCAAGAATGATATCATTCACTCCTTTTTCTAAAAGTTCTTTTGTTTTTTTTGAAAAATATTGGTTCACTTCCAGTGTAATATCTTCAAACTTTATTTTATCATGCATGGTTTCGTAAGAAGGATTTACATGCATCAGAATATAAGGAAGTTTCGTTTCAGCAGCTGTATTGAACATTTCTGTATCATACTGACCTCCAGAAATATCGTTGATCAGATCAATTCCTTCATTACATCCGAATTTTACAGTTTCTGCATAAAAAGTATCCAGGGAAATCAGGGCTTCCGGAAATTCTTTTTTGATCAGAGAGATGGTATTTCCGATTCTGCTGATCTCTTCTTCAGCACTTAAAAATTCTGCATCGGGACGTGTAGACTGTGGTCCGATATCCAATATTTCAGCTCCGTCCTTCAAAAGTTTTTCAGCGTGTTTCAACGCTGATTTTTCATTATTGAATTTTCCGCCATCAGAGAAGGAATCCGGGGTCATATTGAGGATTCCCATGATTTTCGGGGTGTCTAGTTGTACCAGTCTACCGTTGCAGTTGATTGAATGAGTTGGAGGGTTTGAGTGTGGGAGAGTTTTAGGGTTGGAGAGCATGAGATTATTATTGATGAGGGTAGATTATAAATGATGAATAATCATTGATGAATTATTTTTGTAATGCAAAATTAGTGATTTATGAGTTTTAAATGAGAAATTAGAAGCTAGAAGCTAGAAGTTAGAAGTGGACGTTTCACATACCATGCTCAAACACTCTCACCCTCAAACTCTCCGACGCTCCGACTCTCTCACTCTCAAACCCAACAACTCGAATCCCGAATCCCGAAACTCTCAAACTCTCCCACGCTCAAACCCTCTGACTCACAAACTCAGCTTATCAAATTGAAAAATCTAAAACCGAATTCGTATATTTGGAAGATTAAGAAGATTTATGTTAAAAACATCAGTACAGTTTGAGAAAGTTATCAGTCAGTGCCGTGATCTTTTCGGCAAAAAATTGCAGGATTATGGTGCGGCATGGAGGGTTTTAAGACCAAGCTCCATTACGGATCAGATTTATATCAAAGTCAACAGGATCCGTACGCTGCAGATGACTGATAAAAAAATGGTGGATGAGAGTGAAGAAGATGAATTTATCGCCATTGTGAACTATTCTATCATTGGACTTATCCAGCTGGAAAAGGGCCTTTCCAATGATTTTAATGAAAATAAGGAAGAAATTTTAGGTCTGTATGACAAATATTCCGGTGAAGCGAAAGCTTTAATGGAAAGAAAAAACCATGATTATGGTGAAGCATGGAGAGATATGAGGATTTCTTCAATTACGGATCTTATTTATCAGAAAGTATTGAGAACCAAACAGATTGAGGATAACCAGGGCCAAACAATTGTTTCGGAAGGGCTTGATGCCAACTATTTCGACATGCTGAATTATGCCGTCTTCTGTCTGATCAAGTTCTCGGAAAAAGAAAATCAGTTCGAACCCAAAACTATTTAATATGCTCAAAGGTTTATTACGCTTTATTATCGCTGTCATTTTTATCCTTTCAGGCTTTGTGAAAGCCGTGGATCTGGTAGGTTTTTCTTTCAAAATGGAAGAATATTTCTCTCCTGCTGTTTTCAATATGCCGTTTTTTGAAAAGTTTGCCCTGCTGTTTTCTATTATTGTGGTGGTACTGGAGCTTTTCTTAGGATTTATGCTGCTGCTTAAATTAAAGCTTAAATTTACCTTATCCGTATTAATTGCACTTTGTATTTTCTTTGGATTTCTGACATTTTATTCGGCTTATTTCAATGTGGTAACAGATTGTGGATGCTTTGGAGATGCCATCAAATTTACTCCATGGCAGAGCTTCCTTAAAGATGTTATCCTTTTGATAGGATTGATTCTATTATTCATTCTGTACAGAAAAGAATTCCGTAAAAAAGATGAGTATGGAATCAGCGAAAAAGAGTCTTCCCATACGTTCCAATATATTCTTTTAACAGTCTTTTCTTTAGGAATGATCTACGTTATGGCGCAGGGAATCATGCATGAACCGATCATTGATTTCCGTGATTATAAAATCGGGACAGACATTAAAGGTGAAAAAGCTAAAATTGACAAAAACCCTTCTGAATATAAGACATTTTACTCCCTGAAAAACGAAAAAACAGGACAGGTAGTAAAGGTAAATCAGGATGATTATATCAAAAAAACAGAATACTGGGCAGAAGGTTCTCCGTGGAAAATTGAAGATGGAAAAAATGAATCGGTATTGATTAAGGAAGGTTACAAATCTGAAATTGTAAAATTTAAGATTGAAGATCCTACAGGAATGGAAGTTACCAATGAGATCATCAACGCTCCAAAAGCTGTTCTGGTGTTTTCCTATCATCCAAAAGAAATCCCTGCTGACCTGCTTCAGAAAGTGGAGGCAAAAGTAAATGCCCAGAAAGACGCCCTTATCTACGGAGTTTCTACAGAGCCTAATACTTTTAAAACCATCAAAAATGTACTAATGGACGGAACTGCCATCAAAACAATAGCAAGAAGCAATCCGTTTGTCCTCATTCTTGAGAATGGAAAAATTGTAGATAAACAACCTGCAAAGGACTACGTTAATTAATTATAAATGATGAATGATGAACGATAAATGATCTTTTTGACGAGAGCCAATCGTTGATCAATTATCAATTATCAATTATCAATTATCAATTATCAATTATCAATTATCAATTATCAAATTTAAACACTAAACTTAAACATATAAAAGCTCATGCAAAAATCAAATAAATCAATCGCCGGCTATCATTTATTAATGATTCTTTCTTCTGTGGACGGAGAGTTTGCCCCTGAGGAAGGAATGCTGGTACAGCAATACCTGGCGGATGAATTTCCTTTCAGAATGAACCTTGACAATGAATTGGATACATTGGCCCTTTTACAGCCTGAGGAATGGAAAGATCATTTTGAGTTCCATGCAAGATGTTTCCATGATGATTCTACAGAGGATGAACGTGTGAAATTTGTTCAGTTTGCAAAATCTTTGATCAAAGCAGACAATAAAGTAACTGAGGAAGAGCACACCTTCTATGTTCTACTGAAAAACCTTTGGGGATTATAAACCATTACGAAAAAATAAAATAAATCTATATCTAAATCTTATGAGAAGAAAAATAGTTGCAGGAAACTGGAAAATGAACAAAAATGTAATTGATGCACAACAATTAATGATTCAGTTACTAAGCTATAAAAACAATAACGCTACCAACTGTGAAGTTTGGATTGCTCCGCCAGCATTGTATTTGATGATGGCGAAAGATATTTTTGAAAAGGATGAGATCGGTGTATTTTCTCAGGATATGAGCGAGCATGAAAGCGGCGCTTACACAGGTGAAATTTCTGCAGATATGCTGGAATCTATCGATGCTACCGGTTCATTAATCGGGCATTCTGAAAGAAGGCAATATCACGGAGAAACAGATTCTCACTGTAACAGAAAGATCAAGCTGGCTCTTGATAAAGGTCTTATTCCTGTTTACTGTAATGGAGAAACACTTGAACAGAGAAAAGCAGGGCAACACCTTGAAGTCGTAAAAAACCAGACTGAAGTAGCTCTTTTCACGCTTTCTGCTGAAGAAATCAAAAAAGTGGTGATTGCTTACGAACCGGTTTGGGCTATCGGAACAGGAGAAACAGCAAGTCCGGAGCAGGCTCAGGAAATCCATGCTCACATCAGAAATATTATTGCTTCAAAATACGGACAGGAAGTTGCTGACGAAGTTTCTATTCTTTACGGAGGTTCTGTGAAGCCGGATAATGCAAAAGAAATCTTCTCTCAGCCGGATATTGACGGAGGTCTTATCGGAGGAGCGGCTTTGAAACTGGAAGACTTCTCTAAAATCATTGAAGCTTTTAACTAAAATTTCATTTAGATAAAAATAAAAACGGCGGAATCTTCGATTCCGCCGTTTTCCGTTAAAAAAATCTAATTATTGAATATCGACTACATACATTGTTCCCTTGTCTACTTTACCCGTTTTAGGTAAAATTTTGGCTTTTGGATTTCCGTTTCCATCATCTACCACTCCAAAGTCATCATCATTGAAAACAGCCAGTTTATTATTTCCCAGATAAACAATTCCCTCGAATTTATCATGTTCATAACCCAGTTTTGCTACCAGATCTACGGCTAATGTTTTGGTAACAGCTTTTATCCCGGCATTGGTAATTTCGTCCCATGAACATTGTTCTAAAGCTTTTCCATTGATTTTCATTCCGTCAACAGCGCTGATATCGGCTCCGTTTACATCTGTTGCATTGCTCAGATTGATTCTGTATACTTTTTTGATTCCGCCCTGGGAACCGAAATTTCCATCTCTTTCAATCACCAGGAATTCACTGTTACTTATTGCTGTAATATCACAAACCGAATCAGTAGCACCTCCATCCTGCTTATATAGAAACTGTTTAGTCTGCCCTGTAACAGTATCAAATGTGACAATTCTCGTTAAAGTTTTATTGGTAGCCAATGCCTTACTGGGAACATACATCATCGACTGCATGGTTCCTATCAGCGTTCTTCCGTCCGGGCTCATACAAAGCCCCTCCATTCCTCTGTTGGCTCTTCTTTTCGCTAAAACAGCAGGTAACTTTCTTGGTCCTGTATTTACTCCGATAGGGCTTATTCTCTCCATCTCCATTCCATCTGCACTGTAATGGACGATATGCGGTCCGTATTCATCGGAAACCCAGAATGTACCGTCAGCGGTAGCAACAATACTTTCGCTGTCAAGACCATACTGATCAGTACCTAAGACATTTCCGGAAGCATCATATGCTATTTCTCCTGTGCTCCCCATTCCAACAGGATTTGGAAGTCCGGTAATAGGTTGTCCGGATGGATTTTTAAGTTTAATATATTTGATGACCTCTACATTTCCGTCGGCATTGATTTTAAAATGCATAATAGTTGGAGTGAAATTAGGAGCAAGAAACTTTTTTCCATTCTGGAAGTCCGTATTGGGACCTCTGTCTGTAATGACATAGAACTCCCCTTTTCTTGTTGGATGAGCGGCAGCACCGGAACCAAAACCTCCGTTGATAACATCCACTCCGTTTATAGTAGCCAGTTTTGTAAAGGGAAACTCCTGAGGCAGTTTGGAATAATTAATATCCTGATTAATTATGGCTGTATCATCATCACTTTTACATGAAGCCCATACTGCCAGCACGACTGCAGACCATAGTAATTTTTTCATATTCACTTTTATGGCTGCGAAAGTATAAATCGATTGTAAACTGATCTTAAATATAATGATAATTGTTTTTTAACAATACTGATGAATGTGCTATTTACAACCACCCCGTCAAAAATTCTTTGAATTTTTGCCACCCCTCCGGAGGATGGGAATTTTTACGTCTTCAGTTGGAATTTGGCCAGCATTGTAGATTTCTTGTGAAGTATTTTTTTCGGGATTATTGCGGCCGGATTTCTTCGGAATGATAAGCTGTATGGATAAACCTCCATTCCAATTGTGTCATTCTGCAGAATCTAAATAGTGAAATTTAAAATATCATCCAACAAAAAAACCGCACCAGATTGGGTGCGGTTCTCATGATTATATCATCAATTATTTTTTCTCAGTAGATCTTTGTAAAACCTCATCTACCATTCCGTAACCTTTAGCTTCTTCAGAAGTCATCCAGTAATCTCTGTCAGAAGATTTTTCTACCCACTCATACGTTTGTCCTGAGTGATGACCGATGATTTCATAAAGCTCCTGCTTCAGTTTCAACATTTCTCTTAAGTTGATCTCCATATCAGAAGCAACTCCCTGAGCACCTCCTGAAGGCTGGTGGATCATTACTCTTGAATGCTTAAGCGCAGAACGTTTTCCTTTTTCTCCGGCAACCAGTAATACAGCTCCCATTGAAGCAGCCATACCTGTACAGATTGTCGCTACATCCGGCTTGATGATCTGCATGGTGTCATAAATACCCAGACCCGCATATACACTACCACCAGGAGAGTTGATGTAGATCTGAATATCTTTTGAAGGGTCAGCACTTTCCAGGAATAAAAGCTGAGCCGTAACGATGTTTGCTACCTGATCATCAATACCTGTTCCCAGGAAGATAATTCTGTCCATCATCAGACGGGAGAAAACGTCCATCTGAGCAACGTTCAATCTTCTTTCTTCCATGATGTACGGAGTAAGATTCGTTGGGCCATACATTCCCATATACTGATCGGTAACCAAACCGTTGTTTCCTAAATGTTTTACAGAGAAGTCTCTGAATTCCTTTTTAATGTCCATATTTCTATTATGTATTATTTTTTAAATATTCTCGAAGTTTAAATTACAATATTTATTCCTAAAATTTTATAGGACTTTTTGTCACAGAATATCCAAAAATCTGACTCTTGTTTATCTCTTCCTATCTACATAAATCCCTTTGATCGGTGAATATTCTATGATATTGCTCAACCGTATGGAAGCCTGCTTTAAAAGCGTGATTTTTTTGATCAGCTCATAATATTTTACCTCATCCGTATTGCTGTACTGATCAAGCTCTTTGGCTGTTTCCTTGATCAGATAATCAATATACCGGTACTTATGTAACAGAACATCTCCCTGGATCTGATCTGCCACTTTATCACCATAGTTGGGAGGATAAATATTTCTTGAAGCCCAGTTTTCAAGTTCATCCAGCGGGATTAAAGCATCTACAACCTTTGTGGTAATCTCTTCGTCCATAAAAGATACAAAAAAGTTTCCACTTCTGAGTTCATCCTTTTGAATTCCTTCTCTCACCTGATTGATAATAATCTCATTTTCTTTGACTAAAAATGTATACTGCTCTTCTTCAAAATGATGAAGAATTTCTTCAATAACGGTAATCTGATATTCCTCATTATTTTCATTCTTCCTTTTGAGAACAATATCTCCGAACATCAGCATATGATCTACCAGTTTATTCTCCATGAATAATACATCATACAGAAAAGGATCTTCTTTTTCCTTATCCAAAGGAACAATCTCCATTTTCGGAGCTGCTGCTTTTTCCTTCTGCTGCTGCTGAACATGATGCGTCTGATTCTGGGTGATCTGCTTCTGAACATCCAGCTCATTGAAAAGACTCTGTTCGGAAAGCCCGAATTTATTGGAAACCTCTTTCAGATAAACCTCTCTTTTCAGGGCATTTTGTACGAAAGAGACAGATTTTACAATATCTCTGATTGCTTCAGCCTTTTTAATCGGATCATTTCCGATATCTCTCAGGAGAATTTCCGCCTTGAAATCGATGAAATCCATCGCTTCATTTTCGATGTACTTTTCAACGTATTCCTGCGGATGTTTTCTGGCAAAGGAATCCGGGTCATCTCCATCAGGGAAAAGCAAGACACGGATATTCATTCCCTCAGTCAGCAACATATCAATACTTCGGAAACTGGCTTTGATACCGGCATTATCACCGTCAAAAAGAATCGTTACGTTTTCCGTAAGCCTCTTAATAAGTTTGATTTGTTCTGTCGTCAAAGACGTTCCGGAACTTGCCACTACATTTTCAATTCCGGACATATGAAGGGAAATCACGTCCATATACCCTTCCACCAAAAGACAGGCATTCTTTCTTGAAATCGCCTGCTTGCTCTGGTTTAATCCATAAAGAACATTGGATTTATGGTAGATCTCCGTTTCCGGGGAATTGAGATATTTTGCAGTTTTGACATTATTCTTCAGAATTCTTGCTCCAAAGCCTAAAACCCTGCCAGAAAAACTGTGAATAGGGAAAATAACCCTTTCTCTAAAACGGTCTACGCCTGCAGGAGTATTTTCAGGAAAAATAGAAAGTCCGGATTTCTCAAGAATTTCTTTATTATAACCTTTTTCAAGCGCATAAGCCGTGAAAGCATTCTTTTTCTCCGGAGAATATCCCAGCTGGAATTTCTTAATGATATCATCCCTCAACTCCCTTTCTTTGAAATAAGAAAGTCCTATGCTTCTGCCCTCCTGATCATCCCAAAGGATCTCCTGAAAATAAGTATTGGCAACCTCATGGATTTTATACAGCAGATCTTTTTCTGTCTGGGCATTTTTTGCTTCTTCAGAAATTTCCCGCTGGTCTTCTTCAATTTCAATTCCGTATTTTTTTGCAGCATGGCGGAGTGCTTCAGGATACGTAAAGTTCTCAATTTCCATCAGGAAAGAAATGGCTGTTCCTCCTTTTCCTGTAGAGAAATCCTTCCAGATCTGCTTACTGGCAGAAACTACAAAACTGGGTGTTTTTTCATCATGAAAAGGACTGAGCCCTTTGTAGTTAGACCCTGCTCTTTTCAACTGCACATATTCGCCCACAATCTCTTCAACGCGGATCGTGGAGAATATTTTATCAATGGTCTGTTTGGAAATCATGCTGTAAAATTAAGTAATTTATAGGGAAGTTGGAAGAGGCTGAGAATTTCGGTGCGGGTTTCGGGATGCTGGTTCGAAAGTTTGAGATTTAAGAATGGGAATGTAAAAGTTGCTTTTTTCAACTTCCAGCTTCCAGCTTCCAACCTGCAATTTATAATTTCTGACTTCTTCCACTCATAAAAACTCATAAATCATTATTTTTGCAAAACAAATTAGTATATGCAGTTCACTATCCATACAATCGAAGACTGGCAGGAAGTTGTTGACACCATCATTCCTCAATTACAACATAATATTCTTTTATTAAAGGGAAATCTGGGAGCAGGGAAAACTACTTTCACACAATTTCTGCTTAAAAATATGGGCAGCAAAGATGAAGTAAACTCTCCCACGTATTCTATTGTGAATGAATACAATACCGAAAAAGGAAAAGTATATCATTTTGATCTTTACCGCTTAAAAAACATTGAAGAAGTCTATGATATCGGAATTGAAGAATATCTTGACAACTCTTTTTTATGCATCATCGAGTGGCCGGAAGTGTATGAAGAGGAGCTTTATGGTCTTAAGTACCACACAATGAGTATTGTGAATACGGGTGAAAACAGAGAGATTTCATTCGATTAAATATTATGTATCTTTGCTCATTAATTGAGTGTAAAAAAACAATCTGTAAGACATAATTTAATTTAAGGATGAGTACAAATATTTTTACTCCTTTCACAGAAGAAGAATTAATGCCGAAAGAGGAAAAATTGGAGGTTATAAAGAAAGGGAAACAGTTCAGTATTGGAATTCCTAAAGAAACCTGTCTCAACGAAAGGAGAACCTGTATTACTCCTGACGCCGTACAGGTGTTGGTAGAGCACGGCCATGAGATCATTATTGAATCAGGGGCCGGACAAGGTTCATTTTTTACAGATTTACAGTATTCCGAATCTGGAGCGAAGATCACCAATGATCCAAAAGAAGCTTTCGGGCAGGATCTTATCCTGAAGGTGAACCCTCCTACAGAAGATGAAATTGAGTACATGAAGCCTAATACGTATCTGGTTTCGGCACTTCAAATTAATCTTAGAGACAAGGAGTATTTCTTAAAGCTTGCAGAGAAAAAAATAAACGCCATCGCTTTTGAATTTATCGTTGATGAATACAAGCAGCTGGCTTTGGTAAGATTAGTCGGGGAAATTGCAGGAACCGTTTCAATCTTATATGCCTCCGAATTATTAGCCTTATCAAACGGGTTAATGCTGGGAGGAATTACAGGAGTAAGACCCGCAGAAGTTGTTATCCTTGGAGCCGGAATTGTAGGTGAGTTTGCTACAAAAGCAGCCATTGGTTTAGGAGCAAGTGTAAAAGTTTTCGATAATTCTTTATCCAAGCTTAGAAGGCTTCACACGATTGTTGACAGCCGCGTACCGACTTCTATTATTGATCCTAAAGAGCTCAGCAAAAGTTTAAGACGTGCCGATGTAGTAATCGGAGCACTTCCAAGATTGAACATGACCCCTATCGTTACTGAAGATATGGTGATGAAAATGAAAAAAGGCAGTGTCATCATCGATATTACCATAGACAACGGTAAAGTGATCGAAACTTCAGAGCTTACCACCATGGAAGATCCTTATGTCATCAAACACGGTGTCATCCACTGCGGACTTCCGAATCTTACCTCAAGAATGCCGAGAACCACCACCAAGGCCATCTCGAATTTCTTCCTTTCCTATATTTTAAATTATGACGAAGAGGGCGGCTTTGAAAACATGCTGATCCGCAAAAATGAAATGAAGCAGAGCTTATATATGTACAAAGGAAGACATACCAAGAAGATCATCTGCGATCGTTTCGGACTTACGTACCACGATATCAATCTTTTAATTTTCTAATGAAGAAACTGAAATTTTATGCAATAGGCTTCGTTCCGGGGCTTTTGATCGTATTTTTTATTTTAAACAAAAAAGGAGCAAGCTGCAGCGGATATTTACCGAACAGCCGTGTGATTGCTGAAAGTCTTTCCAAAGAATTCAAATATTCTGAAGAAGCTAAAAATGCAATGGCAGCCTACAAGATTGATGAGAAATTTATAAAAGACAGCATCATTACCAACGGAAAGGTAGATTTTGACCGCAGCCATGCACAAAAGAAACCATGTCCGGACTATCTTTTAACCTATCCTGAAAAAAATCCGTCTTACGAGATCACGTATGAAAAATGTGAAGAAACGGTGACGGTAAACAGTCTTAAAAAACTGAAATAGTTTCAAGTACAAGCTATGGACGGCAATTACTACATGATTCATGATTATCTGATATTCATCGGAGTTTTTGCCATTTTCCTGTTTCTGACTATCAGTATTTATCTCTTCAGCCAGAATCAGAAGCTGAAACAGAGAAATACCAAATTATCGGAAACCAACAAACTTATTGAGCAGCACCTGAATGAAGTCCGTCTGGAACATATCGGCACAAAGCTGAATCCGCATTTGTTTAAAAATATTCTGAATTCGGTGCAGTCTCATGCCTATCAGACGTATATGTCACTGGATAAGCTGGCCAATGTGCTGGATTATATTTTATACGAAAGCAACAATAAGTATGTAAGCCCGAAAGAAGAGCTTAATTTTGCTTTAAGCCTTATTGAAATTAATAAAATCAAGATCAATCCACTTTTTGACTTCAGAATTAAATCCAGGATCAATAAATCTGATGCTTTGTATGAAGAAAAGGTATTTGCTCCGCTGATCTCGGTGGACCTTATAGAAAATGCTTTCAAACATACGGATTTTCTGGCTCAGGATTCTTTTATTTCCATTTATATGGAGCTTGAGGACGGTATTTTCACTATGAAAGTCAGTAATAAAGCTTCTCTGAAAAATATTCTGGAAAAGGAAAAAAGCGGTTTTGGAAGCCAGTCTTTTGATCAGAGGCTTAAAATGATCTACAGTACGTATTATCAGCTGGAAAGAAGCTCAAAAAACGGAATATTTACGGCGGAATTAAAAATCAATTTAGGAGAATTCTATGATAAAATGCGTTATTCTGGATGATGAATTACTGGCCATCAGCTATTTAAAACTTCTATGCGAGCAGATTGAGAATGTAGAGGTAGTAAAAGCATTCAATGATCCTAAAATTTTTCTGAATGAAATAGAAAGCCTCGACTGTAATCTGTGCATTCTGGATATTGAAATGCCCGGAATGACAGGTCTTCAGGTGGCTGAGATTATTTCAGGTTCTAAAAAAATCATCTTTA
The DNA here is from genome assembly GCF_059587025.1 of Chryseobacterium sp. DZ-32. NCBI lineage: Bacteria > Pseudomonadati > Bacteroidota > Flavobacteriia > Flavobacteriales > Weeksellaceae > Chryseobacterium > Chryseobacterium sp. DZ-32. The sequence goes on from NZ_JCAIOM010000011.1 coordinate 20,057, forward strand.
CAACAGCTTACAAAGAATATGCTGCTGAAGCTTTCGATTTGAATGTGGTGGATTATGTAAGAAAACCCATCAAAAAAGAAAGACTGGTTCAAGCTTTCGAAAAAGCTAAAGAACTGGTAGAAAATGCTCCTAAAAAAACTTTTATCGAGTGGAATACCAATATTGGAAAAACCGTTATATTCACAGAGCAGATTTCTTACATCAAAACCTCTGAAATCGACAGCAGGGATAAAGATATTATGCTTATTGACGGAACAACCATCGTTTTAAAAAACCTGAATTTCAAAAACCTTCTGGAAATGCTGCCATCAAAAGATTTTGCTCAGGTTAACAAAAAAGAAATTATCGCATTGTCTTCCATTAAGGTATTTTCAACCAACGAAATTATTACCACCATTCCTGCGGAAGATCACTCTTTTCTGAAACTTCAGATCGGAGATGCTTATAAAAATTCATTGATGGAGCTCTTCGGAAAATAGATCTTTTCAAATCTTTCCGGTTTCATTACAGAATATAAGTCCTTCATTACAACTCCCCTTTTTCAGTATTGAATCCTGTTAATTTTGCATAGAATTAATTGATTTTATAATGAAAAATTGCTTCTATGCTGCAGGACTTCTCCTATCCGGCTTGTGTTTTTCCCAGGAAGCCTCTTCAAAACTGAAGGTCTCTTTTTTTGACGGAATAGCAATAGGCGGATATGTAGATCATGGTGCTTATCTCAACTTTACAGGTCCAAATGTAAATCTTACCCATAAAAGCGTAAAATTCATTGTTGGAATGCTTCCTTCACTGAGAATTAAAGAAGACCATTCTTCCGGAACCAAAAACAGTCCTATTATGCCTACGCTGGGAGCAGGTCTTACTGTGGTCTATAAAAAAATAGCCTTCCAGATTCCTGCCTACTATAACGCTAAGACAGCAGATCTGAATGGGAACTGGAAAATAGGATTTGGAATGGGTTATTCGTTCAAATAGATTTTATTACATTTTTTAGAACATTCATTACATTTTAAAAAAAAGAGTATTTAACATAACTATATTCTTTTCAACTTTGCATAAAATATTGGAATCATGAATTTGGGGAAATACAAAAATTTAATTTTCTACATTACTACCATCGCAGTCTTTTCCGCTCTGATGTATTATTTCATCATTGAAGGGCAGACGCTGGAAGTAAAAGAAAATATCGTTGCCAATACCAGCAGCGGCTCTACCTGGGATAATTTCCTGGAATCATTCAAAACCAATCTTCACCATCCGCTTGCGCTATTATTGGCGCAAATTGTCACTATTATTATGACAGCAAGGCTTTTCGGATGGATTTGTATGAAAATAAAACAGCCTACGGTTATCGGAGAAATGATTGCAGGGATTGTACTCGGTCCTTCACTTGTGGGAATGTACTTCCCTGAGTTTTCCGCCTTTCTTTTCCCAAAAGAATCATTAGGCAACCTTCAGTTTCTGAGCCAGATAGGTCTTATCCTGTTCATGTATATTGTTGGAATGGAGCTGGATCTGAGTGTATTAAGGAAAAAAGCTCATGATGCGGTTGTCATCAGCCATGCAAGTATTATTATTCCTTTTGCTCTGGGAATAGGCCTTTCTTATTTTGTGTATCAGGAATTTGCTCCGGATGGTATCCAGTTTACCTCTTTTGCTTTATTTATAGCCATTTCGATGAGTATCACAGCATTTCCGGTACTGGCGAGAATCGTACAGGAAAGAAACCTCCAGAAAACCAAACTGGGAACGATTGTTATTACCTGTGCTGCTGCCGATGATATTACCGCATGGTGTATTCTTGCTGCTGTAATTGCTATTGTAAAGGCAGGTTCTTTTGCAAGCTCTATCTATGTGATTATCATGGCTGTTGCTTATGTATTTTTAATGATTAAAATTGTAAGACCCTTCCTGAAAAGAGTCGGAGACCTTCAGGCCGGAAAAAATACGATCAGCAAACCCATGGTGGCTATTTTCTTTCTGACATTGATCTTATCTGCATATGCTACTGAAGTAATCGGTATTCACGCTTTATTTGGAGCTTTTATGGCGGGAGCTATTATGCCGGAAAATACAAAGTTCCGCACCCTTTTTATTGATAAGGTAGAGGATGTGGCATTAGTACTTCTGCTCCCATTATTCTTTGTATTCACAGGACTTCGTACCCAAATCGGCCTTCTTAACGACAGTCATCTGTGGATGACCGCCGGATTTATTATTCTGACCGCGGTTCTCGGAAAGTTTGCAGGAAGTGCTTTGACGGCACGATTTGTAGGTATTAACTGGAAAGAAAGTCTGACGATAGGAGCTCTGATGAACACACGAGGCCTTATGGAACTTATTGTACTCAACATTGGATATGACCTTGGCGTTTTAAGCCCTGAAATTTTTGCAATGCTTGTGATCATGGCTCTCTTCACCACTTTCATGACTGGGCCTGCACTGGATTTTATTAATTTTATTTTTAAATCTAAAAAAAATCAGGACGAATCCATTCAGGATAATGATTCCAAATACCGCGTTCTTCTCTCATTTGACAAGCCGGAATCCGGAAGTACTTTGTTGAAGCTAGCACACAATTTCACCCATAAAATGAACGGTAATAAAAGCATCACCGCGATGAATATTGCTCCGGTAGATGAAATGCATGCCTATGACATCAATGAGTATGAAGAGTCACAGTTTCAGAATGTCATTGAAACCTCTCAAGATCTGAATCTGGAAGTCACTACCCTCTTCAAAGCATCTACTGATATCGAAAGTGATCTTACCAGCATTACCAACAAAGGACATTATGATCTTCTCCTAATCATGCTTGGGAAATCTATGTATGAGGGAAGTTTATTAGGAAGGTTATTAGGCTTTACCACCAAGATTATTAATCCTGAAAAACTATTGAACACGGTAAAAGGCAAAGGAAATATATTCAACAATTCTCCTTTTGACGATTTTACGCTTCAGATTCTCGACAAAACCAATATTCCCGTAGGAATTTTGGTGGAAAAGGACTTTAAAGCGGCAGATAAAGTATTTGTTCCGATCTTTAATCTGAGTGATTTTTACCTTCTTGAATATGCTAAAAGACTGATCAATAACAATAATTCTCAGATTATCATTCTGGATGCGGCAGGACAGATCCGAAATAATATTGAAGTAAAAGAACTGATCAGAAGCATTGAACAGGTAGCTCCAAACCACATCACTCTGTACAATGAGAAAAAGATTGAAAAAGATTTTCTGGGTTCTCAGGATTTGATGCTCATCAGCAGTAAAAGCTGGAAAAACCTGATCGATACAAAAAGTCTATGGCTGTCTGACATCCCATCAACATTAATAATATCAAATCCATAACACAATAACACACACCGATATTTCTATTTCTATTGAAGCTGTAAATATTATTCGTTGTCTGTAAAGAAAAAACGGGTATATTTATGGCTTCAATTTTTTGGGACATGCTGATTAACAGTGAAAATGGAGTTATAGAGCTGGAAACCTTTACTACCAGACTTTATAAAGGAATGAGTCTTGACCAGCTGAAACAGTCTGATTTTTATAAAGAAAAGTATCATGATCTGTGGGACGTAAAAACCGGATATTTTTGGTATTATTTTAAGCCTGTAGAAATAAAGGGATATCAGGTATCTTTCAGTCTGTGCTTTTTTAAAGATCAGCTGGACATCATCCATATGAATACATGGGAAAACAGTGATGCCAAAGACTGGAATGAATGGACAGAGGAAAAAGAAATGAATATTTTCCGCCGGAATAATACTTTCCTGACCAAAGTCCTTGGAATATCACCCACCCAAAAAAAGAAAAAACCTTATCCCGGCTGTACCTTCAGATTTCCCTGGGGAGATGTGTGGTCGGTTTACGACCCGAGAAGCGCCGCCAGCTTTATGGGAATCAATTTTAATGAGGAGGAAAACAAATAAAAATAACTTATAACCAAAGAATAAGAGAACACTATGTGCCGATATGCCATGATGGTTTACAAAGGTCATTATGCCTGTTTCAACTGCCAGAAAACATTCAAACGCCGCCACCTGAAAGATGTGGACCGGGATGCTCAGACCTCTGTGGAAGCCAAGTGTCCGGAATGTGGGAATCTGATGGCCAATATGGGACTTGACTTTAAATCCCCGCCCAAAAATGATGATAAGCAATGGGCTCATATCCGGGATTTGTATACGGTTGGAATCACTTTTCATTCATGTGGATGCTCTGGTCCCGGATATATTCCTCAGGACCGGAAGGCCATTATTGATCATCTGGAAAAAGTTCGTTCAGAATACATGAAATCTCTGGTATTCTGGAGATACCGCATAGAGCCTGAAAATAAAAAAGAACGCGAACTGGACTATCAGAAAAACAGCTCACACCTATGGGCCGTCAACCGTAATGCTTTCAAAGAAACAGTGACCAATCAGGAAGGTATTAACTATTGGCTTAAAAGAATCAATGAGGTGGAAGAAAGGCTCAATATTATCAAGGCTGATAAATCATAACACTACTCTAGTTTACAAGCTTCAGAAGCCTTTTAAAATCCTCTTTGATTTTTTCCTCCTGCTCAGCGGGATAATCCGCACCGATACTAAATCCGTGTCCTGTAGTATTGGTGATCATAATGATATTTCCGTTTTCAAAATAATTCCTGGTCATTGTAATCTTTGATTTTTTCAAATCAAAGGCTTCCGTGTCATTATTTTCTTTCATTGCTTTAGTGTCATAGAAAAGCGGTCGGTTATATTTATAATCTTTCTCGAAAACAAAAGAAAGCTGTCCGTTAAGAAGATAATATTCTGTCAGCTTCTGCCCGATTTCTCCATAATGTTTCGCAATTACCTTTTGCAGACCTTCATCTGTGTAATAAAATGTGGCCTCCCCACCTTCTGCAGATTCTCCTTCAATATCTTTCTTTTTGACAGCAGTCCATTTTGTCACGGAATTGATTCTTTTAAAATTTGCCTGAATAGGTTTTATCCTATTTTTTAAACTCTTGTTTCCTGTTGTATCTTTCTCATTGTATGCTTCTCCCTTCTTTACAGTATCCTGTGCTTGGATAGTGAAAAAAACAGGCGACTGATCTCCGGACTTCTGAGCATATGCAAAACTCAAACTGATCAATATTATGCAAACTCCATGCAAGAATCTATTCTTCATATTTTCTTTTTTATAGCTTTAAAATTAATAATAACTTTTGGTTGTACTGCATATAATGAAACCACAAAAGTTACAAATAACTGTTTTAGCTTTGAAAATCCTTATACCAGCTAAGATTCCTACAGAATGATACAATTGGAATGATTGTCTTACCATACAGTTTGCCACTCCGTAGAAATCCAGCCACATTAAACCAACAAGAAAAGCATCAACAAAAACTCCAATCCTGACCAGCACCACAATTGAAGACGTACAATTCCCATCCTCCGGAGAGGTGGCGAAAATTCAAAGAATTTTTGACGGGGTCGTTTTCGGAGTGGTTTCTTCACACCATCAGTTTCATGTCGTAATTCTACTACAATTTTTAAAATTTAACCCCAAAAATTTATTTCCAACAGTGTTTTTTAATAGCTTTATCTGATAATTCACATTGGATGGAAATTGATTTCTTACAATATCAGGTACGAAACGGAGACACGCTCACCTCCATCGCTTCCCGGCTGGGTATGACCGGTGAGGAGCTTAAGCTGTTTCATAATTCCCATTGCCCGAAAATGGATAAAGTCTGGTTTGAAAACCTTAATGACGTTAAAAATATTTTTGTCCCTACTCATTTTAAAACAGAATCACAGAAGGAAAATGAAAGGAATAACAGTCTTCCCGGCCAGTTCTCTGATTCCTTTTGGGCCCAAACTTATAGTATTAATGAGACTTTTGAAACCTCTTTCGAATCTTCAGTTAACATCGATTATACCATTGATGTAAATCTCCGAAAAGACCAAAACACAGGTCTGTATATCCTTAGCTACAGTCAGAGAGACTTTAAATCCGGAGGAAATGAACCGGATGATAAGGTAAGCGGCCTTTCGATAGCCTGCATGAAAAGTATTATGCCGCTTGAATTTATTCTTAATGAACATGGCAGGATAAAAGGATTGGCAGATCATAAAAAAATCACGGAAACTTTTAGCAGACAGCGTAAAGATCTTGAAGAGTTTTATGTAGGTGAAGTCGCTCGAAATTATATGGATTCTTTTGAAAGGAACATCAGCAATGAAGCGTTTTTATTACAGCAATTTCAGAGCACACTGCTGTTTCAGACTCTGTTTCCCCAAACAGACTGGTTCAGGAGAAAAATAAAGTGGACAGAATCTTTTTATTTTGTACAAAATTCATTTCCGGTAGCCTGTGAAATTAAACCGGAACATAAAAATAAAGAAGAGGACTCTGTTTTAACTATTTTAAGCGGAAAAATCACTGAATTATGTACCTCACAGGAGATCATGCGCGGGATCAGGCTCAAAAAACCGGCTGCAAGACCTGCTTCAGGAAATATTGTATTAGAATACACCACTCACACTAAAAATAAGAATCTTCTTCAGGCTAAAGCCTCGGTTTTACTCAGCCATGAAGAGGTATTGATACACCAACATCACATCAATATAACACAAGGATAATATGAAAAATTATGTCACACAAAAAGGCGATACTTTCAGTTCTCTGGCCCGGCAGTTTAAGCTGAAAAATGAAGGTATTTTAAAAACTTACCATAATCTCCACTGTCCGCCGGAAGATGTCATGCAGGAACCTGTTCCGGGAAAAACGATCTTGATTCCGGAAGATCCACAGCTCATGGCTGAGGAAACAGAACCTCAAAATATAGCTGCATCTTCCCAGGAGGAATCTACAGAAAATGTAGGTTCTTATGAAGGGAATTCAACGGAAGAAACTCCACGAAATGAAGAGCAGTCATCCGGAAAAACGGAACAACAAAGTGATAAAGAAGAAAAGGAAGATAAAAAAGAAGACAGTGGTTCTAGTCCTCATAAAGGAAAATATTTCATTGTGCAGAAAGGAACCGTGCAATGTAATCAGGGATTTAAATTTCCAAAATTTAAAGTGACCAGCCATCAGAAACACTACTGGAATGATGAAGAAGGAAACGCTGATTATCTGGCCGTAACAGAGGATGATCTTCAGCTCGATCCTGCGGCACAGCCGTTTGGACAATGCAAGCTCAAGCCAACTTCAGGAGGATATCTTCCGTGTGCTTATGCTCCAGCCGGAAAGTGGCAGAAGACGTATGAAAAAGTAAAAGTGATGGGGAAAAGCTGTCTTACGGAAATCTCAGAACTCATGTGCAGTACGGGAGGGAAAATTACCATCCTCAAACACGGACAGCAAAGCGAAGTCGGTAAAAGCCAGGTTCCCAAAGCAAATACGCAGGAACAGCAGGTTTATAATCCTGTTGTGGATTTTGATGAATTCAAGGAAGATACAAAAGATACAGACGAACTTTATTACAGCTAAGCCATGACAGGAACTATTATTGGGAATCAGAATCCTCTGGTAGGAACAACCTATACCTACGAAATAAAACCTTCAGGACTTTCATTTGGTCTTAAAGGTGATTATGAATGGTATCTTTTTAAGAAACAAAAGAACGGAAGCTGGAAAGACATCACCGGAAAGCCCAAGACCGGTGAAAAGGTAACGTACAATTTTGGGGAAATAGCACTGGGAATAGAGTTTCAAATGAAAGTCTATGAAACTAAAAAAGGTATTTTACCTGGTCTTCCCTCTACCAGAGAACTGGCTGGAAGCTGTGTATTAATACCAACAAGCAACAAAGTTCCGAAGATTGATAAAGTAGTACTCTTCAACAGAGGAGCAAAAGACGTCAATAAAGCCAGCTACCGTGATACTCTTATTGCGCAGGCTCATTGTATTGCAATGTTTAATAAAGAGATTGAGTTTCATCTTTGGGAAGATGACGCTCCTGGAAAAGGGCACGATGCCAGTATTAACAAAAACAACCGTCACACCCGCAGCTATAAGGCTCGCGTCAATGAAAAAGGGATTGCAGAAGTGTCAATACCCCTGATGTCTGATGAAAAAATCCTTCGTCAGATGGCCAATCAGTTTCTGATGAAAGGTGACAGGAATGAAGGCGCGAATCATGAATATTATGTTACAGCCACTTATTCAGGGCAAATTCAGGGAGCCAGCCAGGTGAATGTAGCTGTAGCCAATCCGGATTATAAAGGCCAGCCTCAAAACCAGCCAAAACCCAAGCCGCAACCTGAAAAACACACGCCAAAATTCCCGGCCGGACAAGGAGGTGGTCCCAAACAGCCGGATCCTAAAGGTAATATTATAGAAGCTGTTTTCATAGATGATAAAGGAAATGAACTTTCCAAAGTTGCTGTAGGAAATAAAGTTAGGGTAAGAATCCACTCCAAAAATATGGTGGGAAAACACATCCAATATGTAGTCTGGGAATATGATACCACTTCCAATGATGAAGTTTACAGAAGCGGAAATATTAAAATTCCTGCCGATGTATGTGATACTTCAGGATTTGTCATTACCAAAGACATTTTCGGAAAAGGAATAGACTCCCCTATCGGCGATCCTGACTCCGGTACACAAAATTATTTCATCGAAATTATCTCCAAAGATCTTTCTGCGGAATCTCAGAAATTTGGGGTAAATTCGGATGGGTTGATGCAGGTGGAGAAGGTGAAGAGTGCGGCGGGGGTGCAGAAGCAGCCGAAAGCAGACAAAGGATGCGGTGGCAAATATTGTATTGATAAAAACTCCCCTCCTAGCGAACTAATTAGAGAAATTAATATTCGCTTAGCTGGTTTTGGAGGAAATGTACCTACAGATAAATTTACAGACAGAACTGAAAAAATGGTTAAGCAGTTTCAGAGAGATTATATGAAGGTGACAGAAACTGGAAAAATTTGTGGTAATGTTTTGAGAGCCATTGATGAGTTTGCTATAAAATATCCGGTTAATATTAATGAAGCAAAATGTCCTTGTGGTCAATGTTCAGGATTCGGTAATGGTTTATTCCCTGAACAAAAAAATAATTCTAAAATATCTGAAAAAAATAGAAAATATGAATATCCAGGGATTCATAGATCCTTATTATGGGTAGAAAAAGCAATTAAATTTTATTTATCAAATCAAGAAAAACAAAATGGTTTAAAAGTAGGATTAATTTTTTCTGGATATAGATGCAATGTAAATAACAAAAAAAATAGAAGGAGTAGTACTAATCATATGGGTAAAGCTCTTGATCTTCACATTTATAAACTTTCTGATAGTATTAATACTGAAAAAAATGCTGATAAAGTAAGAGACCTTCTTATAAAATATACAAATGCGGAATATAGATGGGGAGGAAAAAACGTTTTTGCCCTAGAACCAAGTTCAAGAAATAGAATAGAGACTGAGTTTATTGCTACAACCTGGGTACACTATGATGTAAGAACTTTTCATTTAGATTATCTTAAAGATGAGTTTTTTGCAAAAAATAATAATGCTGTTAACGGAGAAAATATTATAGCTTTAGCGAATCGCCTTGGTTTTCAAAATACCTGTGCGTGTAATAATAATTTTTCTCAATCAAATAAAAATGAAGAAAATACTAATGATAAACGAAAATGGTCACATAGTGAGTTTGGCAATCTAATTGCAATACGCGAGTCAAGTGATGATTATAATAAATGCAATCAAACTAAAGGAGGTCTCAAGGTTATCAATAATGTAAAAGTTATTGAACTTACAATAAAAGAAGTTCAAGATAAACAATCAAATAGAGACGTTTTCGCTGTGGGTAGGTATCAATTAATTCCTAATACTTTAAATGATGCAATTACAAGTTTAGGGTTAGATACTAATAAAAAACTAGATAAAGAAATGCAAGACAAAATCTTCGATGATTATCTAATTAAAATTAAAAGACCTAAAATAATTGCATATTTAGAAGGGCAAGGAAGTGTTGAAGATGCAATGTATGATTCTGCTAAAGAGTGGGCAAGTATTGGTGTTGAAAAGGGAAGGCGAATTAGTGATAAAAAGATAAAAAAAGGAAAAAAAGTTATTTCAATAATTAAAAGATATGCCAAAGGTGGAGAATCTTATTATGCTGGTGACGGTTTAAATAAAGCACATATAACTCCAGAACAAATTAAAAACGTTTTAATAAATTCAAAGAATGCAAATAAATAACATTTTATTAGTAATTATCCTATTATCCATGATTGGATGTAAAAAGGATCCACAAAAAACAATACTGAAAACACCAGTAGCTCAACAAAACCAAAGTATTTCAAAATCTCAAAAGACAAACGTAGAAAATAATAAATCTTTTGTGATTAGCTGTGGTTCGGGTTGCGCAATGACTTATACTGCTGAAAATATTCTACAAAATGATGCTAATTCAATAAAAGTTAAGTTCAAAGTTGAGATGTATACTGATGAACAGCTATCCGATACCTACTATGAAACTTATTTTTTCTCATATAATAAAAATAAAGAAATTGAAAAAATAAGTATTGAAGGAAAAAATGAAAATGTTCTAAGTAATCTTATGCCCGATGCACAAGACTCTTTTAGAGAGTTTGCTACTGAAATTATCCAAAATAAGAATTTTGATCTTTCACAAATAAAAGAGGCAAATAATGCACTTAATAACCAAAAATATAATATCTGTGCGCTACCTTTCGATTTTGATAATTACTATTCTACTTGTAATGAAAATGAGGGTGAGTGTCAAAGTAGGTATCCATCATACCAATATTCTGAATATAAAAGTATTTTAGAATCATATGGTATTAAGGATGCTCCAAGTAGTTTTTTCTTACTTCCAAAAATCAATAATTTTCAACCAATAATTCTCGCTTATACAGATTCGGACATTGAAGGTTATTATTTAAAAGTGGTTGAAAAAAATAAATTAATTTCTTCTTTACAGATAGCTAAATTTGACGAACAAACAGTTGAAGATTTTCTAATCACCAAAGATTTTGAAGTTGAATTATATACAAGGAAAGATGCAACTGAAAAAAGAATCTTAAAAAAGAAATATAAAATACAAAAAGATGGTTTTATAAGATAGTTCTTCTATCGATTACATTTAAAAATAAACCTTCAGCTATATAATGAAAAGCTTTTTAATTTTACTATTGCTCATATTTCTATCATACTCATGTGAACAGAAGAGAGAAGAAAAAAAGGACACCCTTAATAATCAAACTGTTGAATCTGATTTACAGAAAATTGTAGGAAGTATTCCACTATCAAAACAACAGATTTCAATTCCGTCAGGAGAATATTTTGCAACCAACGAGAAGTTAGATGATTATGGAATCTCATTGAAAATTGATAAAGATTCGATCATTTATACAGAATCTGGAAATATGGGGAAAATGTATAATCAATACCTGCTTAAACAAGTTAAGACTATTGATGGAAAAATATTTTTAAAATATTCAGAGGTGATTAATGGATACACTGGTGATGCAGATAAACCACTTTATTTTGGTATTCTTCAATATGATAAAGGCAAATTACTGTTTGAGAGTGAAAACACAGAAAAAAAGTATGGATTAAAAAATGTAATATTAAAAAAATAAAAATAATTATTACAATTTGATTAAGATAGAACTTCTGCAATTTATTGCTGGATTCTAAAATAAACACAAATGATAAAAAACATTTCTTTAGCTCTTTTGTATTCATTTGTACTTTCTTGCACTGGACAAGAAAGTAAACTTCAATTGCAGAATATCAAAGAAATAAACTCATTAAAAGACAAACCTTGTAACATTACAGATGAAGGAGACGGCACAAAATCAAACTATGATGACCTGTCTCCTGAATTTATCAATAAAGCAAAAAAAGTATTAGAGCAAAGAAAATTTCAATTTCCTGATGAAAATACCTTTAATCAAAAAATTTTGGATGTATTTTCTTTCAATTTGAAAGATTATAAAAATTCCATAATTGCTTTACGTCCGGCAATGTTTCCAGAGGTAGCTATTAAAGAAAATAAATTTATTTTCATTCAGGACGCTGGTGCTGCCGAACCAGAGTTTATAAATCCTGACTTGTTGTATCATTTTAATTCTTATATATTTTATAATACTCCCGTATCTTATGTTTGGCTGCAAACAAACAATTCAAATCTTTTATACGATTTAGTTGTTTACTATGGATACAATAAGGATAAAAAGCTTGTAGAATCAGTATTTAAAAAATTCGATTTTAATAGTCTTTCCGATATGGAGCAGTTAATTTTTATAGATTCTGGCGGGTATAAAAAATTGAAAAAACAAATATTTGACGACATAGAAACTATTATTTATAAAGGTAAAGTTGAAGACTTTTCTTATGCTAAAGAAGGTGATGGTTATTTAAGAATAGGTGATATTATAAGTAAAATATCATCATCTCCCAAAGAATATTTTGAACCTGAAAAAACAATATCTTATTTATTTGAGAGAGAATTAAGAGTTGGAATACAAGGTGATATTGAAAGCTATTTAAATAAAAATCCAACATATAAATCAAATCTGGAAAAAAATAAATTTTATGATTTCCTACTTTAAAAGACTATGTGAAATACATTTACCAAAAAGAAAGCAATACCAATTTTATCATTCAGGATAGTGATGGTTTTACCAACCTAAGAAAGGAGAAAAACTCTTCTTCCCAAATCCTGCAAAAAATCAACACAGGTGAACAAGTTGAAGTTTTAGATCAAAACGGAGATTGGTGGTTAGTGGTTTCTAAAGAAGGTAAAAAAGGATATGTTCACAAAAGCAGGATGAAATCTGAATAAATAACTTAAACAAATGATGAAAAACTTTTTAATTTTATTTTCTTTTATACTTGTTACATGTAAAGAAAGTAGTCATAACCAAACAGTCAATGAAACTAAAACATCAACGCTTAAAAAAAATGACAGCCCAGCAACAAAACTTAATGTGTCGGATGATCCAATTCATGACAATAAAAATAAATTTTCTAATATTAATCAATCAGAAAACTCAAACACTATAAACTCCAAATTTATAGGTCATTTTTTAGTAACACAAGCAACAGAGGAAACAACAACGGGCACTGCATTTATTAAATATTCTTTTAGTATAAAAAAAGATAAGGCAATCTTAGTAACAGAAACGTATCAAGAACCAATTATTTGCAATGGTGATTATAAAACTCTTGAAAAAAATGATATTTTAGAATTATACTATTCAGGAAACGAGAAAAACTGTAAATCAGCAATACCTAATTTTAAAATAAAAAAAGAAAACAACACCTATTTTATTAAAGGAGTTGGAGGTGAAGCTACATTTAATGAATGGATAGAATTAGATAAAACGAAATAATATCTATAAAGTAAGCCTAAAAATACCCCTCTACACACCAATTCACCCCATCTATATATAATTTAGAAAAGAAATTTCGTTTCATTTAAAAAATATTTTTACCTTTGCTACGTGAATTTTAACAACGGAACATATTATTATAGAATTTTTACCTCAGCTCTGGGATAGGGATTCTTATGAATATAATTTAAAACCTCGTCCTAGGGACGAGGTTTTTTTATTTTAAAAAATAGAAAAAGATGAAAATAAGTATTATTGGAGTGGGATTAATCGGAGGTTCGATGGCCTTGAAATTAAGAGAGAAAAACATTGCCAGCTTCATCTACGGAATCGATAACAATACACAGCATATCAGTGACGCATTAGAACTTAAAATCATTGATGCCGGAGTAGATCTTGAGCATGGAATTAAAAATTCGGATCTGATTATCCTTGCTATTCCTGTAGATGCGGCAAGAAAACTATTGCCTTCTGTTCTTGACTTAGTAACTGACCAGCAGACGGTAATGGATGCAGGTTCTACAAAAGCAGGCATTGTACATGCAGTAAAAGACCATCCGAAACGTTCAAGATTTGTGGCTTTCCACCCGATGTGGGGAACAGAAAATAACGGCCCGAAATCCGCTATTGCAGAAAGTTTCTCCGGAAAAGCAGGTGTCATTTGTAACAAAGAAGAATCCGCAGAAGATGCACTGAACATTGTTGAACAAGTGGTTAATGCCCTTGATATGCACATGATTTACATGAATGCACAAGATCACGACGTTCATACTGCCTATATTTCCCATATTTCCCACATAACGTCTTATGCCCTTGCCAATACGGTATTAGAAAAAGAACGTGAGGAAGAAACTATTTTTCAGCTTGCGAGCTCCGGTTTTTCAAGTACGGTACGTCTTGCCAAATCGCATCCTGAAATGTGGGTTCCCATTTTTAAACAAAACAAAGAAAATGTGCTGGATGTTCTGAACGAACATATCTCCCAGCTCAGAAAATTCAAATCTGCCCTTGAAAAAGAGAATTATGAATACCTTGAAGAGCTGATCACCAATGCCAACAGGATCAGAGGAATTTTAAGGTAACCAATTCCACACGATACTAAAAGCCCAACGGTTTTTACTTTTATTTTATTAAGAAACCCTTAGTCAGTAATGTCTAAGGGTTTTATGTTGTAAAATAATGGTATTTCTATTAACACTCAGGAACGTTAACAGCAATTGCCAGTCCGCCTTCGGAAGTTTCTTTAAAACGGTCACTCATAGACTGAGCTGTTTCCCACATGGTCAGAATCACCTCATCCAATGTTACTTTTGCTTTCGTGGGATCACTTTCCAGTGCAATATTGGCTGCTGTAATGGCTTTCATCGCTCCCATCGTATTCCTTTCAATACATGGAATCTGTACCAGCCCTTTAATTGGATCGCAGGTTAATCCAAGGTGATGTTCCATCGCAATTTCTGCCGCCATCAATACCTGTCCTACACTTCCTCCTAAGATTTCTGTAAGTCCGGCTGCTGCCATTGCAGAAGATACTCCGATTTCCGCCTGACATCCTCCCATCGCTGCAGAAATAGTTGCATTTTTCTTGAATAAAGTCCCGATTTCTCCCGCTACAAGCAAGAATCTTATAATATCCTCCTCACTCGTAAATGGGGTAAATGCCTGAGAGTACATCAATACCGCCGGAATAACTCCACTTGCTCCATTGGTAGGTGCGGTAATAATTCTTCCGAAGCTTGCATTCTCTTCATTCACTGCCAGTGCAAAGCAGGCAATCCACTTGTTGATATTAGTAAAGTTCTCTTCAGCATCTACTACCTGCTGGAACCATTCGTCTTTGTTTTTATAGATTTTATCTCCCAGCAGCTTTCTGTTGATCCCTGCGGCTCTTCTGGAAACATTCAGTCCGCCAGGAAGAACTCCTTCCTTATTGACACCTTTGTAGATACATTCTTTGATCTGCTGCCAGATATAAAGTGCTTCCTGCCTCGTTTCATCCTGGGTTCTCCAGCTTTCTTCATTCATGAAAATCAAATCCGACATTTTATCAAATCCCAGCTTTTCACAATATTTTGCAATATCTGAAGCTTTATGACAAGGATACAGCGTACGTACACACTGCTTCTGAATAGAGTTTTTTTCCTGACTGGCAATGAACCCTCCTCCTACAGAATAAAAATCCTGCACAAGTTCAGTTCCGTCTTCGAAAACAGCTCTGAAGATCATTCCGTTCGGATGAAAATCAAGGCTCTTTTTCATATTTAAAATCAAATGATGTCCGTAGATGAACGGAATTACCTTTTCACCACCAAGGTTAATGGTTTGAGTACTCTTGATGTAATCTATCTTTTCATCAATTTTTGAAGTATTGATCGTTTTAAAATCCTCTCCATTCAACCCAAGCATTCCCGCAATATCAGTTCCGTGCCCGATTCCCGTTTTTGCGAGTGAGCCAAAGAATTCAAGAAAAACCTCTTTAACTTCTTCTATTGATCTTTCTCTTTTTATAATCCTGATAAATGCTGCCGCTGCGTTCCAGGGTCCCATCGTGTGTGAACTGGATGGACCTATTCCTACTTTAATAATTTCAAAAACCGATATTGATTCCATAAATGATTCGTCATTTTCCTCAGAAACAAAGATACATGATAAATCCTGAAATATACCTTCAAATTTTTAATGATATCAACATATCGTCACAATATAAAAGCTATTGCAGGCTTTCTTCATGCTGCGAAAGATCAAGCCCTTTATTTTCAGACTCTTCAGAAACTCTTAATGTGATCATGGAATCTGTAAGTTTATATAAAATTAATGAACCTAAAAAAGTAAAAACAGAAACCAAAACAAGGGCTGCCATATGATGAAGAAAAACATCAACCCCGCCATGAAGCAGACTTGCTTTTTCACCATGAGCAAAAATGGCGGTAAGAATCATTCCCATAATCCCTCCTACTCCATGGCAGGCAAAAACATCGAGGGTATCATCTACTTTTTTTAAAACCTTCCAGTTCACCATCAGATTGGAAACGATTGCTGTGATAAATCCGATAAAAAGGCTTTCCTGAATGCTTACAAAACCGCACCCTGGAGTAATGGCCACCAATCCTACTACAGCTCCTATACAGGCTCCTAAAGCCGATACACTTCTCCCATTGATTCTATCAAAAAAGATCCAGGTCATCATCGCCGAAGCAGATGCTATGGTAGTTGTTCCAAAAGCGGTAGCCGCAGATGCAGAAGCACTCAAAGCAGATCCGGCATTAAATCCGAACCATCCGAACCACAGCATTCCTGTTCCCAGAAGCACATACGGAATATTGGAAGGCTCATGGTGAGGATTCTTCCGGTTTCCTACCACCAAAGCTCCCGCAAGCGCAGCAAAGCCGGCACTCATATGCACAACGGTTCCTCCTGCAAAGTCTTTTACCCCGAAATATTTGTTTAAAAGACCCTCAGGATGCCACACCATATGACAAAGCGGTGTATAAATAAATATACTGAAAAGAACAATGAACAATAAATAAGATATAAAACGAACCCTTTCTGCAAAAGATCCGGTAATAATAGCCGGAGTAATAACAGCAAATTTCATCTGAAACAAGGCAAAAAGAATAAATGGAATCGTGGGAGCCATCAGTTTATGGGGCAGATTTCCTACTCCTTTAAAAAAGGGATAACTGAGTGGATTTCCAATGATCCCGTAATGCTGTCCCGCCACCGTAATTCCAATAGATTCGCCGAAAGATAAAGAAAAGCCTACGACCACCCAAACCATGGAGATAACGCCTAAGGCAATAAAACTCTGCAGCATGGTAGAAATTACATTTTTCCTTCCGACCATTCCTCCGTAAAAGAAGGAAAGCCCTGGTGTCATGAGCAAAACAAGTCCTGCCGCAGCCAGAATCCAGGCAACATCAGCGCCAACAATTTTATCTTCACTTAAGAATTCCCTTGTATCAGGAATATCGGCAGCCGGATTCCAGAATAATCCCCCAATGGCAACGATTGCGATAACAGAGAATGAAACGATCCATTTTAATCCTACTTTCATAAAATTTATATTTAACCCTATCAAATTTAAATATAAATTCCATAAAAACTACACTTTTAAACCAAACACCCCTAAAAAAATATTTAATCTGTGACTTTTTCAGTTTTTTCAGAAAAAATCTCTGCCAGTATTTTGGAAACTTCTTTGGATTTAGTGGCCGGAAAAAGATGTGTTCCTCCTTTCACCACATAGTTCGGATTTGAATAGCGGATGGGAAAAACAATGTCTTTATCACCTAATATCTGAATGACATTGGGATTCTCTTCAAATTTCCATTCGGAAACTTTTTCTACGGACCATTTGAGGTAATAAGGGTCTCTTACTTTAAAATATTGAAGGAGTTTCGGGTTTTTAGGATCAAAAAGCTTTCGGACAACGGCATATACATTGGCAGCTTTGTCGTTGAACAAACCTACAGGAAGTATTCTTGGAATTTTTGTAATCTCACCTGTCCTGATGAATCTGGATTTTTCCCTGTCCGATTTTATACTTCCCAGGATCACTACTTTTTCTGCAGGTTTCAATTGATTAATCTCCTGCACAATAATTCCTCCGAAAGAATACCCCAACAGACAGAAAGGCTCGGAATCATCTACTTTTTCCGCCATTCTTTTAACATAAGCATCGAAAGGCTCATTTTTTTCGGGAATAAGCCAGTCTATAAAAATCAATTCACAGTGTTTGGGAAACTCTATTCTTTCAAGAACCTTGAAGTCTGCTCCCAGACCGCTTACGATATAAATTTTCATACCACTAATTTATAAAAAATACAGAAACAAGAGAAGTGCGGGATCAGATCTTTATATAAGGAAAATAAAAAAAGCAGTCCTCACGAACTGCTCTTCTGTATCAGTAGAATATATTTTACTTTTTCTTTTTCGGAACTCTATTCTCGTTATCCAGCATTTCTGTAGAAACTTTAAACTGAATGTCCATTTCGTTTTTAATGAAATAATCTTTCAATGAAGACTGATAGAATACTTTAAAATCTCTTCTGTTCAGGGAGAACTTCGCAGATTCAATAGAAGTTGTGAACTGGGTAACGTATACATTCGCAGGGAAAGAAATTGTTTTTCTTACTCCTTTAAGGGTAAGGTCACCGTACACTGTAGAATTGTATTCACTGTTTGCCAAAGGAATAATTTTAGTCAAATGGAATTTTGCAATGGGGAATTTTTTTACTTCAAAAAAGTTTGAGCTTTTCAGATCATTAGTAAGCTTGATCTGATCCTCATCAGAAACATCTCCCGCCATCATACTTCTCATATCTATTACAAACTCTCCATCCACCAGGACCGTATGGTCAAAGTTAAATTTTCCACTTTTCAGCTTTACTGTTCCTGAGTGGGAAGTTTCTTCAGTTTTTACCACTTTATACCCCCACCATCTGATCTCTGATGAAGTCACTTTTGACACTTTATCAAATTTCTTCTGGGCAGAAACAAATGACATGCTTGCGCACACCATAGCAAACAATAGTAATCTTTTCATTCTTTTTTATTTACAATTCAACAAAAATAAAAAAAAGTGTAGAACTTCTACACTTTTAATAATCTTTTTTTGATTAATTTATTGAGCAGTTACCTTTACAAGCATATCAATATCATCTTTCACAAAAACGTCCTGCATCGTAGACTTGTAAGCTACATCAAACTTCTGTCTGTCGAAAGAGAATTTGTTGGATACTAAACTTACCACTCCTTTGCTGTAAGAAATCTTCGCAGGGAAAGAGATTGGGCTGGTTTTTCCTTTTACAGTAAGGTTTCCTGTTACAAGAGAATTGTAGATTTTATCATTGTTTTTCTTTACTCCTGTAATTTTGAAAGTTGCTGTTGGGAATTTTTCAACTTCAAAGAAGTCACCATTCTTAAGATGTCCGTTTAATTTCTGCTGGTATTCTCCTGTAAGGTCAGTAGAAGTAATAGAAGTCATATCCAATACGAAGCTTCCGCCTACCAATTGGTTTCCTTTCATTACCATATCTCCGGATTTCACTTTTACAGTACCGTCGTGAGAACTGGCCTCAGATTTTGCTACTTTGTATCCCCACCAGTGTACATCAGATGCTACTACTTTTTTTGACTGTCCGAAAGCTAAACCTCCGGCTAAAACTGCTAATAAAAATATTTTTTTCATTGAATAGAGTTGTTTACTTATTTAACAATACAAAGGTAGGTATCTTATTCAATAGATTTCATTGATGTATATCAATAAAATTTATAATTTTCATGAATAATATCATCCCATAAAAAAACTCCGAATTTCTTCGGAGCTTTATTTTATAGCTGATAGTAAGCGGTGTAAAGTGCTATACCATTTAATGCTGTGTGATTTTGCTTGACCAGATAGATGGGAATATTTTTAAGCATTTCCTCCATTTTATCACTGATCTTGAATTTCTCATAGAATTTCCCCTTGTCGATATATTCTGCGATCATCTGTGGAATATCGCCGGCAATCAGTAATCCTCCGGTAGCTTTTAACTTTAATGTTAAGTTATTGGCCTCTCTAGCCAGGAACTCAAGGAAGGTATCCAAAGCGATTCTGCAGATCAGTACATTTTCCTCAACAGCAGCTTTATAAAGTTCTTCTACAAAATTCCCCTGCGCAAGACGTTCTCCTAACCATTCCGGTTCCGGATGTCTTTTCACATCTCTCAGGAATCTGTAAATATTGAATAGTCCTGACTTGGATAATACATTTTCCCAGCTTACAATACCATAGATATTATTTAAGAACTGGTAAAATTCAACTTCTACGTTGGTTCTTGGTGAAAATTCTGAGTGCCCTCCCTCTGTTGCGAAAGGTCTCAGGTATTTTCCGTCAAAGAAATATCCGGCTTCTCCTAATCCGTTTCCGGGAGCCAGAACTGCTACATTTCCTTTTTCTAGATGTCCGCTTGTATAGATCGCTTCAAGATGATTATCTTCAAGAAGAGCCATTCCATAAGCAGAAGCCTCCAGGTCATTCAGCATATCTACTCTTTCAAACCCGAAATCGCGGGTATATTCGGCAATATCTAAATGCCAACCTAATCTTGCTGGACTGCTTTTCCCGTCCAATACAGGACCTGGCACAGCCATTCCCAGACGTTTTACATTCTCAAGCTGGTTATCCTGAATAAACTTCTTTAAAATATCTGAAAAGGAAGCATATTCTTTGGTTGCATATGTATTTTCTACTTTTATCTCAAGACCTCCGTTCCCGGAAACAAAATAGCCTAAGATTGTTATATCTTCACGAAGACTTGCTCCAATGATAGAAACACTATCATTATTACTGTTCTCTACTCCTGGTAAATAAAGTGGAAATTTTGGATTCAGAATCATAACCTCAAATTTTACCAAATATAATAATTGTTTTTGTAAATCCTGCACAGAACAAAAAAACCTTTTCACTTTCATGAAAAGGTTTTGGTTAATAATTGTTTATATATTAAATCTAACTACTTTCCTAATGGAATATTATAACCGAATCCTACCCCGATATTCCCCACATTATAGTCCTGACCTGGCAAATCTCCTTTAGTACCTACAAAAACCTTTTGGTATTGTACGAAGAAGTTCCAGTCTCTGTTGTGGTATCCGATCTCCGGTTTAAGGTAGAAGCCTCCGCCTGCTCTTTCAACATTGGTATTGGATGCTACAGCTTTATCTCCAACTAAAAATCCGTATCCTAAATCAGTTCCGAAATAGAAACCGGTTTGTTTTGGATAAATTCTGATTAAAGCTGCTACAGGAACTACTCCTACATCATTGTTTTTATATCCGTTGTTGTCTTTTCCAAAATAATGAGTATATCCTGATGCGATACCCAGCCCAAACCCCGGTGTAATCAGATTCTGGTAAGCTACATCCACTCCTACTGCTGCAGAAAGGTTATCTGCGGGAACTGCTAAACCAACATTTGCACCTACCTTGATCATATTGTTCATTTGAGCACTTTGGGCGCTTGCGATACCAGCTGTTAAAATACCAGCCAGTACTATTGCTTGTTTAAACATTTTCATAACTCTAATTTTTTAATTTTACTAAACAAGAGGATGTAAAAATCATGCCAAGCCAAAGTATTCAATTGATTTTAACATTAATAAAATTTATAAAATAATGAATATCAACACTTTAATTTTAACAAAAATTAAATATTTGTTTAACAAATTTTATCAAAAACTGACCTCAAAAAGTGAATTATAGCAACAAGAAAGGAGGCATGAAGATGGAAGCTGGAAGTAATAAGCTCTTGTATAAAAACTCACGTTTGTTATAATGAAAGTAAAGAGAAATTTCCCCTTCCTTTAACCATAACTCCCAGCTTCATTCTTCCAGCTTTCAGCCTAAAAACAATATTAACAATCCTTAACCCGTTATGAGTTTTAACCTTCTTCTCAGAATTACATCAAAAAATAAATTCTCCATGATGGCAGATTCATTAGTAAAAAACAAGCATCTTCTCTGGCGGGCAGGTTTTGGTGTTGGTATTCATCAAATTGATGGTTTGAAAAATAAAAACATTAAAACACTGATGAATGAATTATTTAAAGAAGAAAGTTTCAGCGAGATCACCTATGATACTCCTGATCCGGTTTCGGCAGCAGATTATATGAACAGTACAGCTCCTGCGGAAAAGAAAAAAGAAATGCAGCGGATCAACAGGGAACAAAATAATGAACTTAATCTGAACTTCCTGAACGCTATCGTTAACAACAAGGAGCAGATGAGGGAAAAGATGGCCTTTTTCTGGCATGGGCATTTTGCATCAAGAGTACAAAATCCAAGGTTCAACAAACAGCTTTTAAATACGATAAGAAAAAATGCACTGGGCAATTTCAGAGATCTGCTTTTTGAAGTAAGCCAGTCGCCTGCCATGTTGAATTTTCTGAATAACCAACAGAATAAAAAAGACCATCCTAATGAGAATTTTGCCCGTGAAGTGATGGAACTGTTTACCATGGGAAGAGGAAATTACACTGAAAAGGAAGTAAGAGAAGGAGCAAGAGCTTTTACAGGATGGAGTTATGATAAAGAAGGGAATTTTAAAGAAAGAAAAAATCTCCATGATGAAGGCAGCAAAACTTTCCTGGGAAAAACAGGCAACTTTGACGGAAATGATGTTCTCAATATTATTCTGGAACAAAAGACAACGGCTCAGTTTATTACCACAAAGATCTATAAGTTTTTTGTGAATGAAAAAGTGGATCAGGATATCGTCAATACACTCAGTACAAACTTCTACCATTCAGGATATGACATTAAAAAGCTGATGACTGAGATCTTTTTAAGCACCTGGTTTTATGATCAGAAAAATATCGGAAACAGAATAAAATCACCTATAGAACTGATGGCAGGTATGATGCGAATCCTTCCAATGCATATTCAGAACCCTGAAAACCTCATCGTGTATCAGAAATTACTGGGGCAAATGCTGCTTTACCCGCCCAATGTAGCGGGATGGCCGAATGGAAAGGCATGGATTGACAGCTCTACTTTAATGCTGAGGCTTCAGATTCCGCAGATCTGGTCCGGACTCCGCCCTTTGGAATACAGTCCCCGCCAGGATGATGATATCGATATGGGAATGAAATCCCGGGAAACAGCTTTAAACAAAAGTTTTAAAAATCCCAATATCACCATCGACTGGGAGCGTATTGAAAAGATTTTCGCCAGTAAAAATTGTGAAGATTATCTTTTGCAGAATACTCAAACTCTGGATATGAATTCTGTAAGGAATTTTTCTGACAAGAGTATTAAAATGAATGTCATCAACCTGATGTCTACTCCGGAATATCAGTTATGTTAGGTAGGAGGTTTTAGGTTGCAGGTAGCAGGTAATAGCTGTCGCAGAATAACTTGGCTACCCCTGATTTATTTTCTGCTGCTATAAAAATATAATGCAGCCCAGCCCTATAACGTACAACCTGTTACCTGCAACCTTTCATCTGCCACCTTAAAAACCTAAAAACAAAATTATGTTAATCAAAAGAAGAGAATTCCTCAAAATAAGCTCACTGGCTACTGCTTCTATGCTGATGCCTAATTTCTTAAAAGCGATGACGCTGGATGAAGCGTTGAATCCCAGTCAGAATATTCTGGTCGTTCTTCAGTTTACGGGTGGAAATGATGGTTTGAATACAATCATTCCGGCAAAAAATGATATTTATTTCAGGGAAAGAAAAACATTGGCCATACAGGATTCAATACCACTTACGGATGAAGCAGGGATTAATCCTTCTCTCTCCTATTTCAAAGAACTTTTTGATAACGGAGAGCTTTCTGTGATGAATAATGTAGGCTATCCCAACCCGGATAAGTCGCATTTCCGAAGCATGGATATCTGGCAGTCGGCAAGCAGAAGTGATCAGTTTCTGGAAACAGGCTGGCTGGGACGTTTTCTGGACGAAGAATGTTATCGCTGTGATCATCCTACGCAGGCACTGGAAGTAGATGATATGCTTAGTCTGGCCCTAAAAGGTGAAAATAACAAAGCTTTTGCCTTTAAAGATCCCAAAAGACTGTATCAGACCAGCCAGGAGAAATATTTCAAATCTCTTTATGACCACCATCACGACGATGAAACGGTATCTTACCTTTATCAGACTTTGGGTTCTACCATTAATAATGCTGATTATATTTTTGAGAAGAGCAAAGCCAGAAAGACAGAGCAAATCTATCCCAGTTCTCAGCTGGGAAAAGACTTCAAAACGGTAGCTTCTTTAATAAAATCTGACATTAATACCCGGGTATACTATCTTTCGATCGGAAGTTTCGATACGCACGTCAACCAGAATGACCGGCAGAAAAAGTTATTCAATGATATTAATGAAGCGGTAAAATCGTTTGTTGCTGATATGAAAAGTAATGGTCTTTTTAAAAATATCCTGTTAATGACATTTTCAGAGTTTGGCCGTCGTGTGGCACAGAATGCCAGCAACGGAACCGATCACGGGACCGCTAACCAGATGTTTTTTATCAGCGGAAACCTTAAGAAAAAAGGACTGTTAAATGCACTTCCTGATCTGCAGAATCTGAATGATGGCGATCTTATTTACAAGGAAGATTTCAGAAAAGTATATGCAACAATCCTGAAAAACTGGCTTAAAGCAGACTCTTCCAAAGTATTGGGATGGAAAGACGGGATCTATGACTTTGTGTAGGGAAACCGAGATTCCTACGGAATGACACAATTGGAATGGTGATCTATCCACACAGCTTGTCATTCCGTAGGAATCCAGCCTTCTTTTCCCAAAAGCACAATCCTGCCCCTTACCTCAGCTGAAAACGCGAGAATTCCACTTCATCGGACGGGTAGCGAAAATTCAAAAAATTTTTGACGGGGTGGTTTTCAGCACTCATTAAAAAGATCCATTAACAACAAAAAAGAGACTGTACCTTGTTATGACAGTCTCTTTTCAATAATTTTAAATGTAAACTACTTTTACGTTTAAGCCGTAATCTGCTTTTTTTCGTTCTCTTTCTCTTCCTGTTTTTTATCTATTTTCTCAGATATTTTTTTAACGATATACTCTATCGCCAGCGGTGCTATGATTGCAATTAATGCTTTAAATATTCTTGATTTCATAATTAATTTGGTATTGTTAAGGTAATAATACAATTTCCAAGCCAAGATAAAATATCAAAATAAATTATCTGCAATAACGCTTTATTAATCGTACATTAAAACAAGTTAGTTTTCCTCAGGAACAACCAGACTCTGATAGTTTTTACATCCTGCATTGAATTTTTCCTCCATCTTCAGCCGTAGTTTTTTAGGCTTGTGTACAATCAGGGAGTCTCCAAACCCAAGGAGCAATCTTTCCAGTTCATAATTGATCTGAACACATATTTTAAAAAGAGTTCCGTCATGATCTTCCTTTATGATCTCCTGACTTTTATGCAGCGGTTTTGTCTTCACATAAGGGGCATTTCCCGAATCTACCCAAAAGACTACATTCCTGGGATCCATTGATTCTGAAACAGTAACCCCAACAATATCTTTGAAGTATTCATCTCCATCCAACTCCTTGTCAATATATACAATACTGTCATCTGTTTCAATACTTTCCATTCTGTCCAGTGCCAGATTGTACATTTTCTGTTTGTAAAGACAGATCAGAAACCAGCGGTTGTTGAATTCCTTCAGCAGCTGCGGATGTACTGTAAAAATATTGGATTCCCTTGCCGTAAAGCTTTTGTAAAGGATCTTCAGTACTTTTTTATTAGCAATACTTTCATACAGAATATCAATATGTTCCAATCCTTTTAACTGTTCATTTTTATCCAGATGAATAATAGATTTCTGGCTGGTGGCATGAATAGAATCTTCCAGTTTCTGAATAACCCCATTCATTTCTTTGAACATAGAAAAGTCTTTAAATTGTTTTAAAATCTGAACTGCATTGTTCATTGCCTTCAGATCACTTTCATTCACAGAAATATTATGAATGCTGTATTCCGGATCACTGTAACGGTAGTATTTTCTTTCATAAACTTCAATAGGAGCTTCATACCCGAATTTTTCACTCCGCATATTCTGAAGATCGAGCTGAACAGTCCTCTTACTTACATAAGATTCTTTTCCCTCAAATTCAAACAATGCTTCCGAACATTCATCAATGAGATCTTCCAGCGTGTATTTCCTGTATTTATTTTTAAGACATTTATCTAATGTTTTATACCTGATCAGAGCATTTTTATTGGATGACATACCTTAGTGTTTAATGATTGGGTGTTTCTTTTAATAGCAATCTGCTTTTATTTCTGCTCTTTTCCTGAAAATTATTTCTCTCTCAAAGCATTTTCGTCAAAAGTAATCCCTTCCCAGCCGAATTTCATAAAGTTCCGGATATTCTGATGATCAGTTCCTTCAGGATTTTTCAGCACATCCTCTCTGTAAAACTCACCAAACAGCCAAAGGGTTTGTTCTTTTGTCAGATCCTTAATGCTTGCAAAACTGAAGACCTTGCAAGAACCGTTGTTCTGTCCGGCCTGATTGGTTGTATCTCCGTTTTGAAAGGCAGTAGGAGTAAATTCATAATGTTCATCAATATGAGCTATCACATCATTAAACTGGATCGTTTCCGGAAAATGTTTTAATTGTTCTAATAATACCATGAGCCTTTTTTTTTTTAATAATATACAATTTTACGAATCTGCCGGAGGCCTTTTTTCGTCTTTTTAATAAATTTTTGTAAAAATAATTAAAATTTCTTTATCTACGCAAAACTATTGCGCAATAATGATATTACTTTGCATCATCAAAATGAAACAATATGGAATTTAATGGAAATCATTTAATCGAATTAGGATATAGACCGGCAAAATGGTTTAAGGATGCCATTACCTATATCAACGAGAATAAATTGGATGAACATCAGATCGCAGAATATCTGGTACAGTTCAAACAGCCAGATCTTATTCCGCTTCATAAAACAGCTAAAGATTTTATAATCAATATACGTGCAGAGCACGAAAGTGAAAATGATAATGTGGACAAAGTAATCAAAACCATGGAGGTTCTGATGAAAACCCCTACTCTGGTTGGCGGAGCTTTAATGCCGGACGCCTGCCCTACAGGTCCTGAAGGCCAGATTCCGGTGGGAGGAGTGGTCGTGGCTCAAAATGCCATTCACCCGGGATTCCATAGCGCCGATATCTGTTGTTCAGTGATGCTGACGGATTTTGGAAAGACAAATCCTAAAGATGTCCTGGATGCAGCACACTCTGTAACCCACTTCGGATATGGAGGAAGGCCAAGAGGTGAACAGATGTCGATGTCCCAGGAACTGATGGATGCTTTCAGAGAAAATGAGTTCTTAAATGATGAGAAACTGATCAGTATCGCCCGTTCCCATATGGGAACCCAGGGAGACGGAAACCATTTCCTTTTCGTTGGAATTTCCAAAAATACTGGAAACACAATGATGGTAACCCATCACGGATCAAGAGCTCCGGGTGCTGCCTTATATGATAAAGGAATGAAGACCGCCAACCGTTTCAGACAGGAAATCTCCCCTGAAACATTAAGAGAAAATGCCTGGATTCCTTATAATACAGATGAAGGTAAATCGTATTGGGAAGCACTGCAATTAATAAGACAATGGACCAAAGAAAACCATACTTCCCTTCATGATGCAGTGCTGAACAAGCTGGAAATCGAGAAGGAAAACAGATATTGGAATGAGCATAACTTCGTTTTCAGAGATGGAGACCTGTTCTATCATGCAAAAGGAGCTACTCCGCTGGATGATAAGTTCATGCCTGATATTACAGGACCAAGACTAATTCCCTTGAATATGGCCGAACCAGTATTGATTGTTCAGGGAAAAACGAATGAAAGAAACTTAGGTTTTGCACCGCACGGAGCAGGAAGAAATTTCAGCAGAAGCCAGCATAAAAGATCATTGGCTCATAAAACCACTGAGGAAATCTTCAATGAGGAAACAGCAGGATTGGATATCCGTTTCTACTCTAATGAGATTGATATTTCTGAACTTCCAAGCGCTTATAAAAGTGCGAAGAATGTAAGAGCACAGATAGAAGAATACGGACTTTGTGAAGTTCTGGATGAAGTGATGCCTTACGGATGTATTATGGCCGGAGATGTTCAGAAGAATGCTCCGTGGAAGAAAAAAAAGAAATTCAGAAAAGCATAATTTTAATAGTATGTTCAAACCTAACGGGTTTTAGAAACCCGTTAGGTTGAATAAAAACAATAAACCAAATTTCAAAGCACTAAAAAATTCAAGGCAAAGAAAGTTCCTATATTTCCAGATTTACTTTCCGCCTTTTTACAAATTACAAGGCAAACGGAGTTCCTATATTTTTTGGAAAATACTCCCCGCTTTTTATAAACTATAGGTAAAAGGAGTTCCTATACCTTTCACTTTTAATGAATCTACTCCTCACTTATTTTTTAAACTTAAAACAATGAAAACACTACAATTATTCAATGCTGTACTGGCCAGAAAATCTGACGAAAAACCATTTGTTTCCAATGATGGTTTTATTATTGAACCAGATGCTTTATGGGCAAAAAATGAGATCATCTCTTTTTATGCAAAGGAAAAACTGAATGGTAATGATTTGAATAAAACCTTTCATAAATCCTGGGAGAAAATAAAGAACACTTCCAGAATTGATTTATTTTTTGAACAGATCACTCATTATATTTCAACCTATGGAAGCGATTTCCAAAGCGAAATCTATATTCCCAATGAAATATTGAATGTTCCTGATATGAAGCTGGTTTTTAAAGTAATCAAAGCCTATTCTGTGGAAGAAATGCAGGAAAAATGTCTTGCTCTTTTAAGATCAGGAATTGCTTTAAAAGAAGAAACCATTGATGATTTGCTTTCTATTTTACATACGGAGCTGGAATATGATTTTACAGGAAAAGAAAACATCAGGAATAAAGAAGCCATTATAAAAATAGCTGATCTTTATGATATTTACCCTGAAAATCCTGTTGAATTCTTGCGTTATGTCATTTATAAAACGACGAGCACTACGCTTTTAATCAAAAATGATGATTTGATTAATTTAATCAAGCAGAGTAATTTCAATCCGACATATCTGTTTGAAAGCTTTGGAATGGAAAAAATGGCGGAAATCTTCAACAGATTTAAACCGTTATTTCTGGCTTATAAAAACAGAGCACCCAAAGCGATCAATAAAATATCAAAGTTATCTAAGGTTCATCATAAACCATTGGTTTCAAACCCACTGAACGATGCTACCAATACATTACTGGAAAACAGCGATTGGCACTGGCTGGAAAATGCGACACCGTTTGCATTATTCAAAGCATTGTCAGCATGTTACTCCAGAATGTACGGTCAGGATACCTTTGTTTACAGAATCCGAAACGGAAAATCATGGACTAAAAAAGGTAAGGAAACTTACGTGAATCAGTTCAATTATGATTTCATTCTGGACTTTTTGAAACTGAAGTATGAAAACCTATCCGGAAAGAAATTCTATTTTCCTGAGAATGTAGAATTTGCATTGCCAACTTCTGAAAAGATGTTTGTTGGAAATATTCCTACCGGAACCCGTTTTTATGCGGATAGACTGGCTGTAGGTATTTATTGGGAAGATCAGTGGGGTGCCAATGACCTTGATCTTTCCGGATTGAACATCGCAGGAAAAATAGGTTGGAATGCCGCTTATAACCATGGTAACGGGCAATTGATGTACTCAGGAGATATGACATCTGCGCCTAACGGTGCGGTTGAATATCTTTATGCCAATAAAGGCCTTTGTGAACCAACCCTTGTTATGAACAACGTTTTCAGTGGAGACGCCAACTGTGGATATAAAATTGTGATCGGAAAAGGAGATGATATTTCCTACGATTATATGATGAATCCTAATCACCTCTTTGCTGAAGCCAGATGTAA
Source organism: Chryseobacterium sp. DZ-32 (assembly GCF_059587025.1). Classification (NCBI taxonomy): domain Bacteria; kingdom Pseudomonadati; phylum Bacteroidota; class Flavobacteriia; order Flavobacteriales; family Weeksellaceae; genus Chryseobacterium; species Chryseobacterium sp. DZ-32. The sequence goes on from NZ_JCAIOM010000011.1 coordinate 49,860, forward strand.
TTCTGTTCAGAAGCAAATGGTTCTGGGAATGCTTGTAGCGAAGAATGAAAAGCAATGTTTCGTACTGTTGAATTTCGGAGCCGGACATTCGCATGTTTCAGGAAATAGCCAGATTTCTGCAATGGCAACAAGTGCATTATACCAGCAATGGTATGAAGCGATGTCTTTCAATGAGCTTATCAAAGAGCTTGGAGGTGAGATTACCACAGAAAAAGCGGAAGCTGATTTTGATTTCTCACTGGAAAGCCTGGAAAAAGATAGTTTTATCAGAATTTTTAAATAAATTCCATGACGTCATCTGATGGTATCGGGTGGCGTTTTTTTGTGGCGGTTTGGTTGGGTAAACGTTGAGAACCACCCCGTCAAAAATTCTTTGAATTTTCGCCACCCCTCCGAGGGAGGGGAATTTTCACGTCTTCAGTTGGGAGAATGGTCGGGATTGTTCTATTTCTGTGTATGTTTTTTACAGGAATCCGGCCTACAAACTAATCTTTAACAAACGGACTAAAGTCCGTTCCTATTGAATACAAGCCTTTATGGTAATTATACATTCAACTTTTTAACAGAAAAAACTCCTTCATTCACATGAATGATCACTTTCCTTCCATAATCAATCTGAATAGTAAACATATTCTCCAGTGGAAACTGAAGCACCACCTGAAGGATCAGACGAATAACTCCGGCATGCGTAATTATAAGTGCTTTTTCCAGATCTTTTCTTTGAATGAATTCATTCCAGAAGCTGAGAACGCGGTTTTGCATTTCCAGAAGACTTTCACCGTTTGATGCTTTTACACTAACAAAATCTTTGTACCACGGATTGATTTCTTCTTCTGGAATATCCGTCCATTTTTTTAATTCCCAGTTCCCGAAATTCATTTCGCGAAGTCTTTCATCTGTTTGGTATTCAAATTTAAAATAACCAGCCAAAAAACGGCATCGCTCAGAAGGACTTGAAACAATTACATCATAATGACCATCAATATCCAACGATTTAAAATCTTCGATACACTCTTTCCGTAAAGACATTTCAGCAAAACCATAACACAGGTTTTCAGGATTGTCCACAGCAGTATGACGGATCAGATGAATTTCCATACGATAATTGTTCCTAAATAAAATAAAACTTCACAAACCTGCTGTACCGATCCCAGACAATCACCTGTATACCCTCCGATATGTTTTTTAAAATACCAGCCCATATATATTTTTCCTAAATAAGCGAGCGCAAAAGCAAAAATCAAACGCCAGTCCGGAAACAGGGCAAAAGTGGCTAAAACACTGATGAAGCTTACCAGCAAAGCCATTCCATCCAATGGTTTATTGGCTAAAGGCTTTGATTTGCTTACATCAATATCGGTAACATACTCGTGGGTATAGATCATCGTTCCTGCAATAAAACGGCTTACCGTATGCCCTAAAATAACAATGAGTAAAACGCCCACCGGATTACTCATTCCTAAGGTTTGAATACTATAAAATTTTAAAGCAAAAAGCAAAATGATCCCTATCGTTCCATATGCTCCTACCCGGCTGTCTTTCATAATCGTCAGGATTTTTTCCTTTCCATATCCGCCTCCGAAACTGTCGCACATGTCTGTGAAGCCATCTTCATGAAAAGCTCCGGTCAGCAAAACATTGGAAATCATCATTAAAACAATCCCGATTTCAAGATTAAAAAGCAGTGTAGAAAGATAAAGAACCAAAGCGTTGATGAACCCTACAATCAAACCTACCCAGGCAAAATATTTCTGAGATTTATTCATAATCTCGCTGGAGTACGGAATGGTAAACGGAACCGGAATTCTAGTGAAAAACATGAGTGCCGTTGCAAAGTAAATCAGTTCATTTTTTATAGCTTTCATTTAGTTTTTATTTGATACATCTGCATCTTCGAAACTTGACATTTCATTCAGAAAATTAACGGCACTTTGAATAATCGGATAAGCCAATGCACAGCCTGTTCCCTCTCCGAGACGCAGATTCAGATTGAGAATAGCCTGCTCTCTCATCAGTCCCAACAGCTGAGGATGGGCATTTTCATTGCTTACATGGCAGAAGATACAGTTATTCAATACTTCAGGATTCTTTTTCCAGACCGTGGCTACCGCAACTGTTGCGATAAAACCATCCACCATGATCAGCATATTGTGATGATAAGCTTCTTCTATGGCTCCAATCATCTGGGCTATTTCCAATCCGCCAAAGGTCTGGGCAATCTCATCCTCAGACATTTCAGAAGGATATTTTTCAACAGCTTCTTTTAAAATACTGATCTTATTGTCAAGCTGATGATCATTCAGTCCCGTTCCACGTCCGATACAATGGATAATAGGAATATCAAAGAGCTTGCTCATCATCAAAGAAGAGGCGGAAGTATTCCCGATTCCCATTTCTCCAAAGCCAATGATATTGCAGCCTTTTTTAGCAATATCATTCACCACAGACTTTCCATTTTTAAGTGCCTGCTGATATTCTTCGAAAGTCATGGCAGGTTCTTCCAGAATATTACGGCTGGATTTTCTGACTTTTTTATCAATGAGATTCAGCCCTTCCGGGAAATCAAAATTCACTCCTGCATCTACAATTTTAATGTTGATACCATTCTGTCTGCAAAAAACATTAATGGCAGCACCTCCGCCAAGGAAGTTCATCACCATCTGATAGGTGACCTCCTGTGGATAAGCACTTACGCCTGCAGCAGCAATCCCATGATCGGCCGCAAAAACTACCATATGAGGGTTGAGCAACTGCGGAGAAGTGGTTTTCTGAACCATTCCGATTTTGTGGGCAATATGTTCAAGATGTCCTAATGCGCCTAACGGTTTTGTTTTAAAATCAATTTTATGCTGTAATTCTGATGATAACATGGATGTTTATAGTTACGTTAAATGGAAAAGTGCAATATTAGTAAAATTCAATGAGTCTTTTTCTTTTGTCTTGACACAAAAGAAACAAAAGGTCAAGACCTTGAAAATTGAGCTAAAAATAAAATGTGTTCTCTAAAAATTCTAAACTCGTGCGAATTCATTATTACTTTTTTGTATCAATATATTCGTCGCACTCAGACAGGAGAATTTTCTTAACGTTCACACAGTTTATTTTTTTAACGCCCAATTTTCAAAAGTCAGAAAAATTTTAGCCTCCAATATTCACTTACTCACAAACCGAACCCCGCAACTCTCAAACTCTCAAACTCTCCCACACTCAAACCCTAAACTCCATCCCCACGAAACCCGCACCTCGAAACTTAAAACAGCTACGCGAGTACATTGCGCACTTCACCCTTTACTTTGCACCATCAATCAATACCAATGACACCGAAAATACTTGAAAAAATAAAAGAAATAGAAGCAGCACGGGGTGTGGAAGTCCTTCTTGCTGTAGAATCAGGGAGCAGAGCCTGGGGTTTTGCGTCTCCTGACAGTGATTTTGATATACGATTTATATACCGTCACGAAAAAGACTGGTATCTTTCTCCATGGGATAAGGATGAAACCATAGAATTTATGACGGAAGATGATCTGGATGGTTCCGGTTGGGATCTGCGAAAGACGTTTCATCTGTTGTTAAAGTCAAACGCGGCTTTGCTGAGCTGGTTTTATTCTCCTATCGTGTATAAATCAGATGAAAAGTTTGTAGAACTGTTCAAACCTTTGGCTGCTGCCTGCTTTTCTCCGGTTGCGGTTTCTTATCATTATCTGAGCATGAGCAAGAAATATCTGGAAGCCTGCAGACATGATGAAGTAAAATTAAAAAGCTATTTTTATTGTTTACGAACCACATTAACAGGAAAATGGATCATAGAAAAAGGAACGGTTCCTCCTGTACTGTTCAGTGACCTGCTTGTTTTAACAGATGATGATACCAAAAGAAAAATAGAAGATCTTGTCACCTTAAAAGCCACCAAAGGAGAATCCTACTACCATCCGAACGATTGGGAACTGTTTGATTTTCTGGAGAAAACAATCGCTGAAAATGAAGAGAAATCGAAAGGTTTATCAGGAGGAAAGGCGGATAAAAGTGAGATGGAGAGGTTTTTTAGGGAGATGTTACAATTATAATAAGTTATGAAACAACTATCTGAAAGAGCTCTTAGTTTTTTAAAACGAAAAAAACGAAAAGAGGAGTTTTACATTGATAAAAAGGAGATAGAAAATTACTTATCCTTATATTCCATCAAAAATTACTCTGAGATCCTTAGGTTTCAAGAAATGTATTCTGGCCTTATCATAAATGATAATATCATTCATATTTTCAATCCTGCTAATGTAAAAGAACATAAGACAATCAAAACCTTTCTATGTGAAGAGCAAGTTCTGTTCCCTATCTGCGATGGACTTTGTATTTCGGAAGATGGAAGAATTGCTATAAAAAATAATGCCAGCAATGATTATATCTTTTATTTTGAATTTTTTGAAACTTTTATAGAGCAACAAGCTTTTTTTGAGGAGTATCAAGATTACAAACACCTTCCAGCCATAGGATATTATACTAAGAATATCAGTTTAATTTCAAAAGGTCTTCCAGATTATGATTTCATTACTGAATGTTCGGACCGTTATCATTCTCTTTGGAAAAATATTTCGAATCTTGTTCACGCCAAATTATACCCTGAAGGCTACACGATCATTTTTGATAGTATTTCAGAAAAAGAACGTAGTTTTTTAATTAAAAAGCTAGAATCAAACAAATTAATTTAATTAACTAATATGACCATCCAAGACCTAAAAAACAAAAACCTCCTCCTCTTCGAAGCCATTTCCGGAAGCAGAGCTTTCGGGTTGGCGACGGAGAATTCTGATACGGATATCCGCGGGGTATATTATCTGCCGAAGGAAGATTTCTTTGGCCTGAACTATATTCCGCAGATTTCCAATGAAACGAATGATCTTACGTATTATGAAATCGGAAGATTTGTAGAACTGCTTCAGAAAAACAATCCTAATATTCTGGAAATTCTGGCCAGTCCGGAGGATTGTATTCTGTATAAACATCCGCTGATGGATTTATTGAAAACAGAAGATTTTCTTTCAAAACTGTGCAAAGACACTTTTGCAGGGTATGCTGTTTCCCAGATTAAAAAGGCAAAAGGTCTCAATAAAAAGATTGTAAATCCGATTGATAAAGAAAGAAAATCAATCCTGGATTTCTGCTTTATTTTGGAAGGACAAGGTTCTGTACCCTTGAAAAAATGGCTGGATGAGAATGGTCTCTCACAGGAAAAATGCGGATTGATAAGTATTGATCATACCAAGGGAATGTATGCTTTATTTTATGATGAATCGGGAACATTGGGATATAAAGGAGTTATTCAGAATGAAGAAGCTAATCAGGTTTCTCTATCCTCTGTTCCTAAAGATGAAAAACCGGTTGCATACCTGTTTTGCAATCTGGATGCGTATTCTGTGTACTGCAAAGATTACAGGGAATATTGGAAATGGGTTACTGAGCGTAATGAAGACCGTTACAATGTCAATCAGACTCACGGGCATAATTACGACAGCAAGAATATGATGCACACCATCCGCCTGCTTCAGTCCTGCGAACAGATTTTTAAGACCAATTCACTGAAAATCCGTGTAGAAAACCGTGATGAACTCTTAGATATCAAAGCAGGAAACCAGTCTTATGAAAGTGTGATGGAAAAGGCAGAAAGCTTGATACAATCAATAGAAAATCATTATTCCACTTCCACTCTACCCGACGCTCCGGATCTGGAAAAAACCACAAAAATCTTAGTTCAGATCAGAGAAAAACTGTATAATCATGAATGATAAACGATAAATGATAAATGATGAGTGATGAATAGTGGGATTGGTGAATTCCATCACTCCCACTCTCAAACACTCAAACCCAAAAACTCACTTTTTAGACGCCTTTGCCATGGGATTATAATCCAAACATATTTTAATCCAATACTCAAAATCGTCTGCTTTTTTAAAACCTATGGGTTCTACATAGCAATAGCCATTTAACTGTTTCCCTTTCATGATCATTGGGAGAAAACCTTTCTTCTCCGAAACCTCATCTTCCAACTCCGGGTCATAACGGCACATCAGATTATCATGACTGATGTTGATGCACATCTTTCCGTTCACCAGAAAAGACAGTCCGCTGAACATTTTCTTTTCCTCAACCTCTATATTATTTTCCATTGAAAGCCGTTCACGTACACGGTCTGCAAGTTCAATACTGTAAGCCATGATTTCTTTTTTTTTGATCTATCCTTTTTAATAATAATGGCTTCGACAGGCTCAGCCTGACAGTGCTTAAAAATTGTCGTTGGTATTCCAGTTGTCACCCTGAGCCTGTCGAAGGGTATCAATAAGAAAACCTTATAATCATTTCTTGAGTATTACTTAAAGGATAAGTTTGATCAACTTTTCTCTTATTAAAATTAATAAAAAACTGTGATTAACACCTTATTTTTTTAGTATTATTGATGAATTCAAAATTTAAAAATTAAAATTTTATTTAAATAAATTATTGTTTTACGATAATTAATTATACATTTGCAATAGTAATTACCATTCATACCATGAACCAGACCAAAATTATTGCAAGAATTTTATTTTATATCTGCGCCTTACTTTCGGCCGGATATTTAGTCACTTTTGGGTATTCCTTATTCTGTCTGATGAGCGGATTTGCGGTCACGCCTTATAAAGAAGGCCAGTTCCTTCACATCAATTATCCGTTTACAGAACAACCGTTTCTGAATATCGAAAACAATTATCCTTATATGATCTTTTCCTTTATGTTGGTGCTTATCACTTATGGAATCTTTTTCTGGTTATCTGCCGGGGTTTTCAAAGTGTTTTTCCAACAAAAACTGTTTACTCAGGAAAATATCATTCAGCTTAAGAGATTTTACCTGTACAATATTTTCATTCCGCTTCCTCTGGTTATTATCGTGAGTTTCTTTGTGGAAGTAGAAAGTATCATATGGGGACTGGTGTTTATTCACTTTATGCTTGGAATTTTCTGTCTGTTTCTTGCGAATATCTTTAAGCAAGGACTACATTTGCAAAACGAACAAGACCTATTTATTTAAAATGCCAATTATAGTCAACTTAGATGTGATGCTTGCCAAACGAAAAATGCAGAGTAAAGAATTGGCAGAAAAACTGGGTATCACACCCGTAAACCTCTCTATCCTGAAAACCGGTAAAGCCAAAGGTGTCCGCTTCGATACTTTGGAAGCCATCTGTAAAATCCTGGAATGCCAGCCGGGAGATATTCTTGAATTTAAAGAGTAGACGGGATTCGGGTTGCGAGCTTCGGGGTCTGATTTGAAGTGTTTTAGAATGGGAGTGTAAAAAATTCTCTTCTAACTTCTAACCTCTAGCTTCTAGCCTCCTGCCTCTAGCTTCCAGCCATTAACTTCTAAACCAGCTGCCAAAAGGCCGCCTGTCCTTCCATTCCCCAAACACAACGTTATGAACACATTAACCATCAACAACCTTAGCCTTACCTATAAAAATGGATTTCAGGCTATTAAAGACATTTCACTCAACATCAAAAACGGTATGTTCGGGCTTCTTGGTCCGAACGGAGCCGGAAAATCTTCTTTAATGAAAACCATTGTCGGACTTCAGAAACCGACCTCCGGAACAATACTTTTCAATAAAGTGGACATCATCAAAAATCCTGATTATGTTAAACAAAATCTTGGATTTCTGCCTCAGGATTTCGGAGTATACCCGAAAGTTTCCGCGTACGATCTATTGGAACATATTGCCGTACTGAAAGGGATTACCGAAAAAAGCAAACGTAAAAAACAAATTCTGAGCTTGCTGGAAAAAGTCAACCTTTCTGATTTTGCGAAAAAAGAAGTTCATACCTTTTCTGGCGGAATGAAACAGCGTTTTGGTGTTGCCCAGGCATTACTGGGAGATCCGAAAATCATTATTGTAGATGAACCAACGGCAGGGCTGGATCCTGAGGAACGCAACCGCTTCAATACACTGCTCAATGATATCAGCCAGGATGTTATCGTTATTCTGTCTACGCATCTCGTTGAAGATGTCAGAAACCTTTGCTCAGAAATGGCAGTGATGAATCATGGGCAAATCCTTCGAAAAGGAAATCCGGGCACATTGATTGCTGAGCTGGACAACAGAATCTGGTCAAAACCCATTGACAAAAATGAACTGGAAACCTATTATTCCAGTTATGAAATTATCAGCAGGCAGCTTCTGGAAAGAGAACTCCACATCACTGTATTTTCTGAAGAATCTCCGAAAGATTTCAGCCCTGTAACCCCTTTGCTGGAGCACGTTTACTTCCATACACTCACCCAAAAACCTTAATCATGAACGCGATATTCTTATTTGAAGCCGGACGCTCTTCCAAGCACTGGCTCACCTATCTTGTGGCCTTACTTTTAATAGGAATGGGCATCTTTTCTGGCAATCAGTTCAATCTTTCAGTAGGAGAAGGGATTTATTTAAACTCTCCCTACACCATTGGTTTTATGACCGGAATGCTAAGCCTTGCCGTGATTTTTTTCGCTACGGTTTATGCATTGCAGCTGCTTTTTAAAGATCAGGATTCAAAATTTGACAGTATTCTGTTTTCATTCCCATTGTCAAAACTCACTTACCTGAAAGGGAAATTCTATGCTTATTTTTTACAGACGTTTTTAAGTTTTTCTTTCCTAATGACAGGATTTATCATAGGTCAGATGATGCGGACGGGAAGTGAAATGCAGGAAGGTTTTAACATTGTCCATTATCTATATCCCTTATTCATATTCGGTTTTATCAACAGTTTGTTTGTCTGCAGTTTTCTTTTTCTCATTGCATTTATTGTCAGGAAAAAACTGCTGGTTGTAGTAGGCGGACTGCTTCTGTATGTTTCTTACATGATTATCCTGTTGTTTTCCAATTCACCCTTTATGGCGGGAAGTCTTCCCCAGTCACTGGAAACGCAACAGTTTTCGGCTTTAATAGATCCTTTTGGATTATCCGCTTATTTTATGGAAGCCCGTGATCTCACAGCTCCTCAGAAAAATATTCAACTGGTACCTTTCTCTGGTTATCTTTTGTTTAACAGAATTTTATTCTTTTTTATACCTGTTGGAATTCTTCTGCTTTCGCACAGATTATTTTCTTTCTCCAATACCTCAGGAAAGAAAGTAAAAACATTAGGAAATACTCTTACATTTTCTGAAACCAATAAAGCAGATTATTCCACAGTGAAGCCAGACTTTGGTTGGAAGAACTCATTTCGATCTGTCTTATCTTTTGCAAAAACAGACCTTACTTATCTGTTTAAAAGTGCTGCTGTTCCTGCCGTTTCCATACTGTTGTTATTTTGTATGGGAATGGAAATGTATGCCGAAATTGAAAAAGGCATCCGCCTTCCGCAGAAATATGCAGGTTCCGGACTTATGGCAGCAACCATTTCGGAAAATTTTCATCTGCTGGGTCTTCTGATTTCTGTTTATTTTCTGAATGATATTTATTGGAGAAGCCAGTCTTCGGGGTTTTATCTGATTGAAAACAGTACTTATTTATCAAAAAACCGGTTAACCGGACATTTTATCTCCATCAGTTTTCTGCTGTTTTTCTTCACCGGAATTGTAATTATTCAGGGCATTATTTTTCAGGCGCCTTATCAGTATTTTCATATTGATTGGAATGCTTATCTCGGTGTTTTTCTTTTCAATACTTTCCCATTGATGCTGTTTTCCGGATTGATTCTTTTGATAAATGACAGAATTCCCAATAAATTCATAGCCCTTGGAGTTTCCATTCTTGCCGTTTTTATAGTATCGGGTCCGCTTTCGGGGAAATTGATACCCTACCCTCTTTTCAGAATATTCTCAGATTTTAAAGGGACTTACAGTGAGTTTAACGGCTATGGAATTTATGAAAAAGCTTTTCTACAAAGACTATTATTCGGAACGGGAATTATCAGTATTTTATGGATGCTCAACAGTATTATAAAAATTAAAAAAGTTTCTGTACTCGCATCGGGCTTCAGTATCATTCTGCTCATCTCAGGAATTTTTGCCGGAACATTGTTTATGAAAGGTTATATCCCAAAAAATGAAGATCAGGCTATTCTAAGCTCGGCAGCATATGAAAAAAACTATCGAAAGTATAAAAAACTTCCACAGCCGGATATCACTAATATTGCTACAGAAATTGCGCTGTATCCTTCGAAAAATGCTTATCAGATCATTGGAAAATATACCCTTAAAAATCAAACCAATCAACCTATCAATAAGGTTCTGATCAATTTTAATAAAGATTTAAAACTGGAATCTGCTGTGATAAAGTGTGGTCCTGAAATCTCAAAAATTAATAAGCATGTTACAGAAGTTTCATTACAAAAGCCTCTCCGGCCTGGTAAAACAGCTTCTCTTGATTTTAAAATCTCCTATCAATGGTTTGCTGTCAACGGACACCAGTCTTTCAATGCCATTATTGAAGACGGATCTTTTATGAGGATCAGCAGGTATTACCCAACAATTGGATATCAGAAGGATAATGAAATTCAGGATGAAAAACAACGCAGCCAATTCAAGCTTGGAAAACTTGGTGAACTGAAAAAACCTGAAGCTCCTGAAGTTTCAAAAAGGGATTTTATCAATCTTACGATGATGATTTCCACCGAAAAGAAACAAACAGCCATAGGAACAGGAGATCTTGTCAGAAAATGGTCACAGGCCGGGCGCAACTATTTCAAGTTTAAAGCAGATCAGATTCCTTTCCGGTTTGCCGTTTCATCTGCTGAATATAAGATCAAAAGCGTGAGCTATAAAGGAATTTCCATCAATATCTTTTATCATCAGAAACACTTTGAGAATGTGAATCACCTTCTTGAAAATACAAAGCTTACTTTAGATTACTGTCTGCAGAATTTCGGGCAGTACCCTTTTAAAAGCATCAATTTTGCGGAGATTTCTTCTTTTACCAGAGGTTTTGCCGCTACAGCCTATCCTTCTGCTGTTTTTATGCCTGAGGATATGGTTTTCCACGCCAATATTCTGGCGGATAAGAAACAGGATGTCATCAATGAGCTGGCAGGCCATGAACTTTCCCATCTCTGGTGGGGCAACAGCCAGATCGACCCTGATGACAGAGAAGGTTCTGTGATGCTTACTGAAACCCTCGCCATGTATACCGAGATGATGCTCTACAAAAAAATGCATGGCCGAGAAAAAATGATGGAAAGAATCAACGTACATCAGCAGATCTATGACAATGAAAAAGGACTGTCTGAAAATGTTCCTATTTATAAAGCAACCGGAGACGTACCTCATATTTCGTATTCCAAAGGAGCTGCCGCAATGGTACAGCTGAGTAACTTAATCGGTGAAGATAAAGTGAATCTGGCTTTGAAAAATTTTCTCAACAACAATCAATATCCCAAAAAACCTGGTTCATTGAATCTGATCAATGAGTTTTACAACATTGCTCCGGATATTTCCACCAGGAAGCAAATCGACAGATTATTCAAAACCACAGAAAATATAACTTTTACTTCAGAGTCTAAAACTGCTTCTGTAAAGGCAAAGTCCAAAGAAACCGGTAACAGCTTTTAATTTTTTTTGAAAATATTTTTCAGGAATTGTAACAAAGTAAAATGATGATTTACTAATTAATTGACATATCAATAATTGATATATCATTTTAAATCTGAAAATATGGAAAAGTTAAATTCAATCATCTTCTACAACATAGACAAAGCGATCAGATCTTACAGAAACTATGCTCAACGCCAGCTAAAAGCGCATGGTTATACGATCACTATTGATCAATGGCTTATCATCAAAGCAATTCTGGAAAACCCGGGAATTACCCAGAATGAAATTGGTGATCTGGTTTTTAAGGACAATGCTTCTGTCACGAGAATGATTGATTTAATGGTAAAATCAGAATACATTATCAGAAAAGTTCATCCTGAAGACCGAAGAAAAACCCTGCTGGAAGTGACAGATTCAGGGGTAAAAGTGATTAAAGAGGTTCAGAATATCGTAGAAAAGAACCGAAAAACAGCTTTAAAGGGCATCAGCAATGAAGAACTGGAAGTGATGTATTCAGCTTTACTGAAAATTTCAGAAAACTGTCTCAACCCTAAAAAGTAAAACGCTATGACCAGAATATTCTCACTTATTATTGTCTGTATGCTGATGCTGTTCAGCAGCAGGATCTCTGCCCAGCAGGCAATGCAGAGTTTGACTTTGTCAGGAAACATAAAATCCGACAAAGCAGAGCAGATAGAGATCAATCTCTTTGACGCCGATCAGAAATTGATCAAAACAGAAATTGCTGATAACAGCGGTAAGTTCAACTTTAATGATTTAAAAGAAGGAACTTATCAGGTAAAAATTAATAAAAACGGTACTGAGGTTTATCACTCGGAAAACATTTCACTAACCGAAAATAAGACCCTCAATCCTATTGACCTGAATGTAAAATCGATTGAAGGAGTAACAATCACCAAAACCAAGCCTCTCATTGAAAGACAGGATGGAAAAATGATCATGAACGTCGAAAACAGTATTGCAAGTACCGGAAATTCAGCTTTTGAAGTCCTCGAAAAGGCTCCGGGAGTGAATATTGACAATAACGACAATATCAGTCTTCGCGGAAAAGGAAACCTTCTGATCCAGATCGATGGTAAAAATACTCCCATGACCGGAACTGACCTTGCCAATTACCTGAAGGGAATTCCCTCTTCCACCATTGAAAAGATAGAGTTCATCACCAATCCTTCTTCAAAATATGACGCTGCCGGATCCGCCATTATCAATATTAAACTTAAAAAGGAACAGAGAAAAGGAACTAACGGAACTATTTCAAGCTCTCTGGGATCGGGTAAATATGTGAAAAACAACAACAGTTTCAGCATCAACCACAGAAATAAAAACATCAATATTTTCGGAAATTACAGCTTTGCGTACAGGGAAGCTTACAACGGATTGGTTCTCGACAGAAATTTCTATGAAGCCAATACCTTTAAGAAAGCGTATGTGCAGGATAATTATCTGAAATTCAAATTCAACAGCCATGTGGCCAAAGCGGGAATGGATTATTATCTGAACGACAAGAATGTGCTTGGATTTTCTGTGGGACTTGTTTCCAACAAATTCAACATCAACGGAGACAATTCCAACGTCACACTGGGCAGCAGCTACCTTCCTGAAAGTACTTTTACAACAGTCAACAGATCGAACGACCGCTGGACCAATGTTTCATTCAACCTTAATCATAAATATACGATTGATTCGCTGGGTTCTGATATTTCTACCGATTTTGACTATATCAATTACGCCAACTCATCTTTGCAGAGCTTTGATACAAGAACGCATGATATTTCCAGCGGTACAGACAACCTCGACATTATCAAAGGTGATATGGACGGAAAACTGAATATCTACTCTTTAAAATCTGATCTTACAAAAAACTTCAGCAACGACTGGAAGCTGGAAAGCGGAGTAAAAACCAGTTTTGTAAAGACAGATAATGACCTGAAATTCTTCAACGCCAGTTCAGGGGTTCCTGTTCCGGATCTTGGAAAAACCAATCATTTTATTTATGAGGAAAACATCAATGCAGTGTATGGAAATTTGTCCAAAAAATGGGAAAAATTTAAAGCTACAGCAGGTTTAAGAGTTGAAAACACCAATGTAAAAGGAACTCAGATTACCACCCATCAAATCAATAAAAGAAATTATACCCAACTGTTTCCAAGCGCTGTTCTGAGTTATGATCTGACGGATAAAAGCAACATTGAAATCAATCTCAGCAGAAGAATTACAAGACCAAGCTACAACCAGCTGAATCCTTTTAAATTCTATCTTGACCCTACCACGCTGAAAGCCGGGAATCCTGATCTGAACCCTCAAATCACAATGAATTATGAATTAACCTACAGTCTGAGTAATAAATACTTTGCCACTTTAAGCTACAGCAGGAATTCTGATAATATCACAGACATCCTAAAACCTGTCATAGAAAACGGGCAGATTGTAACCGTACAGACCATTGAAAACCTGAATTCTGCTTCTTATTTCGGATTAAACCTGATCGCTCCGGTAAAGGTGACCCAATGGTGGGATATGAATAACAGTGCCAATTTCTATTATGGCTCCTACACAGGAAATGTCTCCGGAACCCAGATCAATAATAAAGGGAATTTTACATTCAGCATCAACAGTATTAATTCCTTTAAGCTGGGAAATGGTTTCACTGCTGAACTTACAGGAAATTACAAAGCCAGAGAAATTTATGCTTATCTGAATGTGAGCCCGAACTGGTACCTCAACGTTGGAGCGCAGAAGAAGTTTAAAAACAACAGTGTTCTGAAGCTTTCCTTCACTGATGTCTTCTTTACCAGCAATATCAAAGGGCAAACGGTGTATAATGATTATTTAGAAAACTTCGCTGTAAAAAGAGATACCCGTGTGGCAACCCTCTCCTATACTTACAATTTTGGTTCTTCCAAAAACGGACAGCCCAGAAAAACAGGCGGTGCTGAGGATCTGAAGCAGAGAGTGGGAAATTAATTGTAAGAAGTTGGAAAACGCAAAGACGCGAAGAAGGAGAAATAAAATACTGTATTTAAGACGCAAAGATTTTATCTTCGATAAAATTGAGCACCAAATAACTGTACCTGTATTTTAGTCTCTCACGATTGGGCAGGCAAAGCAAATGCAAAAAATAAAACAATATGCTTGCTGAAAATCTTCGATTTTCTTGCGCCCTAATCAATATTAAATTAAAATTACTTTGCGCCTTTGCGTTTTCCAACTTATAACTTATGGTATAAAAAGCAAAAATCCCTCAAATTGAGGGATTTTTTATGTTTAAGAATGAATCTTATTAAGCTTCGTTAGATGGAGTTTGGTTTTCCACGGGTTTTTCGCTTTGTGGCTTTTCACCTTGTGGTTTCTGTCCTTCCGGTCTTCTTTGTCCTTCCGGTCTTCCTTGTCCTTCTGGTCTTCTCTGCCCTTCAGGTCTACCTTGTCCTTCCGGTCTTGGAGGTCTTGGTAAAAGAACTTTACGGGAAAGTTTCATTTTCTTACGGTCATCATAACCCATGAACTTCACTTCTACCTCATCACCTTCTGCATAAGGAACTTTGTCCAGACGAGCCCACTCAATTTCAGAAATGTGAAGAAGTCCTTCTGTTCCTTTAGCAATCGCTACGAATGCACCAAAGTCCATTACTTTCACTACTTTACCTTTGTAAACTTCACCAACAACCGGTACGAAAGTAATTTCATTGATCTTAGCAATAGCAGCATTGATTTTTTCTCTGTCTGTTCCTGCAATTTCGATACGTCCGATTTCTCCCATCTCTTCGATAGCAATAACCGTATCTGTATCTTTCTGTAACTGTTGAATAATTTTTCCACCAGGCCCGATTACAGCTCCAATGAAATCTTTTGGAATCTCCATAACCACCATTTTCGGAGCGTGAGGCTTCACATCTGCTCTTGGCTGGGAAATCGTTTCCGTGATTTTATTAAGGATGTGTAATCTTCCGTCTTTAGCCTGCATCAAAGCTTTCTCCATGATATCCATAGAAAGTCCCTGAATTTTGATATCCATCTGACAAGCTGTGATACCGTCTGCAGTACCTGTTACTTTGAAGTCCATATCTCCAAGGTGATCTTCATCTCCCAAGATATCAGAAAGTACGGTAAATTTACCTGATTTTGTATCGGTGATAAGACCCATTGCAATTCCTGAAACAGGTTTTGTAATCTGAACCCCTGCGTCCATCAATGCCAGTGTACCAGCACAAACTGTTGCCATTGAAGAAGAACCGTTAGATTCTAAGATATCGGAAACAATTCTGATTGTATATGGATTTTCTGCCGGAATTACTGCTGTTAAAGCTCTTTGAGCTAAGTTTCCGTGCCCTACTTCTCTTCTTGAAGTACCTCTTAAAGGTCTTGCTTCACCTGTAGAGAATGGAGGGAAGTTATAGTGTAAGAAGAATCTTTCGTCGTGCTGCGTGATTACGCTGTCGATCATGTTGGCATCTTTTACAGAACCCAGAGTTACCGCAGTCAGAGACTGAGTTTCTCCTCTTGTAAAGATTGCAGAACCGTGAGCTCCCGGAAGATAATCAATTTCTGACCAGATCGGACGGATTGTCTGAGGATCACGACCATCAAGACGGATATTGTCTTCAAGGATCATCTGACGCATTGCTTCTTTCTCTACATCATGGTAATATACTTTAACGAAAGGAGTTACTCTTGCCAGTTCTTCTTCATTTTCAGCATATTGTGCTAAAAACTCTTCAAGAACCGCTTTGAATTTTTCTCCTCTTTCTTCTTTATTAGATGGAGTCTTCGCTACTTCATATACTTTGTTGTAGCACTCTTTCCATACTTTTTCACGAATTTCCTCGTCGTGATCTTCGTGGCTGTATTCTCTTTTAGGGAAAGATTTTCCTACTTTTTCAGCTAATCTCTCCTGAGCTTCAATCTGTTTTCTGATCTCAGCGTGAGCGAAGTTGATGGCTTCAAGCATTTCCTGCTCAGAAATCTCCTTCATTTCTCCTTCTACCATTACGATGGAGTCTTTAGTAGCTCCCACCATAATGTCGATATCTGATTTTAATAAATTTTCATAGCTTGGATTCACAGACAATTGTCCGTCAATTCTTACTACTCTTGCTTCAGACATTGGCCCGTTGAAAGGGATATCTGTAATCGCAATAGCTGCAGAAGCTGCCAGACCCGCCAATGCTTCAGGCATTACTTCTTTATCGTAAGAAATTAATGAAATCATCACCTGTACTTCCGCATGGAAATCTTCAGGGAAAAGAGGACGTAATACTCTGTCCACTAATCTCATTGTAAGCACTTCATCATCAGATGGTTTTGCTTCTCTACGGAAGAAATTTCCAGGAATTCTTCCACCTGCGTAGAATTTTTCTCTGTAATCTACCGTTAATGGTAAAAAGTCTACACCAGGATTGGCTTCTTTATTGGCTACAACTGTTGCTAAAAGCATAGTTCCGCCACATTTCACCACTACAGATCCGTCAGCCTGCTTAGCCAGCTTTCCCGTTTCAATAGTGATTTCCCTGCCGTCTGCAAGGGTAATCGTTTCTGTAAACGCTTGAGGTATACTCATAAATTTGCTTCTTTATACTCCGTATTGAGTATGATTAATATTTAAACTCTTTAAATTTTCGTTTGCAAAGGTACTATATAATAATGATATATTAAATTTTTCGATTGCTTTAATAGGCGTTTAAAATACAAAAAATTGGCTATCAATTGATGAAAGTATGAAAATTTACATCACTAATCTGAACTTATATACCATTTATGAAAATAAAAAAGTGTTTTTTTGAGGATAATGTATTGAAAAATCCGGTCGTTTTTGTATTATTGTCTCAAAAAATGAAAATAATACATTCATCTGAAAAAAGTATCTGTTTCATTCTAAAAATTAGTAAAAATATTGCAAACCAATAGGCTGATCCCTATATTTGCCCTACTTCACCAGTTACAATGCTGTAGGCTAAAAAAGTTAAGGAACTATCCTTATCCAGATAAATAAATGTTTATGATTAATAAAGAAGTACAATCTCAAAGCAGGAATTATACGGTTCCGTTGATTACCATTACCCTGCTGTTTTTTATGTGGGGATTCATCACCTGTATGAATGACATCCTGATTCCCTATCTGAAGCAACTATTCAATCTTACCTTTTTCGAATCCATGCTGGTACAGTTCTGTTTTTTCGGGGCTTACTTTATCGGATCGCTGATTTATTTTATGATTTCCATCACGAAAGGAGATCCCATCAATAAATTAGGGTATAAAAAGGGAATCCTGTTCGGAATTTTTCTGGCCGCATTCGGCTGCGTTCTGTTTTATCCGGCAGCTACGTTCTCATATTATCCATTGTTTCTGGGAGCTTTGTTTATTTTAGGACTTGGCTTTACAGTACTGCAGATTACAGCCAACGCTTATGTTTCATTGCTGGGAAGTGAAGAATCTGCATCTAGCCGACTGAACATGACTCAGGCATTCAATGCCTTCGGAACCACCATTGCACCGGTACTTGGAGGTCACCTGATTTTTGAATTTTTCTCATCTCCGGACGGATCATTCAGTGCGGTAGCGACGAGAATTCCTTACCTTATTTTTGCAGGTATCCTTTTACTGGTTGCTTTATTGATTTCCAGAGTGAAGCTTCCTTCCTTCCAGATGGGTGAAGAAGAAATCGTAAAAGGCTGGGGAGCCCTTGAATTCAGTCACCTGAAATTTGGAGTATTTGCCATGTTCTGTTACGTAGGCGGAGAAGTCGCCGTAGGAAGTTTCATCATTAGTTTCCTTGAGCAGCCGCAGATTATGGGCTTTAATGAGATCATCAGTAAAAATTACCTTTCCTTATATTGGGGAGGAGCAATGATCGGACGTTTTCTGGGAGCCATCTCTTTAAATCAATCCATAAGCCAAAGCAAAAAGGCTCTATATATGCTGGGAGCAGCGGCAGCAGTTTTCCTTGTGATTTTCAGCATTGTCAATCTTACTTTCAGTCAGATCAGCTTTTTCATTGTGTTTATCATCCTTAATTTCATTGCTTTTTTCGTGGGTAAAGCAGCTCCGGCAAGAACATTATCCATTTTTGCAGCAATCAATGTTGCCTTGTTGATTTCTGCAATGGTAAATCATGGTGAGCTGGCGATGTACAGTATTTTAGGAATCGGAATTTTCAATTCTATTATGTTCTCAAATATTTATACACTGGCTATTTCAGGACTGGGTAAATATACCAGCCAGGGATCTTCTTTAGTAGTAATGGCGATTCTGGGAGGAGCTATTGTTCCGATATTCCAGGGATATCTTGCCGATCAGTTTGGAGTACAGCATTCATTTATTATTCCTGTATTCTGTTATCTGGTAATTCTGATATTCGGAGCGTACTGTACCAAATATCTGGGGCATGTAGAAAGTACCGAAGCAAAGTCCGGGCATTAAAATCAAATTCAAATCAAAATGTATAAGGCGGAATATCTCAAAGGTATTCCGCTTTCTTTTTCCAATCCTAAAATGTAACTTTCATATGAAAAAATTGACTTATTTTAAAGATCAGTACAATAAATTATGAAAATACAGTTAAAGCTTGAATACGCTGCATTTCTCCTGTTAGGAATCTATGCCTTTGCACAGACAGGATATTCCTGGTGGTGGTTCGCCGGACTTTTCCTCGCACCGGATATTTCTATGCTGGGATATACGGTTAATAATAAAGCGGGCGCTTTCTTCTACAATCTCTTCCATCATTTAGGAGTAGCCATTATCGTTTATTTTGCCGGAACAGCCTTGTCTCTGCCCTATTTACAAATGATCGGAGCTGTTATGTTTTCTCACTCTGCGTTTGACAGAATTCTGGGGTACGGTTTAAAGTATCCTGATAGTTTTCAGAATACGCATTTGGGGAAGATTGGGAAGAAGGCTGAATAGTGATGTTGAAAACCACCCCGTCAAAAATTCTTTGAATTTTCGCCACCCCTCCGAGGGAGGGGAATTATAACGTCTTTAGTTGTGACGTTGGTCAGGATTGGAGTTTTAGTTGAGGCTTTTCTTGTTGGTTTAATACGGCTGGATTCCTACGGAATGACACAATTGGCGTATTGGTCTATCCATACAGTTTGCCATTCCGTAGGAATCTAAATACTCTTTTATCATCACATGAAATTCTAAGACTTTAAGAAATTTAAGTGTTCTTCTCAACCATTTCGTATTTTCTAAAAAAACTTTTGTGGCTTTTGTGGTTAAAAATCCCCTGTTGCGTAAAAACAAAAAAGCAACCTCTTTCGAAGTTGCTTTTTATTTTGAAAATCTTTATAGATTATTTTCTTAAACCTAGTTCAGCAATAATTGCTCTATATCTTGCGATATCTTTGTTTTTAAGGTAATCTAATAAACTTTTTCTCTTACCTACCAATTTCACTAGAGATCTCTCTGTGTTGAAATCGTGACGGTTAGCCTTTAGGTGCTGAGATAAGTGATTGATTCTGAAAGTGAAAAGAGCGATTTGTCCTTCAGCACTTCCTGTGTCTTGTGCAGATTTCCCGTGTTTTGCGAAAATTTCCTGCTTTTTGTCTGTTGTTAAGTACATTCCAATATTGTTTAATGATTATTATGTAACGGGTGCAAAATTACGACTATTTTTTGATTCTGCAAACATTATTGATTTCATATATCAAATTTGATAGAAAAAAATGTTAAAAATTTCTTAATAATTTGTATGCCATCCAACGAAAAGGCAGTAATTTTGCATTCGAATTACAAATGAAAAAAATTATATTCTTTACAGCGGTTACTACTTTTTTATTCATCGGATTTACAACGGTAAAAGCCCAGAAAAATGCCGATGATAAAATAAAAAAAGTTCTTTACTTCAATCCCGAGGTAGAGCCTGATATTGACGAAATAAAAGACCCTACCAATAACGCTTTCTTCGATGCCGTAACCGACAATTTCAGCGGCAGAAAAAATAAAATGCTCCGTGCAGAAGTTCAGGTTCCCTATGACAGCATTGATAAACAGACTATTGTAGATTACTGTCTCAACAATGATGCAGATTTTGCCATTGTTTCCAAAGTGAGGTATTTCAAAGTTGGATTTGGAAAGTATGTTTTCTCCAATCAGGTGGTGGTGAGTATGAAACTTTTTGGTGCTGACGGCAATCTTGTCACCGAAAGCGATCACGATACCTACCGGAAAAACATGCGCCTTCTGGGATCCACAACCAATTCTGTCAAAATAGGTACTGAAGGTGCCATAAAAGGAATCATCAAAAAACTGAGAAAGCTTAAGCCGACGGAAGCGGAACTTTAAGGTTCAATGTTTAAAGTTCCTGGTTTAAGGTTGGAATATACAGCCTTTCATCATCAATGGTCAATTTTGCTTCGCAAGTCAATGGTGAATTTTGTCAGGTAGATTCTTGGGCTTACCGGACATGTTTATTATTTATCGCTTATTATTCATCCTTATATTTTCATTTGTATTTTCCCTGCTCTGCATTATAAATATTTTCACATAAATAAAGCACTTGTTATCTCTTACGAACAGGTGCTTTTTATTTAAAATACACTATAAACAACTGATTAACAATTAAATGTTTTCACCAAATAAGGATTTATTAAATATTTTTTACTATTTTAGACCAACATTAAAACCAAAATCTTATGAAAAATCTAAAGAAACTCAGCAGAGAAAAAGCAAAACAAATTAGTGGAGGGTCTATGGAAAGATGCAGCGAAACCAATCCTTGTACTGTCGGATGGTGCTGTTTCGGAATCTGTTCCCCCTTCATCTGTATTGAATAAAAGATAAAACTAAATCATTTAAAAATCAAATCTCATGAAAAATCTAAAAAAACTCAGCAGACAAGTGCAAAAGGAAATTAAAGGCAGCGGACCTTTCAAAAGATGTACAGAACATTATGAATGTCCGGGCGGGTCATGTTGTCACAACACCTGTGTTATCGATCCATGTCCTCTGGAGTAAATATGATCATTACAGACACCTGCATTCGTAGGTGTTTTTATTTAAGATATCAATAAATTTTTGATTCATACTAAAATATTTTCACCTACAAATGAATAATATAGAAATATTTACTATTTTAGTCTTACATTAAATCTAAACTATAACGCTATGAAAAATCTAAAAAAACTCAGCAGAGAGGCTGCGAAACAAATTAATGGCGGCATAGGACCGTTCAGATGCAGTATAACAAGACCATGTTCTGTGGGATATTGCTGCAATGGAGAATGTCTTGATCATGACTGTCCGATAGAGCCTTAATCTTAACTATATTTGATCACCATGAAGAATTCAAATCTTAAGAGGCTGAACAGGCTGGAGCAAAAAAATATTAAAGGCAGCGGAATAAAAAAGTGTGGTGACAATTCAGATTGCGGACCATACCAATGCTGTACAAATGCTGTCTGCATCTACATTCCCACCTCAGAATGCGAACCAATGTAAAGAATATTGGAATTTAAAATTTAATTTTTGCACATCCGCTTCGGCGGGTGTTTTTTTTGCTCTTATCCTGAAGCCATAAACTTTAATTAATCCTTAATTTTGCCAGTTTATTGCTCAGTCTTAAAAATTTGAATTATTTTTGCATATCCAAAAAATTTCACGTTTTGAATTCTAGAGACGAACTTATCTTCAACCCTGCCGATATTGCCGAAACTCTCAGCGAACTTCCTGCTGATGAGAGGCTGCTCGCGTTTCTGAAGGTTCCGAAAGAATACAAAGCAGAAGTATTTTCACACCTTGATCCTGATTTCCAGGAAGAAACCATCAGAAGTATCGGAAGCGATGAAGTTTCTGAAATTCTGAATGCCATGACTCCGGATGACAGAACGGCTCTTTTCGAGGATTTCCCGGATGAGCTGATCAAGTATTCCATCAACCATCTTAATCCGCAGGAAAGAAGGATTGCCTTAAAGCTTCTTGGCTACAATTCGGATTCGATTGCCCGTCTGATGACCCCTTATTATATCCAGATCCGTAAGGAATGGACGGTAAAAAGATGTCTTCAGCAGATCAAAAAGGTAGGAAAAAGAGTGGAAACCATGAACTATCTGTACGTGGTAGACGAAAGAAACCGCCTGATTGATGACCTTGCCATCGGAACTTTACTGCTGGAAGAGGAAGACACTCTGGTTTCTGATATCACAGACAACCATTTTGTAGCCATTACAACGACAACTTCCAAAGAGGATGCCGTAACCTACTTCGAAAAGTATGACCGTGGTGCTCTTCCTATTATTACAGAAGCAGGTGTTCTGGTAGGAATTGTGACTATTGATGACATTCTCGATCAGATTGAACAGCAGAATACGGAAGATATCCAGAAATTCGGGGGATTGGAAGCATTGGATCTTCCCTACACCCAGACTTCATGGACTGAGATGATCAAGAAAAGAGCCACCTGGCTGATCATTCTGTTTGTTTCGGAAATGCTGACTGCCTCTGCAATGGGATATTTTGACAAGGAAATAGAAAAAGCCGTTGTTCTTGCTCTATTTGTACCACTGATTATTTCCAGTGGAGGAAACTCTGGATCCCAGGCAGCTACCCTGATTATCCGTGCTATGGCTCTTCAGGAAATCAATCTGAAGGATTGGTGGTATGTCATGAAAAAGGAAATTATCTCCGGATTATGTCTTGGAGCCATCTTGGGAATTATTGGGTTTATACGAATCATGCTCTGGCAGCAAATTGGTCTTTTTGATTACGGCCAGTATTGGGTATATGTAGGATTGAGTGTTTCAGTCTCCCTGATTGCCATTGTTTTGTGGGGAACATTATCAGGTTCTATGATCCCGTTTGTTTTAAAGAAATTAAATCTTGACCCCGCCACTTCTTCTGCTCCGTTTGTAGCAACGCTGGTGGATGTTACAGGACTTATTATCTATTTTACCGTAGCCGGACTTTTCTTAACCGGAAAACTTTTGTAATTTTAGGCATCATCTAACATGCCAATATGAAAATCGTTTCACTTGTACCTTCTATTACTGAGGCTTTATTTGACCTTGGACTGACCGAAAATGAAGTGGTAGGAAGAACAAAATTCTGTATCCATCCTCAGGATAAAATAAAAAATGTACCCAGAATCGGCGGAACTAAGAATATTAATATTGAAAAAATTAAAGCATTACAGCCGGATCTTATTATTGCCAATAAGGAAGAGAATGTAAAAGATCAGGTGGAAGCCCTGATGGATGAGCACAAGGTAATGGTCACCAATATTGATACCATTGAGGATAATTATTACCTGCTTAAAAACCTCGGAAAACTTTTTGGAAAGGAAGACAGAGCGCAGCTTTTCAATCTTAAAATTTATGATGTTCTGAATCAGGCAAAACTGGATGTTCCCGTAAAAACGGCTTATCTTATCTGGAAGAATCCTTATATGACCATTGGTTCTGACACTTTCATCCACAGGATTTTATCTGAAATTGGTTTTGAAAATATTTTTAAAGATAAAACCCGTTATCCCCAGATCACTACTGAAGATCTGGCAGAAGCCGATGTCATTATGCTTTCATCTGAACCTTTTCCGTTTAAAGAAAAACATATTGAAGAACTGCAGGTTTTCTATCCGGATAAAAAGATTATGATTGTAGATGGAGAGGCATTTTCCTGGTATGGAACCCATATTGCCAAATGTGAGAATTATTTTAAAGAATTGCTGGCCGAGATTCACCTCATGCAGCAAAGCTAATTTTTCACCGTCAACTTTAAACTTTAAACATTGAACTTTATATGTCCGGTACAGTTTTATTATCTGAAGGAGCAGAATTTGATCACGTAATACAGGAAGTTTCAAAATATATTCACTTGTATGTAATGGCGTTTGAAAAAGAGGAAAGAACCATTATACGACTGGAAAAACGTGAAAACATGTATGGAGGAAACGGAACTGTGTATATGATACAAATGTTCGATCAGAAAGAATTAGCCAACAATCGTCTGGCTGCCTATATGGTTTTATTGAATAAAGGGGATGAATCCGGATTTCATACTCACAATCTGAGAAATGAACAGGAGCTGTACGTTGTGGTGCACGGAACCGGAGAATATCGTGAAAGAACCGGAACAGATGGACCAATACGCAGGAAAGTGCTGCAGAAAGGCGATATTACAGCGATCAGTTCTATAGGCTATCATTCTATTGAAAACACGGGAGATGAGCCTTTAATTATGTTTGTGATCACCACCAACAATCCATAAAAAACTCCGGCAGATGAGCCGGAGTTTATATTTATAGTCAGTTTCTAATTATAAAATCTTAGAAACTTCATTACAAAGCCATTCTAATAATTCGCGGTCTTCCTGCGTGAAAGGATCGATTGTATGAGAATCAATATCGATCTGACCAATATTTTTTCCATCCTTAAAAATAGGAACTACAATTTCTGCTTTCGTATCAATGGAGCAGCTCAAATAATTGCTTTCCTCATGCACATCAGGAACAACAAATGTTTCATTGGAAATGGCAACCTGACCGCAGATTCCTTTACCGTAAGGAATAATGGTATGGTCGGTAGGCGCTCCTACATAAGGACCTAAAATCAATTCATCCTTATCTCCGTTTTTGAAATAGAAACCTGTCCAGTTGAAGTAAGGAATCTCCTGATCCAACAGGTGGCATACTTTTTCAAGTTTTTCTTCTGTATTATGCTTAGGACTTTCAAGAATTGAGGAAAGTCTTTTCTTTAATTCTGACATTGTATATATATTTTAAGAGAATTGTTTTAGGGAAAGCTCTTCTTTATATCCGAACATTCCACGCTCTTTAATCATTTCTGCTACGCCTTCCGGTACCTGAGTTTCCCAGCCTTTCACACAACATGCGATTTTTCTTAATATCTCTCTGGAATAAATTTCCAAAAACTCAGGATTATAATTGGTAATATCTACGATACGGTTGTTGTGTTTGAAGTATTTGTATAGTTCTTTCAGGTTTTCTTCTACTTTCAGGTTGGAAGAATCCAACAGCTGATGAGTTTCCGGATCTTTGTAAGGATACAGATATACTCTCATTCCATTTCTGAAAAACTTACCGAATGCTTCAAGAATTCCTCCTGAAAGGTTTTTATAATATTTCTCGTCGAATACCATCAGCATATTATTTACTCCCATAGCTACTCCGATGTCTCCACTTGTATACGATGCGAAGTAATCAATCAATCTGTAATATTCGGAGAAGTTTGAAATAATAACGGTGTAACCTAGTTTTCCAAGAATATCTACTCTATCCAGGAAATCCCTTTCGTCGATATCTCCGTCTGCTCTCAGATTGGAAATGGTGATTTCAATAAGAACTTCTGTTTCTTCATGAGTACAGGTAGCATCTTTGAAGAACATATCCATCCCGTTTTTAAGCATGTCAATGTTCACTTTCGTTACCGGTCTGAAACTTCCTCTTACCGCGAAAATATTTTTCTTGTACAATACATCTGCCGGAAGCATATTACTCCCCTGAGAATTGAAGATTACCGCATCGGTCATTCCATTTTTTACCAATTGAAGGGACATCAGTCTGTTATCAACATAGGCAAAAGCAGGTCCGCTGAAGTCGATCATATCAATTTCCAGATTATCTTTAGCAATATCATCGTAAAGAGACTCTACTAAAGTTCTTGGATTGTCGAAATAATGAAAGGCTCCAAAAATAAGATTCACGCCCAGGTTCCCCAAAGTTTCCTGCTGAAGAGTAGCATCATTTTCTTTGAATTTTACGTGGATTACGATTTCGTTGTAATCTTCATTTTCTTTAGTCTGAAAACGGATTCCCACCCAGCCGTGGCCTTTTACAGTTTTGTCAAAATTGATGGTCGTTACCGTGTTGGCATAAGAAAAGAATTTTCTATCCGGATTATTATCTCTTGAAATTCTTTCTTCAATCAAAGCCACCTCATATCGAAGCATTTTGCGAAGCCTGTTCTGGGTAACGTACCTGTTTTTTACTTCTTTTCCGTAGATGGCATCACTAAAATCTTTGTCATAAGCAGACATTGCCTTAGCAATCGTACCGGAAGCTCCCCCTGCTCTAAAAAAGTGGCGAACAGTCTCCTGCCCTGCTCCAATTTCTGCGAAAGTACCATAAATAGTAGGATCTAGATTAATTGTTAATGCTTTTTGTTTAGGAGTTAGTTTCTGATACATTAGGACATGAAATTTTTTGTAAATTTACCAAAATTAAACCAACCTCAAAACAAAATGAAGTTGAAATTTTTAGGAACCGGTACTTCTCAAGGTGTACCCGTTATAGGCTGTACATGTGAAGTGTGTACTTCAGAAAATCCCAAAGACAAACGTTTACGTTCTTCCGTGATGGTTACCACGGACGAAAATAAAAAAATACTGATCGACTGCGGACCGGATTTCAGGCAGCAAATGCTTACCAACCATGAACATACTGTAGACATTGCTCTGATTACCCATGAACATAATGACCACGTGATCGGGCTGGATGATATGCGGCCCCTGATATTTAAAAGTGGAAAAGATGTTCCGTTGTACTGCTATTCAAGGGTGGCTCATGAGATAAAAAACAGATTTCCTTATGCTTTTGCGGATGTAAGATATCCCGGCGCACCCGCTTTTGAGCTTCACGAAATTGAAAATAAACCTTTTCAGGTATTGGATACGGAAATTACTCCTGTAGAAGTGATTCACTATAAAATTACCGTTTTCGGATATAAGTTTAAAAAGCTTGCCTATATTACGGATGCCGGGTTTATTTCTGAAACGGAAAAAGAAAAACTGAAGGACCTGGATATTCTGATCCTAAACTGCATCAGAAAATTTGATCCCCATCCTGCCCATTTTATCCTTCCGGATGTGATTAAATTATTTGAAGAGCTAAAACCTAAAAAATTATTTTTAACCCACATCAGCCATCATATGGGACTGCATGATATTGAAGATAAGGAGCTTCCGGCCGGAATACACCTTGCCTACGATGGTTTGGAACTTAATTTTTAAAAAAAAATCTTCAAAAAGCTTTTGAACATTGAAAAAAGTTCCTATATTTGCACACCAATTTGAAACAAACATCACGTTTGAATTCAACATCAAGCCCAGGTGGCGGAATTGGTAGACGCGCTGGTCTCAAACACCAGTTCTTAGGAGTACCGGTTCGATCCCGGTCCTGGGTACAAAAAACCTCTGAAATCATTTGATTTTCAGAGGTTTTTGATTTAAAAATTATACTCATTGAAATATTGCATTAGATACCATAATACACAATAGTAACTGATCCCTGAGTTATTCTAAAAACCCTGGTATAACTTGCTGTAACTGTAACAACATCTCCAACATTAAAAAACTGAGTTCCTGCCAGGTTATGTCCTATATATTGCGTTCCATCCATATGTCCCGAAACATTAACTGAAAATGAAGAACCGTTTTTAAAAATCGATGTGGTAGCACTCCCCCCTGAGGGGTTGTTCATGGAGGTATCATATTTTACAAACACTGAAAAATTATAATATCCTGCTTTATTTATGGTAAAAGAACCATTATTATAGGTCATATTGGCTACATTATTTTTATTGATCGTAAAAGCAACTGTATAATCAGTATTTGCTGCCTGATTAGCAGATGTATTAGCTAAACCTATCGTAGAAATAGCAGGTATATTCAGGTTGCTTGCATCTGTCAAAAAGCCGTTGGAATCCGTGCCTAATACTCCAATATTTTTGTATTTTTCAAACCGTACTCCTCCATCATCTTGCACGCGTAACAATTCTTTATTAGTACTGTCATTAACCTCCAGGGCTTTGGTTGCGCTGGTAGTCCCTTTACTGAGAATATCAAGCGCTGCACTAGGAGAAGAGGTATTAATACCAGTTTGTGAATATGCTTTTATAAAAGCAAATAGGATAGCTAATAATAAAAATTTTTTTTTCATAAAAATCGGATTTTAAATAATTCCGGTCAAAAGTATGTCCAAACCAGTCTTCAGTTCAAAATCACAAGTACATCAAAAATACATCATCATAATAACAGGTTGAAAATCAAAAGAGAAAAAATATAAAAAAGAAAAAAAATTCTACATATCCGATCTAAAGCTTAATGTTAACAACGATTCCACCTCACAAAAATGCACCCCCGTTATAAGAAGCTTTTACCTACTTTTGAATTATCTAACCTTTATTTTCAGTATAATCTGATTATTTTGAAATTGTCGGCAGAAAAATTCAGTCTCTAAAAATAACTGATTAAGAAAAACAATGTAGTGTGAGGATCATTTATCTGAACTATGTCTGTGAAAGGAGACTCAATAAAAATTATAAAAAAGAGTCCGTTACCAACTCATGAAAACGGACTCTTAATAATCAGAATTAATTGTGACTGAATACTATCAGCCTTTCATATTCAATCTTTCCTCCTGCAAGTCCAATAGTCTCAGATGTTTTCTGATGATATTTTCATCCAGTAACAGTTCCTCACGGTTTTTATGGATAAGCCAGCTTCTTTGGGTGTCGAGAATGTCAATATAAATATGTCTGTATTCTTCGTAATTTAAAATAATTTCAGAACTGCTCAACTGGTTTTCATATTTCTGTAACTGATCTTTCAATGCGGGAAAACTGTCTATTTTATCAGCATAATCGCTCCGGATTTTATCAAGCGCTACTTTTGCCAGACTGTTCTGAATGTCGTAATCGATTTCTTTTGCACTTCTTACGAAATCGCGGTCTACCGGCGGAAATTTTTTAAGTAGAAAAGGAAGCGTAAGTCCTTGCAAAAGCAGCGTTACCAGAATCACAATAAATGTAATAAACAGGATCATATTTCTTTGTGGAAACGGAGATCCATCATCTAAAGTCATAGGAATGGAAAGTGCTGCCGCCAGGGAAACTACTCCCCGCATGCCGGTCCACCCAATAATCAGGGGAGTTTGCCAGCCTGGTGACTGTGGATCCGCAACGGTAATAAAATTTCTCATAATCAAGGTGGTTACCAATGCTCCATATCCTGCTAAAATCCGGACAATAATCAGGACCATAGTGACTGCAATTCCATAGCCAATCGCAGTGTAAATATCTGTGTCGCCTAAACCTGAAACAATTTCCGGTAAATCTAACCCGATAAGCATAAAAACAATCCCGTTTAACAGAAAGCAAAGACTTTCCCAAACTGTTACCGTACGTATCCGGGACGCACTGCTGAGAAAATCATGGCTCCGATAGGAAAGAAACAGTCCTCCGGTTACTACTGCCAGGACTCCTGATGCATGCAGTTGTTCTGCAGCCAGATACATAGAAAACGGAGCAATAAAAGTCAGCAGAATATCTATATTTGAATCGGTAGGTAACATTTTATGGATTTTCAGAAAGACGTACGCTATTACAAGTCCGATCCCCACACCTCCGAAGCACATCCATACAAAACTTCCGGCTGCTTCATGCCACACAAACTGTCCGGTTGCAGCAGCAATCATAGCAAACCTGAAAATAATCAGAGAAGAAGCATCATTCAGCAAACTTTCCCCTTCCAGAATGGAAGAAAGCCTTTTCGGAACCTTTACAAATTTCAGAATTGCCCCGGCACTCACGGCATCAGGTGGAGAAACAATCCCGCCCAATAAAAAACCAAGAGCCAGAGAAAACCCGGGAATAAAATAATTGGCAAAAGCTGCTACAGACAATGCAGTAAAGAAAACCACAACAAAAGCAAAGCTGAAAATAATCCTGCGCCATCTCCAAAGTTCTTTCCATGAGGTTGACCACGCAGCTTCGTATAGCAAAGGAGGTAAAAAAATGATAAATAGTAATTCAGGCTCTATTTTAACAGGCGGCACTCCGGGAATAAAACTGATGACAAGTCCGGCCAATACCAGCAAAACCGGATATGCTACTTTAATCTTATTAGCCAGCATGATCAGCATGGTAATTAAGAAAACCAGGAACAGATAAAATTCAAAGTTTTTAAGCATAGGAAAAATTTAGATACTTAAATATATATTAAATTTTTAAAAACCATACCCATTTTACTTATCGCAGTTTTATCGGAAAACTATTACTTTTTTCTATTATAATGCAGCTGTATCAATCCGGTTTCAAATGTTTTTGCAGTAATATATTCAAGTGCCTGCTCGGGGCGGCCATCTTTAAAAAGCTTTGTTCCGCCGCCTAATAAGACAGGAATCACAGAAATAATAAATTCGTCTATCAGATCATGCTTCAATAATTCATTGATTATTTCAGCACCACCATCACAATATATATTTTTTCCTTCCCTGGATTTTAAATGGTTAACCAATTCTGTTATATCTCCTGTATAGAAAGTCGTTCTGCCCTCTTTCGGCCTTGTTGTTCCTGTGATTACGTAAACATCCCGCTGGCCGTTGTCATAATGAGACGGGTCAATTTCTTTCATCACATAATCATAGGTTTTCCTACCTACAATTACAGTGTCAATTCCGGCAGTAAAGTCCGCATAGCCGTAATCCTCACCTTCTTTTTCAACGATTTTCAGAAAGCTCAGGTCGTCATTGGGCTGGGCTATATAGCCATCTAAGCTCATAGCAATAAAAAGTGATAGTTTTCGCATTGATTTTAGTTTTAATATAGCAGCAAATTTATTTCTACACAACGATCTGCACTTTGTAAAAATGCGACAAATTAAAGCAATGAAGGTGCAAGTCCCGTATTTCGTTTGATTTCATTGGTAAGATGCGAATGATCATAATAGCCGCATTCAAACGCAATTTCCAATAAGCTCCGGTTTTGATCTGAATCTTTAATCAAACTCATAGCATACTGAAACCGGATAATATTTGAATATTCCCTGGGTGATAATCCGATTAGCTTTTTAAAATTCCGTTCCAGCTGCCTTACAGTCGTACAATGTATTTTGGCCAGCTCGTTAATACTTATCTTTCCGTTTACTGAATGTATATGATTAAGCACTTCCTGCAGCCGGATGTTTTTGTTTTTTAATCTATTGGAAAAGAACTGGTTAAAATAATAGAAAGGGTTGTCAGATGTTTTCTCAACACTAAAGGAATGGACTTTATCAAATTCAACAGTGGCATTTGTCAATTCATTTTGTGAGGCATAGCTGTAAAAATTTGAAAAAGTGGCAGGTTTCAGACACACACCTGCTAAATGGGTTTCGCTATCAATACAACTATCTTTAAAAGTATTCATGGCACCCACTACATAAGTCTTTCCATGTTCCATGGTGAATAAGCCATTATCCGTTACACATTGATCTCCCAAATTGATGAGTATACCTGCGCAGCCATCCGGGAAAACCCTTTCCCATTGTTTTTCTATGAGATTTTCTTTCAATTCCCAATAGAAATGGATAAAAGGTTCTAATTCTTTACAAGGTTTTGCTTTTTTGTACTGCATGGTTTATACTGTGTTTATTATTACTATAACATTCAGCTTTTATAATTACTCCTGTATAAACATAGAATTTAGATGTTCGCTGCAAATTATTCTTAACTAATGCTTGTTTTCTATTTCTTCAAAATACCTCATCACTTTTTCTTCGGTGTTGTTTTGCAAATGTACCTTACTGTCAAAAAGTTCTGCCCTTAAGTGTTGATATAATGACACTGCATTTCTCAGACTTTCCAATAAGGATTGCCTGTTATAATCTGAAATGGTAAGTTTTAATTTTTCAAAATCTGAAGCTTTTAAAGCTGTTTCCACTTTTCTCACACCCCGAGGTAAATTTCCGTTTTTGATATGGAGTAACGGTCCCAACACAACCATGCGCAGAAATCCCATAAAGTCGTATGCTTCAAAATATTCTCCACGTCCTATTTTCAACAGTGCATAATGAATCCAGGTCCAGAAACGATCCTCAATCCACTGATAATCCGGATAGGGAAACCCGGCTTCTGTATGGTGAATGATGTTTGCAAGTTGTCCACCCTTATCAATGAGAAGAACCGGAGTTTCAATACGGCTCTGAAATTCTTCAAGGGTTAAAAACTTGATATCCACATGCAGAAGCGGATTGTCATACAGGCATATCAACAATCTCGGCTCTCCCACATGTTCCCCGGTAAACCCTGATAAAAAATCCCCCAGCTTTCTGGCGTAGTCAAGCATTACATTCTTATCATGGGAAATTTTTTGTTTTGTGACAAGAATAAGATCAAGGTCTGAAAATTCATCTATTTCATGGGTAAGCCAGGAGCCTGCAACAGCCAATCCAATAACATTGTCATCGGGTTCTAAAATCTCTTTTGCTCTGTTGGCGAATTCTTGCTGTATCATTGATTATTCGTTCTTTAAGTTATCTGTAAGGATTAGTTAATATTTTTAATAGTATATAATTAAATATACAAAAATATCCCTTTGCAGATGATTCTAAGCCCAATCTTATTCTCCGTTACGGTTTATGTCTTTCATGTCATGGTGACTTCATTTCATAATAAATCCCAGCCTGTAGTCTGGGATTTATTGTTTATAAAACGTTCACATGAAATAACCATGGGATGTCGTTTGGGTTATTTCAATTATCTGAATATTAATTATTTAATTCTTAAAACAATCTGTTATGAAGGGATCTCAAGGCTTCTATTTTATACGCAGATGAAACAAGCAGTGAAATATTATTTTCACTTCCACCATAGGAAATCATTCTGATCGGAATATGTTTTACCGCCTCGGAAACAATAGTGGCATATCCGTTGTTGTTTTTTCTGAAATCTCCTACGATACAAACGATAGACTGTTCGTTATCAATCTCAACGGCTGAGAAAGATTCCAGTTCTTTCACAATTTCAGAAAGATAATCGGTTTGGTCTATGGTAAGTGAAACAGCTACTTCAGAAGTAGTAATCATATCAATAGGGGTTTTGTAGCGTTCGAAAACTTCGAAAACCTTTCTTAAAAATCCGTAAGCCATCAACATCCGGGAAGACTGAATACGGATTGCCGTAATATTATCCTTTGCTGCTATAGCCACAATCTGATTTTGATTGGTAGCTTCTCCGGAGATCAATGTTCCGGACGCACTTAAATTCATCGTATCCAGCAATCTTACGGGAACATTATATTTTCTTGCCGGAAAAACACTTTGCGGATGAAGAATTTTAGCTCCAAAATAGGATAATTCGGCAGCTTCGTCGAAGCTAAGTCTGGCAATAGATTTTGTATTTTGAACATATCTCGGATCATTATTATGGAATCCGTCAATATCTGTCCAGATCTGGATTTCTTCAACCTGCAGTGCTGCCCCTAGTAATGAAGCGGTATAATCTGAACCTCCTCTTTGTAAATTATCAATTTCACCCTCAGCATTTCTGCAGATGTACCCCTGGGTGATAAATAAGGTTTCCTCCGGGAATTCTGCAATTTTACGTTCTGCATGTTCTCTGATGTAATCGATATTCGGTTCTTTATCTTCATCAATCAGCATGAAATCAAGCGCTGACAATAATACTGACGGAACTTCAATTTCTTTTAAGTGTAAATGGAAAAGCGTTGTTGAAATAATTTCTCCCTGAGCCAGAATAACACGCTCTGCACTGGAGTTAAAGTTTTTATTTTTAAACTGATAAAACAGATCAAATATTTTGTCAATGAATAGTAATGCTTCTGAAATACCTTCTTCAGTTTTAAATAGCTCATTGACAAATTTTTTGTATTTGTCATACAGTACATCAATATGTTGGTAAGCGGCTTCAATATCTTTGTTCTCATACAGCTCTGATAATTTTACCAAATCGTTTGTAGTTCCGGAAACAGCTGATAAAACAACAAGGTGTTTATCTGCTGCCTGAGATCTGATGATCGGTAATAGCTGTTCCATTCTCTCCGGACTTCCTACTGAAGTTCCTCCAAATTTTAATACTTTCATAATAGATATAAATTGTTAAATATTTCCCCAAAAAAAAGAGCTTGTCGTGATGACAAGCTCCTGATATATTTTAGTTTCTAACCAAAGGAAAATGACTCACGACGTTCGACGTAAGTTCTGTTTCTTTGCTTTTTTAAGGTTAGATAAGATCATTTTCTTTTTTTGCTGGGCAAATATACGGATTTTTATTAATCTCACAACAAAAATCATTTTATCTGACATTTATGCCACATTAACTCCGAAAATATGTCCCACCAATGCTGTAATTCCCATCGCAACGGTTCCCCAGAAACAGATTCTTAATACCGCTATCTTAATGCTGGAGCCTCCGGCTCTGGCAGAAATTGCACCCAAAAGCATTAAAAAGATGATTGAAAAGCCATATTGAAAATACACCATTTGTTTGAGTGGTGCCAAAAGAGAAACGGTAAAAGGCAGTAAAGCTCCCACAGCAAATGAACCAAATGAAGCCATTGCTGCCAGCAAAGGTTTGGCCTGTGTTATTTCATTAATTCCCAGTTCGTCACGGGCATGTGCTCCAAGCGCATCGTGTTCTGTAAGTTCAATAGCTACCTGCATTGCCGTTTCCCGGGTACAGCCTCTTTTTTCATATACTTTGGCCAGTTCTCTAAGCTCTATTTCCGGCATTTCCTCAAGTTCACGCTTTTCGCGGAGCAAATCTGCTTTTTCTGTATCTTCCTGAGAGCTTACAGAAACATACTCACCGGCAGCCATAGACATTGCCCCGGCAATCATACCTGCTAAAGCAGCAAGGATAATGATATGACGTTCCGGTTCTGCCGCTGCAACCCCAATGACAATACTTGTGGTGGATAACAATCCGTCATTGGCTCCCAATACAGCTGCCCTAAGCCAGCCTACCCTGTTTACATAATGTTTTTCCAGCTGATGATGCATAACTTTTCTTTTTGGTGGCAGGCTAAAGTTACCCAATATTTCGTCAAGAATCAATTTAAATTACCACATTTCATAATGGGTAAAGGCTTTATAGTTGATCAGATGATCAGGGGTTTTGATACCACTTTCAGTATAAAAATCCAGTAAACAATAAATAGTATTTCAAGAATACAATCTATCATATAAGTCCATTTGATCACATTGTTCAGATAATAATAAAGGTCAATCCCTGCCAGCACGGCACAACAGAGCATGATGGCGAGAATAACCAAAGGGCTCTGCTTTATTTTTACTACATATACAATAAGAAGGATATAAGGAAAAAGCAGTAAGCTGACCGTTTTTACCAGCCATATATCCGTCTTGGGACCCGTAATTTTCAAAAAGCTTTCAAGGTGTACAAATGGCCATATTATAGTAAGCAGAAAATAAATCATTTGAACATAGGCCAGTGTCTGATATTTTTTCATGAGGCATGATTTATGAAGTCCATTTTCATGAGATATTATATACCTCTATGATTATCTATTTATATCTATGGTAAGCCATGTGCTGATTTTCCGGCCTGTCGTTATCAGGAATATTTTTTTCTCTGCGCTGTTTTTCCAGGTCTTTATAAAATTTATAAAGCTGTTTCAGTTCATCTTCTGTAAGATGTTGTATTTCTTTTATTTTATGGGAGTCTTTGCTTGCTGCCATCAATTCATCAAGCCTTTCCTGAAGTACTTTTATCTCTTTATTCTGTACATTCCGGATAAAAAATACGGTAAGCCCTGCAATACCTAAAAAAGCAGTTCCTTTAACATACACCGGCCAGTCCTGCCATCTGTCTAAAATATCTTTAATCATAACTATTATTTTAAAATTACTTATGTCAAAACAAGTCATACAGATTGCTCCATATGACCGGTTTTCAACATTAATCTCTAATCTATTTAAACTAAAAGAAGATCTTACGGTTTTCAATTTTTAACCGTATTATTTCTTTCCAGCATTTTTATTGTTCTTATCACGGTTTCTACACAAAGCCCCGGTAAGACTACATTACTGAATATTGTAACTTGTTATTTCATAATAAATCGCCCATGCTGCAAACACAATGACAATGATCCATATCCAGAAAGGAATGGTTTGTGGTGTTTCACTCCCATTGATCAGAAAACTTTTCTGATTTCCTTTATCATAAGCATTGATCATTAAAGAAAGCGTACCGTCCACCACATCTTTATTTTTAAGACCTTCTATCCGTATTGCCGGACCATTGGCTACGGTAAACTGTATTTTTCTGATCCCTTCTTTTCCTGATGGTGAATGGCTTATGATTTTAAGGGTATGGTCACCATCTGTGAGCTTTTGGGTATCCAGATCAAAAACAATGGGAGTATCCAGTTCTGCAATGGGAGCCGGATCATCATCAATAAATAAAAAAACTTTGCTTTTATCTTTAGTCATGATCTTGAATTTTCACCTGAAAAAACGGAGTATTTGATATGGGATTTATCTTTTTCGCCAGGTCTGAACAGATATTTGGCAGAAAGTATAAAAGCCAGTACAGTTATCAATACGACAAATCCTACGATAAACCAGTCCCAGTTACTTTCCGGACCTGTTCCGTGGGTAAAGTTTCTTGTCACCTCGGGCTGCTGGAGTTTACAGGCATCACAGGCAGATACATAGGTTGTAAACATTATTCCAGACAGTATGGTTATACTTTTAAAAAAATCTCTCATTGTTATTTTATTTTATCCATTATGGTTTTCACTTCTTCAGCGGTTACCTTTTTAGCATTATTTCCCCAGCTTGTCCGCTCATGATTCATAATTGCAGCCACATCTTCAGGTGTAAAATTAGCGTTGGTACCCACCGGCGGCATCGTTGCAAACTCAGGTCTCGGGTCATAGCCTTTCATGATGATGGTGACATATAATTCAAGATCTCCTCCTGCAACAACAGGACTTCCTTTCAATGGCGGAAATGCACCGGGAACCCCTTCTCCGTTCGCCTGATGACAGCTGGCACAGTTTGCTGTAAAAAGTGCTTCTCCATCCGGTAAACTTGCATTTCCTCCCTGGGCAGCTTCTTCTTTTTTCTGTTTATAGAGAAAAGCCGGAACAATAGATTTGTCTGTATAATCTGTTTGTTTCAGGGACTTCAGATAGGCAACAAGCAACAGGGCTTCCGGGCCCGCTACAATTTTTTTATATCTGGGACGGAATTTTTCAGGAACTTTCACCTCAACATCTCCGGGCTGAAGATAATCCCTCTCTATAAAAAGCCAGGGATAGGCAGGCATCACTGATTCTTCAACTGCTGCTCTCGGCTGATAGAGATGAATCAGATGCCATTCTGCACTGGGCTGTCTTTCACCGATACTGGTAAGGTCCGGCCCCGTCCTCTGGGTTCCCATCAGATTGGCTGTATTTCTCCAGAAATCTGTACGGGTATTGATGGCA
This sequence comes from Chryseobacterium sp. DZ-32, assembly GCF_059587025.1. NCBI lineage: Bacteria > Pseudomonadati > Bacteroidota > Flavobacteriia > Flavobacteriales > Weeksellaceae > Chryseobacterium > Chryseobacterium sp. DZ-32. The sequence continues at coordinate 87,601 of NZ_JCAIOM010000011.1, forward strand.
AAATCTGCAGGTATGCTTGGTCTTTTCCCAAAAACATTATCCATTTCTACATTTCTTACCTGCTGGGTATGGCAGGCAATACAGCCGTTATCTATATAGACTCTTTTACCTGCCTGTTCTTCTTTTGTCAGAATTTTCGACTGTCTTGGCAAAGGTTTATTAATCCTTTGGTTATCCAAAGCAGGCAATATGGCAATATAAAGCGTAAGCGAAACAAAAAGTAAAAGTGCAGAGCCAAAAAGGATTCGATGGTCATTTAAAAATATCATGATGCTGATCTTTACGTATTAAACTCTGTATTTCCGTATTGTCTCTTCGCTGCAAGAATTTCTGCAGGCGTTCTGGGAATTCTAACCTGATCTTCTTTTCTTACCATTCTATAGAAATTATAAGCAAAGATCAAATGTGACACCCACATCAATGTTCCTCCGATAGCCCGCCAGAGCCAGAAAGGAGCCATATTGATCACTCCTTCAATAAAAGGTTTTTTCTTGATCCAGAGTTCTCCCGTCTGTGTTCCGCCAATCATTAAAGCAATAACATAAAACAGCAATCCAATCAGTGCAAACCAGAAATGAATTCCCACTAAAAGTTTCGGAGGTTCTTTTCCTGTAAGCCGCGGAACCAGCGTATAAAAAAATCCCCAGAGCATAAATGTGATAATCCCATACATGGTAAGATGTGAATGCGCTACAGTGAAATCTGTAAAATGCCAGAGAAGATTCGTATACCTGAACGCTTCCACTGTTCCCTGGAATGATCCTGTAAAATAAAATATGATAGCCATAAAATAAAACGGAAGCGTATAGCTTGTTCTAAGCTGATACCATGCGCCATTAAATGTCAATAGGAAGTTGGCTGTACCTGCAGCCACCGGAATCAGCATTCCCGCACTTGCAATGATAGCCGTTGTCTGCAGTCGCCAGGGAATCGCACTGAAAATAAAATGGTGGGTTCCGATCAGGGTATAAAAGAATGTATGGGTCCAGAAAGCCAAAATCCCTAAGCTGTAGGAATAAATAGGTTTATTGAGCTGTTGCGGCAAAAAATAATACATCAATCCCAGATTGATCATCATAAACCACATTCCGATAGCCTGATGCATATAATATCCCTGAATAATGGTCTCTCCTACCCCGTCCTGCCAGATAGGAATGTAGGCAATAACAATGACAATAACAATAAACATTGTTCCTGATACGATATACCAGTTAGACAAATAAATTTCTTTGGTTTTTCTGTGTGCGATAGGTTTAAAGAAATTATGCAGGGAAAGGGCTACTCCTATTCCGAAGGTGATCATAATCGGCCAGATATATTCCCGGTATTCACCACCTCCGTTATTTACCCCCGCAAGAACAGATATTGTCCCGGCAAGAACTGCTGCATTAACCAGAATAAGAGAGAGGTAGCCTTGTTTTATATTCAACTTCTCCACATTACTGACCCGAGGTATAACATAATGTGCAAACCCCAGCATGGCCAAAGATGCCCAGCCCCAGAATACGGCATTGGTATGTCCCGGCCTGAGCCTCCCATAGCTGAACCAGCTGGTATGCTCTATATCCGGAGCCACAAGCTTTATCCCTGCATACAAGCCGAAGGTTGTTCCCAATACAAGCCAAAAAATAGCGGTCCCAAGGAAATAAAGAATCAGACGGCTCAACTCAGGGGAAATATATTTCTGAAAAGAAGATGTTCTTCTTTTGTCAGGAAATACCCTCAGCTCTTCTACAGAATTGATATTTTGTACAACGCCTTTTGTATCTGCAGGAGGTAAAGTACCGGACAGATCATTTTCCGGCAGCCTGAAGCTGAGTTCTTTTTCCCTTTGCTCATATTTGGCTACTTCTTCAGGGGAAAGATTCTCTATTTCTTTTTTGGTTTCGGCAGACTCTTTCCGTCTTAGTATTTTAGCATATATAGATAAAAACTTAAGAACAACAATGACAAGGCCGGCTACAATGACCATTAAAGTAAGCAAAAGGGTAATTTGTATCCCGGTTTCTTTAAATAATGAAATATCTGCCATAACAGCGTTATTATGGATTAATGAATCATGATTTTCTGGTTTATTTTCTTAATAGAATTCTCTACTGATCCTTTTTTAACAGAGATCAGTCCCGCCTTTTAAAACGTCAGTGGCTGTAAATATGATTATTTACTTTTTTTAATAGAATCTACGTCATACGCAGAGCTGTCCACCGTTGGTGTTTGATCTGCCGAATCCGGTGAAATCTGGGCGGAGCCTGAAACAAGGCTGTCAGATGCCATAATGGTATCTGTATTGGTCTGTTGTGTCTGAGGTTCTTTTTTGCTGCAGCTGACGACAAAAAAGCCAGCAAGTACAATGAATGATACAATGAATTTCATACTATTAAATTTTGTGGTGTGTGTAGTATCAAATGTAGACAACATCCCGCTAATGCTTTATGACTCAGATCATAGAACTCCTGAACAGTACCATTCTCCCCGGAAAATCCTATTTTCTTATCTTTGCAGCAATGAATTTATTATATATCAACTGGGATATTAATCCCGAAATCATCAATATCTTAGGACTTCCCATAAAATATTACGGATTATTATTCCTTGCGGGACTTGTTTTATCACTTAATATTTTAAAAAGAATTTATAAAAAAGAAGGTCTCAGCGCTCAGGCACATGAGGCTTTATTCTCCTATGCCCTGATCGGAATTCTGGTAGGTGCAAGACTGGGACACTGTCTTTTTTACGATTTTGATTATTATTCACAGCATCCGCTTGAAATATTTTTACCGATTCAGAAAGGGCCGGATGGAGTTTATCATTTTACAGGATTTGCAGGTCTTGCCAGCCATGGCGGCGGTATTGGTCTGGTGATTATGCTTCTCATCTATGCGAGAAAATATTCTATCCCATTCATGACCGTTCTGGATGCCATAGCGATTGTACTTCCGCTGGGTGGTACTTTTATCAGGCTGGCCAATCTCATGAATTCTGAAATTATAGGAATTCCTACTAATGTTCCATGGGCTTTTATCTTCCGTCAGGTTGATGATCTTCCGAGACATCCGGCCCAGCTTTACGAGGCCATCTCTTATTTTATCATTTTCCTTTCTGTTTATTTTATCTACAGGAAGAATATTTTTAAGATCGGAAAAGGGTTTTATTTCGGAATAAGCATTCTGCTGATCTTTATTATGAGAATCCTGATTGAATTTATCAAGGTGGATCAGGTAGAATTCGAACATGGGATGAGCTTAAATATGGGACAGCTTCTGAGTATTCCGTTTGTTCTTCTCGGATTATTCTTTATGATCAAAAGTATACTGGAGAAAGGAAAGGTTAAAACCACTTAATTTCCTTATTTCTTTACCATAAAAAACTCACTGAAAGTTGTTTTCAGTGAGTTTCTTTTTTTAAATAGATTTACAAATACTATCTTGTTGTGTATCCGCCGTTGGCAAATATCGTCTGCCCGGTAATCCACCAGCCTTCTGTTACCAGAAATTCCACCAGCGGAGCAATATCTTTAATATCTGTAAGCCCACCCAATGCGGATGCAGACTTATGATAAGCGACTGCATCGTCAGTTTCCTGCCCGTAGAAGAAAGGAGTATCCATCGGACCAGGTGCTACTGCCGTTACAGAGATACCTCTTGCCCCAAATTCTTTGGAAGCCGCTCTTGTAAAATGCTCTACCGGTGCTTTTGCTCCTGCATATGTAGAATACAATCCGGTGTAAGCTGCCAGCAATGAAGTAACAATCGTACAGATTTTTCCGTGATCGTTTAGTTTTTTACCCGCTTCCTGTAAAAAGAAATACGCAGATTTCGAGTTTACATTGAACATGGTATCATATTCAGCTTCCGTCGTTTCGGAAAATGGCTTTTTCAATACCATCCCAACAGTATTGATGGCAATATCCACTCCTCCGAAACGGGAAATAGTTTCATCGAAAAATTTCGTGATATTATCTACTTTGGTAAGGTCTCCCTGAAATAAGAATGCTTCCGCTCCTAATGCCTGTACCTCAGCCAATGTTTTTTCACTTTCATCTCTTGAGCTTTCGCTGTTGTAGTGGATAGCCAGCTTTGCTCCTTTTGTGGCAAAATCTCTGCTTAATAACCCTCCTAAGTTTTTACCTCCTCCGGCAATTAAAACCACTTTTCCCTGTACATTTTGTGTTGACATGTTTTTATATTTAAATGTTAATAAAACAAAGGTCAATAATAAAAATGGCCTCAACATGGTGAAATTTTCGGGAATTTTTATTTATTCATTTAAACCCCAAAAAAAATGTTTATTATTTTATGTAAACAATAGTTTTTAATAGAATGCTATTTACCAATCAGATACGCTTCGGAACACGTCTTTTCAGTTAAACACTTCTAAATAATTCCCAAACCAGCCTCCATTTTAGGCATAACATTTGATACCTTCCTCCCGTATCACGCACCACCACTTCATTTTTAATATATTTTTTTATAATCCTCAGGCTTCTGAGGATTTTTTTATACTATTATTACAATTTTATGTACCGCTTCATACAGAACACAAGCATCAATTAAAACCATTTCTGATAATCAATCATTTAAAACCTGATTATTCATTTTATTGTTGTATATTTGCATATTAATAAACCAAGTCATTACTTTGTTTTCTGTAACGACCCGAATATTTTTTATTCAGTCTTTGCCTTTTGAGCAGCCATCTTTTTAACTTTTATTCTTCTATTAAAGAACAATACTTGTCGGAATTTTAAAGCTCTGTATGATTGGAAATATCCAAGACAGGAAACATCGGCAGGCTTTATAGGTCTGATACAGACCAGATTGAACCAATTAATTTATAGAAACTAAATACTAAAAATAATTTATGGCAGATTCTTTTTCTAAAAAGGAAAATTTCAAGAAAAAAATTCAAAAGCAAAAAGAAAAGGCGCTAAGACGCGAAGAACGTAAAACGAACAACAACAAAGGGAAGGACATGGAGGATGTATTCATGTACGTGGATGAATTCGGAAGATTAACATCTACTCCCCCTGAACAAAGACAGGAAGTAAATCTTGATGATATTCAGTTGGGTGCAGCACCTATTATTGAAGAAGATCCAAGAAAAACAGGAATTGTTACTTTCCTGAGTGAAAAAGGATATGGTTTCATTACGGAAGATAATTCCAAAGAAAACATCTTCTTCCACAATAACAACTGTGCAGAGCCGGTGAAAAAAGGAAACAAAGTATCTTTCGAAAAAGAGAAATCTCCTAAAGGATTTTCTGCTGTTGAAATTCAGCTTGTTAAATAATATGTACTAAAAGTGATTTTGTTCTGACAACAGATTCATTTTAAACCATACACAAAGAGACTGCCCGTTAGGACAGTCTCTTTTTTTAGGGACATATAAAAAAAGTTAACTTAACTTATAAAAAGTTAGATTGTAACGCAATATGCCGGAATTATTTCAATGATCATTACGGGAATCCGTAACCTTTGATTACATTATAAAAGAAGCTGCCTGAAAAGACAGCTTCCTTCATCGTAAAAAAAGTAAAAATTAATCCAGTTTCCCTCCCAGTGCTTTAAACAGCAGGACGTTATTTCTGGTATTCTGATGCTGGAACTGTAGAAAATCCAGTTCAGCAGTTAATTTGCTCTTCTGTGAATTGATCAGTTCAAAATAGTTGGCGTATCCGGTAAGGTACAGATCATTGGAAACCTCAACACCACGGTCTAGAAAGCCTACTTCTTCTGATTTCAGTTTCAGAACACGTTCATAGATCTTGGTCTGTTTCAAAATCGACTGCAGTTCATTAAAAGCTGTTGTGATACTTTTCTGATAGTTTAAAAAGGCAATTTCCTGCTCTTTGCTCGCTACCTTAAATTCATATTTCAGCTGCCCTTTATTGAAAACAGGAACCATTAATCCTCCCAACAACTGTCCGGCCAGTGAACTTGGTTTAAACAGGGTTTCAACGGAAAAAGAATTCAGTCCGAAACCGGCCCCCAGATCAATCTTGGGATAAAAAGCAGCTCTTGCAGCCTTTGCATCAGCCTGAGAAGCTTCTAAAACATAATAATTGGCAGCTACATCCGGTCTTGAATGGATCACATTTTCTACATTAATGGTTTTATTTAATACTTCCATATTGGTAGGCATCAGTATTTTACCGCGCTTCACCTCTCCGCCATAGCTTCCCGTTAATGTTGTAATTGCCTGCTCTACTGTAACAATTTCCACTTTGATATGTTCAATCTCTGCCAGCCAGTTGTTATTCTGGGCTTTAAACTGCTGTACTGCCAATTCCGTAGCTTTTCCCACTTCACGCTGGGCCAGAACAATTTCAAAGGCTCTTTGCTGAAGTTTATAGTTTTTCTGATAAATCGCAAGACGGTTATCTAAAGCAATCAGCTGATAATAGAGATTCGCAATATCTGTGAAAAGCTCTACCTGCAATAATCTCAATCCTTCCGTTGAAGCGAGATATTTCTTCTGCGCAGCAATCTTCTTATTTTTCAGCTTTCCCCAGGCATCAATTTCCCAGCTGCTTCTTGCTCCCAGCCAATAGTTAGGAGTAAAATCCCTGTTAATTTTCTGGTCTTCCGTAATATTAGGCGAAAGATTGGTATCATAGTTTCCCACACCTTCCATTGTATATTTTCCATAATGATTACCGGAAACCTCTGCTCCCACTTCAAGGGATGGCAGCAGATCCATCTTTGATCTTTGAAGAAAGCTGTTGGCAATCTCCACTCTTTGCCGGGCAATCTGGAAGTCCGGATTTGCCTGAACTACTTTATCAAAAAGTTCAAGCAGCTGCGGATCCGTAAAGTAAGCTTTCAGATTGATCTGCCGGAACTCATCAGGGTTTTTATTTTGATCTGCTTTAATAATCTCTTCTGGTAATTGCTGAGCTTTTTTCAGCTCCGTTACTTTGGGAACAGCACACGAAACAAGGCTCAGTGATGCTATTCCGTACAATATATTTCTATGATTTAATCTTTTCATTTTTCTTCTTATTTTCAAGTTTTGCAAAGAATATATACAGTCCCGGAATCACTATCAATCCGAAGATGGTTCCAATCAGCATTCCTCCTGCTGCTGCCGTACCAATGGAACGGTTACCGATGGCTCCGGCTCCCGATGCAATACATAGAGGAATAAGTCCCGCTACGAATGCAAAAGACGTCATCAGAATCGGTCTCAGACGCTGCCTTGCCCCTTCAATAGCCGCAGGAATGATATCAAATCCCTGTTTATTTCTTGCTACGGCAAATTCTACAATCAGAATGGCATTTTTGGCCAGAAGTCCGATCAGCATAACCAATGCCACCTGGGCATAAATATTATTATCAAGACCCATAATTACCAATGCGATATAGGAACCGAAAATTCCTGTCGGAAGGCTTAATAATACCGGCATTGGAAGAAGGAAACTTTCATACTGTGCCGCTAATAAAAGATACACGAATAAAAGACAGATCGCGAAGATATAAACGGTCTGGTTTCCTGATAGGATTTCTTCTCTTGTCATTCCTGACCATTCAATATCGAATCCCCTTGGTAAAGATTCTTTGGCTACACGTTCCACAGCAGCAATAGCATCCCCGGAGCTGTAACCGTCTGCGGGTTCTCCATTGATCATGGCCGACATATACATGTTGTACCTTGTAAGCACTTCAGGACCGTATACTCTTTCGATAGTAATGAAAGTGGAAAAAGGAACCATTTCGCCTTTATCATTTTTTAAATATAAATTCAGAATACTTTCAGGTGTATCCCTGTGCTCAGGACTTGCCTGGACCATCACTTTATACATCTGGCTGAAACGGATAAAGTTCGTAGCATAGTAAGATCCCAGCATCGTCTGCAGCGTAGACATCGCATTATCTACCGAAACTCCTTTCTTCGCTGCCATATCATAATCCACATTGATCATGTACTGCGGGAAAGTAGCATCAAAACTGGTAAAACTGTTCTGCAGTTCGGGCGCTTCATTGAGTTTTTTAACAAAATCCTTGGTGATCTTATCTGTATTTTCAATCGTTCCTCCGGTTCTGTCCAGCAAACGTAATTCAAAACCACTGGTATTCCCGAATCCGGGAACGGTTGGCGGTGCAAAGATTTCAATCTGAGCATCTGCAATACCCTTTGTTTTATCAGAGAGTTCTGCAATGAGATCATTTACTGAAATACTTCTTTCTTTCCAGTCTTTCAGGTTGATCATCGCCATTCCGTAAGAAGAACCTGCAATTTCAGTTACGATACTGTACCCTGCAAGTGTGGTCACGTTTTCTACTCCTTTAATTTTCTTGGCAATCACTGTTACTTCATCGAGTACTTTTTCTGTTCTTTCCACTGTAGCGCCCTGCGGAGTGGTAACACTTACGTACACCATTCCCTGGTCTTCCATTGGGATAAATCCTGTCGGCAGGAATTTGCTGGTCACAAAAGTAAGTCCGATAAATAAAAACAGCAGTCCGAAAGTTACTGTAGTTCTTGTGGCAAATTTTGATAAAATACCTACATAACCATTCGTCAGTCTTTCAAATCCGGTATTGAAACTCTGGAAAGCCCTGTCGATGATCGTTTTCTTCTTATTGTTGTCATGAGGTTTTAAAATAATCGCACAAAGTGCCGGAGTAAGTGTCAATGCATTCACCCCTGAAATGACAATACTGATGGCCAGCGTTAATGAAAACTGACGGTAAAATACTCCTACAGGACCATCCAGGAAAGCCACAGGAATAAATACCGCAGACATAACGATCGTAATCGCTACTACAGCTCCTGCAATTTCTTTGGTGGCACTGATGGTGGCATCCATCGCATTCATTCCTTCTTCCATTTTCACGTGGACGGCTTCAACGACGACAATAGCATTATCGACGACAATTCCGATGGCCAGAACCAACGCAAAAAGGGTTAAAAGGTTGACAGAGAAATCCAGCATATTCATGAATGCAAAAGTTCCTACCAATGCTACTGGTACAGCCAGTACAGGAATCAATGTGGAACGCCAGTCCTGAAGGAAGATAAAAACTACAATTCCTACCAGAATAAAGGCTTCAATAAGGGTTGTTAATACTGCACTGATGGAAGCATCAAGGAATCGGGAAACATCATAAGCCATGTTATATTCCATTCCAGGAGGGAAGGAAGTGACTTTTAATTCTTCCATTTTTGCCTTTACACTTTCAATAACTTCAGATGCGTTGGAACCCGGGCGCTGCTTCATCATAATGGATGCAGAAGGTCTTCCGTCTGTTTTGGAAACCATTCCGTAGTTCATGGCTCCGAATTCCACTTTAGCAATATCTTTAAGCTTTAAAATAGTTCCGTCCACATCAGATCTGATGGGAACTTCTTCATATTGTTTGGGCTCAAAAAACTTTCCTTTATATTTGATAACATACTGAAGCTGGCTTGAGGTTTTACCAGAGGTTTCCCCTACTTTTCCAGGTGCAGCGGAAATATTCTGTTTTTGCAGGGAAGTGATTACCTCATCTGCAGAAATATTGTACGCTGCCATTTTCTGAGGATCCAGCCATACTCTCATCGAATATTCTTTCTGTCCCATAATTTCAGCACGTCCTACTCCATCAATACGTTTCAATTCCTGAAGGACGTTGATATCCGTAAAGTTATAGATAAACTGTTCATCCTGGCTCGGATCTGTACTGGTGATATTAAGGTACATCAGCATACTGTTCACCTCTTTTTCAGTAGTTACCCCGGCTCTGATTACTTCTTCAGGAAGTTCATCAAGAATAGTGGTTACCCTGTTCTGAACGTTTACTGCAGCCACATCAGGATCTGTTCCTACTTCAAAGAATACCTGAATAAGGGTAAGACCGTCATTGGAGGTTACCGTAGACATATACGTCATCCCCGGCACCCCGTTGATGGCACGCTCCAGAGGAAGGGCTACCGCATTGGCAGACACTTCGGCATTCGCTCCCGTATATTTTGCCGTAACGGTTACTGAAGGTGGTACAATATCGGGAAACTGGGTGATCGGCATTTTCAGCAACGCCATAATTCCCAGCAATACAAATAATATGGAAATAACCAACGAAAGAACCTTTCGTCTTATAAACATTTCTACCATAGTCGATTGATTTAAAGATTATGAAAGGTTAATACTTCTTTTTGATTTTGATGATATCTCCATCTTTCAAAGACTGAGTTCCTTCATAAATGATTAAATCTCCTTTTTTAAGACCGCTTTCCACCACATAAGAGTCTCTTAAGGTAGTTCCGATCTTAATATTGGTCATTTTCACTTTATTCTGTTTATCTACTACAAAAACATAGGTCTTATCCTGAATGGAGAAGGTCGATTTTTGTGGAATAAGGATCGCATTATCCTGCTGTTCGGAAATGATAAGCTTCCCGGAAGTACCGTGTTTGATCAAACGGTCCGGATTCGGGAAAAGCACTTTATAGCGGATAGAACCTGTAGTTCTGTCGATTTCCCCTTCGGCTGTTTTCAAAGCTCCGTTGAACTGGTAATTGACTCCATTAGGCAACGTCAATTCAATTTTTTGATGGTTTCCGATTTTATCGTTAGCTAAAAGTTCAAAGTATAAGTTTTCAGGAATGGAGAAATAAGCGTACACTTCGTTCAGTTGTGAAAGTGTGGTTAGCAATGTTCCATTTTCCACCAAACTTCCGTCTTTATGGGGAATTACATCAATCACTCCATCAAAAGGTGCTGTAATTCTTGTAAAGCTTATTTTCTGAAGAACCGCTCTTTTTTCTGCATCGGCAAAGGCATGTTTTGCCTTCGCTGAAGATAGTTTTGCCTTTACCATTTCCAGCTCGTTATTGGCTACAAATTTCTTAGCATGAAGGCTCTGAATCTGCTTCAGCTCTACTTCTGCAATACGAACGTCTGCTTCAGTCTGTTTTAATGCTGCATTGGCTTTCAGAAGTTCCATCTGCAGCTCAGCATCATTGATTTTAAATAAAGCCTGTCCCTGCTGAACAAACTGTCCCTCGTTGACATAAATATGCTGGATAATACCTCCGATTCTGGAGCGCATTTCAACATTTTTTTTAGCCTGGATATCGGTGACAAACTGGTTGCTCACCAATGTATCTTTTTCCTTGATTTCCAGTACGGGAACTTCTTTATCTTTTTGATTGTTTTTTTTCTTGTCTTTACTGCATGACACAGCGAATAATGTTGCAAGAATGCAAATTATTACAGTTTTAAAATACATTTTTAAATGTTTAAGTTATAAGATTTCCGTTAAAATGATTTGGCATTCAGAAACTTAAACCTAATACAGCTGGAGGAGATGGAGAAAGGATTTAACGCCACAAATCGTGGAAACCGCAATCTCAGGAAGGGAAACTTTTGGAATAACTTTTAATATTCCTGAAAAGTCTGCAATGGCAGAATCATTTTTTTTAACTGAATGTTTTACAATTTTTGAAGCAGCAGGCAGCGCATGCGTATTCATATCTGCTTCCTCGTAAACATCCAGAACATGAATGTTGGTTACAGGAGGAACATGAGGGATATTTCTCAATGATTTTTCCGCCCAATTCGAATTGAAAAGGGAAAAAACCAGTATGATATAAAATAAGAAAAATGACCTCAGACCTGCCATGTCAATCAGAATACTTTAGTTTTTCAGTAAAAACGATAGTTGTGCAAAAATAGGGATTTCTACTGGAAAATCCGGCCATGGAATTGTTAAAAAAACTTAAACAATTAGTGAATAATTCTGCTCATTCGTATTTATATTCATACGTAATGACAATACAACGCAAAGTCTATTCATGCAGTCTGTTATTGCGTAGGAATCCAACTTTTAAAATTCTGAATGAAAAACGGGATTAGGTTTTGGCCAGATGAATTTTGGCTTATTTTTAACGGGCTAAAGCCCGTTCCTATTGAATACTTAGAACAGTTTACTCAATACTCTGAAACGATAATCAAAGATGTATTCCAGTTTCTTTTTCACGAAAAGACCGTGGGCAATTTCACCTAAAAATCCCATGGGAAGTTCATAATCTATGGTGTCTCTCATCAGAACCCCTTCGGCATTGGGAATAAATTCATGATGATGGTTCCATAATTTGTACGGTCCTTTTTTCTGAAAATCAATAAAGCTTTTCCGGAAGTCTACATGGGTAATCTCAGTCTGCCACTTCATTTTAATACCGAATAACGGAGAAACGTAATAATCGATGAGCATCCCTTTATAGATTTCATCGTTTTCCATTTCCGTTAATACAATAAAGCCCATATCCTTCGGGGTGATTTCTGAAAGATTGTTGGCTGAGGAAAAGAATTTCCATGCCGTTTCTATATCACAATTGAGCTGTTGTTCGCGGAAAAGGGTATGTTTCATAAGGTGGAATCAGTTAACACGATTGTTATGAAACAAAGGTAAAGATTTAATTATAGATCCACATCAGTACAGGTTTTCCCGATTTCTGAATCATCGGATCAATTTCTTTCATGGCGTTATTGGAAACAGTCGGACAGCCCCAGCCTTCGGGAGATCCGTCAGGAAACACTTCATTATCGCTCATCATATCCCATGAATGAAAGACAATAAATCTTTTTAAAGCATTACTGTTGGTTTCTTCGAGGCCGTGCATGAGGTATTTTATATTGATTCCCCAGTCGCTGTAGCCTCTTCCTTCCAATTTATACTTTCCTAAAGATGAAAGGTGACTTCCATCCTCATTGCTGAAACCCGGATTGGCTTTAGAATAATCTTTACTCCATGAATTGGAACCGCAGCCATGTCCTACCAGATATTTCTTTGATATTTTATTATTTTTAAAATCCCAGATAAAAAAACGGTTAACACCGGAATGAAGGCTCATATCAATAAGAATGCAGAAGTCTTTGCTGAGGTTCTTTGAATCACAGAATTCCAATGCTTCTTCCGCTTTACTTTTTATTTTCGAAAGATTGGCTTCAGGCTTCTTTTCTGCCGCCAGAGGTCTATTGGTTATTATTGTATTGCTTTTCCTTTCCTGGGAACATGAACCCACCAAAAAGATAATGAACAACAGATAAATCCTCTTCATATATTATTTATAGTGCTGAAAAATTCCGAAATCTGAAGGGGTCCAAAGTGCGGCCTTTTGTCCTGCAGCTTTTAAAGCGTTATTGCTCCAGGTATTGCAGGTATAAAGAAAACTGTACGTTCCTTTTGCATCATAAAAGGCATCATTATCACCGTATACTGCATCTGTTGGAATCAACATGAAGTTTCCGTTCTGGTCTCTGTCAAATTTATCTTCTACAAATTTTACCAGATTCAGATATTGATTTCTGCTGATCATAATCATTTTACAGTCGTCGCCTTCTTTCATCGTATTATAAAAGGTACAGTGCATTGCGGAATCACTTAGCCAGAATGCTGCTTTTATGGCTGTTGAAAATTTCAGATCTGCCCATGTGGGAGTATCAAGATAAAACCCTTTGTCTCCCCATCCTATTCCTATATACTGATAATCTGTTTTTTTTGATTTGGTATTGGCAAAAGGAATTTTCCGGCTCCAGTCCTGAAGGTCATTTTTTACAGGCATTACGATATCGGTATGCACTCCGTTGGTGTAAATATAGATTGGAATTTCTTTCTTCTGTCCGTCATCTTTTGCTGAAACGGGAATATAGGGAATCAGCAGCCCAAGGATTACGTAAATAATCACAATTCCTAAAATAATTCCTAGCACTTTCAGGATATACATTAATATCGTTTTCACAGTCATGTTTTTTAACAAAATTTAATCTTTAATTTTTAGTAAAAGTATTTGTTTTAATCGAAAAAATGGCTATATTTAGTTACGAAATATTCACAAATATGCGTAAAAATACTAAATCCCAAAAAAGGTTTAAAGTAAGAGTAAAAACTGCTCCTAAAAGAATACAAAAAAGACGTTGATTTTCGGTGAGATTTTGATCTCCTGAAAATCAATTTTTCTTTATAGGAAAGGCTTTTTAAGAAACTTATTGATGTAAATCTTCACCTCCTTAAAGCGAAAAATTTAAGGAATGGTCGACTATCAGCTCTGGTTTGGAAGTTCAAAAAATTCCAAAAGAGGAATTATCACCGAAAGTTCAGGGAAAAATCAGTCGGAAGTCTTCTGTAAAAACTCAATATTTCTTTTGAGACCGGCAAACTTGGTTCGTTTTACGGGAGATTTTCTGAAGATTTCCGAGAAAATTTCCTGGGTAAGTTCTTTCCACTCTCCTTTTTTAAAGTTTTTCAAGGCTTCATTGGGCTGGAAACGGCTCTGTTTATTGGGTGCTGAGAATCTGTTCCAGGGGCAGACATCCTGACAGATATCGCAGCCAAACATCCAGTCTTCCATTTTATCTTTAAAATAATCCGGAATTTCATTTTTGAGTTCTATGGTTGCATAAGAAATGCATCGGCTTCCATCTATAATCTTTTCAGAAACAATGGCATCTGTGGGACAGGCATCGATACATTTTCTGCAGCTTCCGCAATGATCCGTAGTGGCATGGTCAGGAATCAGCTCCAGATCGCAGATGATTTCGGCCAGAAAATAAAAAGAACCGCTCTGTTTGGTAATGAGGTTGGCATTTTTCCCTACCCAGCCTATTCCCGACTTTTTCGCCCAGGCTCTTTCCAAAACCGGCGCAGAATCTACAAAGACACGAAATCCAAATTCCCCTATTTCTTCCTGCAGCTCAGCAACCATTTCACGGAGTATTTCTTTGATTACTTCATGATAGTCTTCTGCATAAGCATATTTTGAGATTTTAAAGTTCTCCAGCGTTGAAATTTTTTCTTCAGGAAAGTAATTGTAAGAAAGTGAAATCACAGATTTTGAACCTTCTACCAAAAGTCTCGGATCAAGTCTTTTGTCGAAATGATTTTCCATATACTTCATTTCGCCGTTATAATTATTCTTCAGCCATTTTTCAAGATGGGGAGCTTCTTCCTCCAGAAAATCAGCTTTGGAAATACCACAACTCTGAAACCCAAAACTTTTTGCCCTGGATTTTATGAGTTGGGAATATTTTTCAGCGTCTGCATTCATTAATTTCACACTGCAAAATTAAGATTATTTTATCAATCTTCTGATTTCTACCAAAGTTCGCTTCACCGATGATTATTTTCTGAAAAATTATGCTTTCATTAGGATTTTTTTCAAAGAAAAAATACGTAATTTCGTTTCTAATTTAATGTTTAAACCAACAACTATGTCTTTAATAGAAGTAATACAATCAGGAAACTATGAATTAATCGACGTTCGTGAACCAATGGAGCTGGAAATGGACGGTAATATAGATGGTGCTAAGAATATTCCTTTAGGTGAAGTAGAAGACAGACAGGACGAGATCCTATCTGTTGAAAAACCTGTTATCTTATTCTGCAGAAGTGGAAACAGAAGCGGAAAAGCATTGGATTATCTTAACGCTCAAGGATTAAAGGACGGTTACAACGGCGGGGGCTGGTCTGAGCTGAAGGCTGTTCTGGAAGCAAATCAGGGAACTTTTTAAAAGTTCCTTTTTTTTATCTTATTTCTATGAATCTGAAAAATTATTTTGACACGCTTTGTTCTTCTTTCACCGAAAACAAACAGCTGATCGACAGCCTTTGGAACGAACTTGAAACCAGATATTCTGAAAAAGGGAGACACTACCACAATCTTCTTCATCTTGAAAATATGTTCAGTGAGCTTGAAGCTGTGAAAAGCGATATTTCAGATTTTACAGCCATTTCTTTCTCCGTGTTTTACCATGACGTTATCTACGATGCTTCTTCTAAGTCTAATGAGGAGAAAAGTGCTTCCAAAGCAGAAAAAAGGCTTGGAGAACTTCATTTGAACAAATACAGAATTTCACTCATTTCTGCGCAGATCCTGGCAACAAAATCACATCATCAATCCGATAATGAAGACACCAATTATCTGCTCGATGCTGATCTTTCTGTATTGGGCAAAGATTTTAAAACGTATCTGGAATACACTCAGAATATCAGAAAAGAGTATTCTATTTACCCTGACTTTCTGTATAAACCGGGACGAAAAAAAGTGCTCAAACATTTCCTTGAGCTTGAAAGTATTTTTAAAACGAAATATTTTAAGGAAAGATATGAAGCCCGGGCAAAGGAAAATATTGCTGCTGAACTTCAGTTATTGAAATAAAAATAGATCAATCTGTTTATTTAACAAAAACAAAGACACCCGTTAACAGGTGCCTTGTTGATATTGTATATTAGAAATATTTGCTGATAAATCCGGCCGCTTTCTCCAATACAAGCTCAGGTACTTCTTTATGTGGTGTATGGCCTATACCGGGAATGATATATTTTTCCGACCTTCCACTGACCTGAGTCACTGTTTTTTCTACCTGATCCAGTGTCCCATATTCATCAGCCTCTCCCTGAATAAATAACAACGGAGCTGTAATATCTTTCAGGAAATACTCTATATTCCAGGTTCTGTAATCATCCCGTGTCCAGGTTTCTGTCCAGGCTCTGAAAAGCATTTCTACTTTATCGCCATGATATTTCTGTAAACGTTCCGGAAGATTGGTCGTTTTGTAAGCTTCCCATGCGTCGTAAACTCCTTTTAAAGTTGTTTCTTCTACAAAAATATGACCAGCTTCACAGATAACGGCTTCTATTCTTTCGGGATATTTTGCAGCGGTGATCAAAGCAATTGTTCCCCCATCACTGTGCCCAAAGAGAATCGCGTTATCAATATCCATTTCAATCAGTACATCATTCAACAAATTTGCTTCCAGTTCCATATAATGTACCGGCCGTTCATGAGTAAGCATAGGAAATGATTTACCATAGCCTAACCGGTCATAAGCAAGAGTATTGCACTGTGCTGCTTCAGACAGTTTTGCCGGAAAATCCCTCCAAAGCTGCACAGATCCTAATGAATCATGCAGAAAAACAATCGTAGGCCTGTCTTGAAATTGATTATTGTGTTCGATATATAATTTTTGTCCCTTTACATCAATTATTCTTCCTTCCATCGAATAAAATCATATTAAAAAACCGGCATTTTCGTTTCTTCAAATTCTTTTAAAAGATGGCTGAAAACAGTTTCAACCGGAAGAATTTCATCAATTAAAGCAGAAACCTGGCCTATTTCAAGTTCTCCGTCTTCCATATCTCCTTCAAACATTCCTTTTTTTGCTCTGGCTCTTCCCAGCGATGCGATTAAAGCATCTTTGTTTCTTCCGTTCATATAAATATCTTCCAGCTCATTGAAGAATTTATTTTTAACCATTCTTACAGGCGCCAGTTCTTTCAACGTAAGGTGTGTATCTCCTTCCTGGAGTTCTGTAATTTTCTTTTTCCAGTTTTCATGGGCACTTGCTTCGTGGGTAGCAGCAAAACGGGAACCGATCTGTACACCGTCTGCACCTAGAATCATTGCAGCTTTAATTTGTGAACCTAAAGCAATTCCTCCGGCAGCGATTAACGGCTTAGAAATATGTTTCTTTACATTCGGAATAAGACAGAATGTGGTGGTTTCATCTCTTCCGTTGTGGCCTCCTGCTTCGAAACCTTCTGCAACAATGGCATCTACTCCGGCATCTTCACATTTTACAGCGAATTTGGTGGAAGAAACAACGTGAGCTACTTTTATTCCTTCTTTTTGAAGGGTTTCCGTATAGGTTTTCGGGTTACCGGCTGATGTAAATACAATTTTCACTCCTTCTTCAAGGATGATCTGAATGATTTCCTCAATATTAGGATATAACATCGGTACATTTACTCCAAATGGCTTATCTGTTGCCAGTTTACATTTCCGGATATTTTCTCTCAGGATATCAGGATACATACTTCCTGCTCCTATTATTCCCAATCCTCCACAGTTGGAAACGGCAGAAGCAAGTCTCCATCCTGAATGCCAGATCATACCAGCCTGGATAATGGGATATTTAATAGTAAAAAGGTGTGAAATTCTATTGTGTGTGGCCTCCATGTCATGAAGTTTTTTTGCAGCGTTAAAATCTATAAAATTGCTCATGCGTAAAAATACTAAAAACAATGGTTTTCCGGGAAATATCTGTCCATATTTTCCATCATGGATTTTCGTCTTTATAAAGTTCGATGATAAAAAAAAACCTTCAGAAATTCTGAAGGCTTTGATTTTATTTTGTTAAGGATTGTTTCTTCCAGTTAGACTTAAAGTTACAGCTGTCGTAACGTCCGTCAATTGAAATAAAGGTTGTCGGTAACTTGGAGTTGACAAACTTTTCAACCATTTCACTTTTCTTTTTATTCAGTGCCATCTGCTTGATTCTGCTGAAGTCTGTTTCCAGCGTAATCTGGTGAGAAGGAATCACATCTTCCACTTTGATGATCTTGATTTGTTTTCTCTTGTTCTCTTCATCTTCAAAAGCAGTAGTAATATCACCTTTATTTAAACCTGCCAATTCGTAGCTGATTGTTCCGGGGATACTTTCTCTTTCAATTTTATCAGAACCATCGGCTCCAGGAATGATCCCGGCGTTGAATTTTGTTCTTTTATCATCTGAGAATTTAAAAGCCGCATCTTTGAATGTTATTTTACCATCGATAATAAGACCTCTGATACTGTCTAATTTTGCTTTTGCAGTTTTGATCTCATCATCAGTAGGAACAGCTTTCAACAAGATGTGTCTTGCATCATATACTTTACCGGATCTTTTCACCAACTGAATAATGTGAAATCCGAATTCAGATTCAACAGGATCTGAGATTTCATTTTCCTGAAGGTTCAATGCAGCAGCTTCGAATGGCTTCACCATCTGCCCTTTATTGATATTTTTATATAATCCTCCGTTGGCAGCTGACCCTTCATCTTCAGAATAAATTCTTGCCTGGCTTTCGAAAGTTTCCCCTCCGATAATATCCTGTTTGATTTTTTTTAGTCTGTTGATAAGGTCTTGTTTATGAGCTTCTGTAAGTGACGGGTAGATCATAATCTGAGCTAAAGTAACTTCATCTTTTACCTGTGGCAGCTGTGTTTTATACATATTGTAAAAATCAGTTACCTCATTTGGAGTTACGTCTGCTTTATCAGTAACTCTCTGGTACTTCGCCTGTCCGTAATACTGGTCTGTATCTATTTTTTCAATAGCATTTTTCAGTTCATACGCATTTCTGAACTTATAGGCTGCAAGCATTGTTTTTTCATCCGGAAACTGGGAAAGCATCTGACGGTATTTTGCATTAGCTTGTTCTTTGATTGCTGCAGAACGGTTTTCAATTAACGTATCTTTTTTTGCTTCGTATACAAGAAGTTTATTGCTGATAAGATTTTCCAGGAACTCACATTTGTCTGTGTTGGCAGCTCCCTGCTGTTTACCATAATTCATCTGCTCGATTACATCAGATTCCAATACAATCTCATCCCCGATAACAGCTGCAATGCCATCCACCAGATCTCCTTGTTTTAGCTGAGCATTCATCATATTTGAAGAGAATATCATGATGAAAATCCCAAGAAGAAAAGTGATTTTTAGTTTATTTGTCATTTTACTATTTTAACAAGTTGCAAATTTAGAATTCTTAACGAATTTCCTTCAATTTTTTATTATAAATATTTCTTAAAAAGACTTATTTATTGCAGTTCAACATCAAATGTTGTCAATTCTTTGAATTGTCTCAATCTGCTGAACATATCAGCTTCGTTTACTTCCTCTATCCTTTCTGTTCCGAATTTCTCTACGGTGAATGAAGCCATTGCAGATCCTACGATAAGAGCAGACTTCATCGTTTCGAAATCAATTTTTCCTTTTTTAGCAAGATATGCCGCGAAACCTCCGGCGAAAGTATCTCCGGCTCCTGTAGGATCGAAAACATCTTCTAAAGGAAGTGCCGGGATAGCAAATACTTTATTGTCATGGAAAAGTAAAGCTCCGTGCTCTCCTTTTTTAATGATCACATATTCAGGACCCATAGTGTGGATCTTTTTAGCTGCTTTCACTAAAGAATATTCTCCTGAAAGCTGTCTTGCCTCTTCATCATTGATGGTAATAACATCTGTTTTTGCAATCATATCCATTAAGATATCCCATGCAGAATCCATCCAGAAATTCATGGTATCAAGGATAACCAGCTTAGGACGGTTGTTCATTTTTTCAAGTACAGATAACTGAACTCCAGGGTGTAGGTTTCCAAGTAGTAAAATTTCGGCATCCTGCATTGAATCCGGGATTTTCGGATCAAAGTTCTCCAACACGTTTACTTCTGTAGCCAAAGTATCTCTTGTATTCAGATCGTTGTGGTATTTTCCGGACCAGAAGAATGTTTTTCCTTCTTTCACGATTTCAATTCCTTCAATGTTTACATCTCTGTCTGTGAACATATCCAGATGTTCCTGTGGAAAGTCTCCTCCTACTACAGAAACAATTCCGGATTTAACGCCTAAAATTGATGAAGTGATCCCGATATAAGTGGCTGCACCTCCTAAAATTTTGTCCGTTTTACCAAATGGTGTTTCAATTGCATCAAATGCAACACTTCCTACAACTAAAAGTTTCATATATTTTTCAATGTATATTAAAAGTAATTATTTTTTCCATTCAAAAGTGTCCAGCAGATGTTTCATATCATTTTTGATATAATTTACTGCGGGAGCAAGAGAGTCCGGTTTTGGCCTCGTGTTAAAGTATAAGTAAGCAGTTACGAAGTGTTTCGTACTGTCTGTAATGTAGAATTGCAGATTGGAAGCGCTCTGCCCTTTCAGTTCATAGAAGTTCCCGTATACTTTCTTTTCAGGGTATTCGAAGGATTTTGTATCTATAGAACTGGCTTTGATGGTATGTTCATACACCATTTTTTCAGCTTCCTTGATATGGTCAGCAAAGTCGTTTTGTATCGGATAATAAGTAACGAAAAGCTTAGCTTTCATTTTCGGATAGTTCAGATAAAACCAGCAAGGTTTTTTGGCTGGCGTTATGGAAGCAAAGTCCGAATACTCAAAGGTATAGGCGCAATCGTTTTCAAACTTCTGGTATTTCGGTGCGGGATATTCAAGACGCAGTTCTCCATAAGGTTTTGGTGAAGGGTCTTTTCCACATGAAATTAAAAGCAGCGATACAAAAATAAAAATGACTTTTTTAATCATTTTGCAAAAGTACAAATTAGATTTCAGATTTCAGAAGACAAATTTCAGTCTTTCAGTGCGTTTTGAATGTAAATTTCCAAAGGCTTCGGAAAGGATTTTTCATGAGAGTCTTCAAGGTCTGTAATCAGGTATTGATTTTCAGCGATAAAATCATTCCATTGTTTTTCTGAAGTAACCTCGACATTCCAAATTTCAATGCTTAAATTCTTATGAGTCAGTTTATGGGTAACTGTTTTTGAACCTGTAATGAAGGGTTCCATATCGGAAGGAATAGCTGTGGGAAATTCAAATAATTTCTTCCATATGAAGTCATCTGCTCTCTGACGGATCAGAAACTGTCCTTTTTTATGAACAAAATAATAGGTCAAAGCAAGATCTTCTGCTTTTACTTTTTTTGTTTTTACAGGATAATCTGAAATTTTTTGCATGGAAAATGCCAGACAATCTTCATTTACAGGGCATTCTCCGCACAACGGATTTTTGGGTTTACAGATTTCCGAGCCGATATCCATCATAGCCTGATTAAAGTCTCCTACATTTTCCGGCATTACCAGGGCGGCCAGTTCAGAAAAATAGGTAAACGCTCTTGAATTTGAAATATCAAAATCATCGGCAAAAAGACGGCTCAGAACACGGTAGAAATTTCCGTCAACGGCAGGCATTCTTCCCCCGAAGCAGATGCTTGAAACAGCTGCTGCAGTATATTTCCCTACTCCTTTCAGTTTTAAAATTTCTTCATATTCGTGAGGAAAGACACCCTGATAATCGTTCATGATCTGCCGGGCCGCTTTATGAATATTGATGGCTCTTGAATAATATCCCAATCCTTTCCAATAGAGTAAAACTTCGTTTTCTTCAGCTTCTGCCAATGTTTTTACATCGGGAAATCGTTTAATGAAATTATTATAATGATTCAATCCCTGATTGATTCTCGTCTGCTGAAATACAATTTCACAGATCCAGATTTTGTACGGATCTTTTGTCTGTCTGAAAGGCAGATCTCTTGCATTATTTCTGTACCACTCCAAAAGCCTGTTTCCTATATGAAGGAATTCTGAACCTGTTCTATTTTTTTCCAAAAACCAATCTTATTTTAAATCATTGAAGAGATGATTTTCTCTTCATCCTGAACATTGTTTCTATGCTGCAAAGATAGGTTTATTTTATTTTTCCTGTTTTTGATGTTGAAGGAGTTTTTTTGTGAATCCGTTATTGTATAACTTTTTTACTCTTATCTATTCCTACTATTTGCGTATGAAAAAAAGATAAATAATTAAAAAGTTCTCATCAGGATATATAGTTTATGAACTAGTTGATATTTATTAGGATTTATTGATAATCATCATCTTGGGGTGAAGTTGTACTCTCGTTTTCTAGGCCACCGCTTTCAATATATTTTTTTAAATATGGATAACCAAAATAGTTGTGTTTTTTTAAAATATCTAGTACTTCAGGGTGATTCATTGTGCTTTTATTTTGAAGGTAGAACAATGTAGTAGCTTGCGAGTTCCAAGAATCCGTATTTAAACCTTTATAGTTGTTGAATGCAGGGATTTCTATATTGGATATATTTGCTACAATTTCAGCCTTTTCATCAGGTGAAAATAGAGATTTTATACTGTCATTATAAAGTATACCAATCACATAATTTGATAATGCAGAGACATATTTATCATTATTTTTAGTTGTGTTTTTTTCTATATACTTAAGTAAGTTTTTTCTAATACTTAGTTTTCCTTCACAATTTTTTACAAATAAAATATTTCCTATTTTTTGAGAGGATTCTGGCGTTTCTTTGGAATATTCTTGAAATAGATCATTTAGAATTACTTCATTTATTTTATCCTCTTTATCAAAGCCAAAATTTACAAGTAATATTTTTAAAAAATCCTTGTCATTAGCTAATAACCAAGCCAAGTCTCCTTTACTGTTGTTAAATAAATATTTGTTTCTAGCAATAATAGTTTGATTTAAATTTACTTTCAAATTATTGTTTTTTAACTCCACAATATCATTTAAAAGAGGCAGATCTGTTAAAATTTTAAGATTGGGATAAACATATATATGATCATAAGTGTAATCAAATTCTGTTTGTTTAATATTTTGTTCCTGTGACGAATTGACAAAATAAGTAGTGAAATTTTGATGCTGCTTTACTGAGGTACATGAACAATCTTCCTGTGTTTCAAAAATATCCTTAATTTGCTTTGAAAAAAAGCTGTTTTCAGGTACTTTATAACCATTTTCTTTCAATCCTTGTAAGGTTAACTCTCCACCTAATTCTAAATCTTTATCTATTAGCTTATACTGATTTGATGTATTTGTGTCATTTTCAGAAAGCTCAATTTTTTCTTGAAGCCTCATATGTTTTTTTATAAAATCTATATCATTATTTATATTTTCAACTGTTGTATTTTTCTCTTTATTTTGACAGCAAATAAGACTTGTTGCTGAAAAGAAAATGATTACAAATTTTTTCATTTTTTATTATTACTAATTATCTATATCCGATATGAAAATGATCTTGATGAACACCGGTAGCTTTGCCAATTGTGTTCTTTATTCCCTTTTTATATGCGTAGTTTTTTATAAATTTCCATTTGACAGCTACATCTAATATATTTTCTAAATCTTTTATGAATGCTTCTTCATTTTTATATGTTTTCATAGCATCCTTCCAAAGTGTTTGTGCGCCATTTGTACTTCCTGGATATCTTATATCAACATCATTTCCTGCTATGTTGTGTCCCGCATGTCCAATATTTCTGCCATCGTAAGCCGAAATATCATTAAAATATAGTGCTTTTGAATACTTATTTAATGGTAAAGAGTAAAAGAAACCTAATAATGCAGCACAGACTTTTTCATTTACCCAGTTATCTCCACCTTTATCTCTTGTTCCAAACCTTCCCCAATTAGGTCCTGTTTCGGGAAAAGGTAAAAGATTGTGACTGTTTTTTTTGATATTATAAGTTTTGATTTTCTGCCCTGATTGATAAATGTTATATTCATAATCCATACTATCGGATTTTGTGGTTATTTTTTTAACTTCAAAAGTATCTACATTAATGTCATATTGATTTTTATCTCCTTTTTCTGTATCATTATCTTTCTTTCCATATATGCATTCGTTTACTTTAAATAAAATAGATGTTATTTCATCGAATGATTTTTTCTTTCCCTTCCAATCTACATCTGTTCCAATTAATTTTGAAATTAAATTTACATTTTTTTCTCCATTAGCTTTTTTCTGAATTGTTCTTTCATCTGCAACCCAGTATCCCATACAAGCTAGCATTGCAACTTCTGCATTAGTGCCTACTTTATTAGCTCCTTCATCAGATATAATTTCAATATTAGCATATTTTTCAGTGTATTTACTAGCTGCTGTATAATTATTTCTACCTGTTAGTTGAATGAATCCTCTTCCTCGGTATCTCCAACCATCTCCATCTTTTGTATTTCCTAATTTGGCTTTAACTGGACGGTTCTTATCATCATATACTAAATTTGCTATCATCTCCTGATTAGCTTTTTGTATACCATTATCATTCGCTTTGTTTAAATCTTTTCGACCATATTTATTAGCATCTTCTTTATGAATGTCAAAATATGAGAAAGGCCGACTTTTAAATTCCCCGTCAAGATAGTAGCCTCCTATTTTTTTTATTGGGTCTCCCTTAACCCAATTTTTGCCTTTATATCTGTCACCTTCAATTAATCTCTTAACAGAATAATTTAAGCCTTCATCTTTAATATGTAAAGATGTTCCAGCTTCTATTCTGGTTTGTGCAAAAAAATGAGCCTTATTCCAACATGTATTCATCTGAAATTTTGACATATATTTATTATATGCTTCCATGACTGATTTAAGTTTAGTTTCATCTTGACAGTCAGGGAATATTTTTTTCATTTGATCTAAAGTAACATCTTTGTCACAATTCGGACATTTTCCGGTTTCAGGTTTAGGAGCTTGAGTCTTCTGCACCACCACCGCACTCTTCACCTTCTCCATTTCCATCAGTCCATCCGAATTTACCCCAAATTTCTGAGATTCTGCAGAAAGATCTTTGGAGATAATTTCTATAAAATAGTTTTGTGTATAGGAATTCAGATTGCCGATAGGAAAGCCTATTCCTTTTTCAGAACTCACTTTTGTAATGATAAATCCTGAGGTATCATATACATCGGCAGGAATTTTAATCATTGCACTTCTATAAACTTCATGAGTGGATGTGGAATCATATTTCCAGATGACATATTGGATGTGTTTTCCCACCATATTTTTGGAGTGAATTCTGACCCTAACTTTATCTCCTACAGCTACTTTGGAAAGCTCTTTTCCTGTATCATCAATGAAAACCGCTTCTATAATATTACCTTTAGGATCCGGCTGTTTGGGACCACCTTCTGGTCCGACAGGAAATTTTGGTGTGTGTTTCTCAGGCTGCGGCTTAGGTTTGGGTTGAGGTTGTCCCTTATAATCAGGGTTGACTACATCTACATTCACCTGGCTGGCTCCCTGAATTTGCCCTGAATAAGTGGCTGTAACATAATATTCATGATTCGCGCCTTCATTTCTGTCACCTTTCATCAGAAACTGATTAGCCATCTGACGAAGAATTTTTTCATCAGACATTAAATGAATAGATACTTCCGCAATTCCTTTTTCATTGACGCGAGCCTTATAGCTGCGGATGTGACGGTTGTTTTTGTTAATACCGGCATCGTGCCCTTTTCCAGGAGCGTCATCTTCCCAAAGGTGAAATTCAATTTCTTTATTAAACATTGCGATGCAGTGAGCCTGCGCAATAAGAGTATCACGGTAGCTGGCCGTATTGAAATCTTTTGTTCCTCTGTTAAAGAGGACTACTTTATCAATCTTCGGAACCTTGTTGCTGATAGGAACTATTATAAGGCTGCCAGCCAGTTCCCTGGTAACAGGAAGGCCGGGTAAAATCCCTTTTTTAATTTCATACACCTTCATTTGAAATTCTACTCCCAGCGCTATTTCTCCAAAGTTGTATGTCACTTTTTCACCGGTCTTGGGCTTTCCGGTGATGTCTTTCCAGCTTCCGTTTTTCTGTTTCTTATAAAGATACCATTCAAAGTCCCCATTCAGTACAAATGAAAGTACTGAAGGCTTTATTTCGTAGGAACATGTTGTTCCAACCCGAGGATTCTGATCCCCGGCAATATTTCCTGTCATCGCTGATAGAATTTAAATAGCTTTCAGTCGGAAGTTATTGGGACAGGTACTACTTTTCAGATTAAATTGTAGGAGAGGATGAAGGATTATATCCTCATACAGAGTTACATTCTTTTTCATTTTGTTTTTGTGTTTGTTCAAAAACAAAAGTAAAAAAAATCATGATATAGTGATATAAAAAACCTGAATTTAAAGTTAATTCTTCTCAACAGAATATACCGGAGCCGCTTTTAACCACTGATACTTAAGGTTTCTGTCTTTGGCTATAAAACGATACCCTTCAAGCTTCTTCAGATACACATACATAGAATCTGTATTTTTGATCTTTAATTTGTATTGAGATAAAAACAGCATTGGCATATCTACCATAGAATCTCTTACTGTTTTCAATACTTTTCCGGATTTCACTTTATAGAGATAGAATGATTTTCCACGGCCTTTTGAACTGTCTGAAAGTTTTACCTCTGAACTTGCAAGTACGAGTTCACTTCCATCAAAACATTCATCTTCATTCATGATGTATGCTTTTCCTTCCTGACGTTCCTGTGCGAAAAGATCATTTTCGTAAGTGCCCGGACTTTGGTATTTTTTTTCACAACTTATCAAAAGCACCATTGATAACATTGGTAAACCAATGATAAGTTTCTTATTCATATTCAATTTCATAGGTGTTGGTTGAAAAAAAACCGATGTAATATTGCATCGGTTTTTGTTATGTAAAGTATGTTTATGTTACTCCTGAGTATATTCTGCATCCCATTCGTTACCATCATCTCCTTTGTGTCCGTCCAATTTAATAACGAAACTTTTTGTAGGGAAATAAGGGGTCATACGGATATCCAGCCATACTCTGTCTTTGTTTACTCTATCCTGCTCGAAACGAACAATTTTGAATTTCTCGATCAGCTTGTCCGGTCCTTTGATATTGTCAAGGAACGTTACAATCTGTCTTCTTAAATCGTCTTCGTTTTTAGCATTCCAGTTTTCGAAAGCTCTTCTGTTAAGGAAATCAAGTAATACTTTGGTTACATAGTCGAATACACGAACTACGGAATAGGTCTGAAGACCGATATTGTCTCCTGTAAATAAGGTCTTCGCTGAGAAAGCCATAATTTTTCCGTATTCGTTAACCATTGGTACAAGACCCATTTTTTCCAGCTGAGAAATTTCACTTTTCTTAAGCTCGAATTTTACAGCGTCTACTTCGTTGATGTTACCATGTTTTTTACCTGCTGCCACCTGAGACATCAGTGTTTTATGGATTTTTCCTGCTAATGAAGTGGAAGGCGGAAGTTCTACGTTTTCTTCTTCCCCTACTTCTTCAGCTTTACCACGTCCTACCAGCCAGTTACACGTCATGATAACGTTACTTCTGTGAAGCTCACCTCCAGTAAGGTTTGCAGAGTGGAATAAGTCTACTACATCATCCGGCTTATCAAGGTTGGCGAAGTCTGTAACCATCATTACTTTGTTTTCGTTACAGATTTTTGCCCACTTCTCGATGACCTTGTTTGATCCTAAATATCCAGGTATGGCAAGGATTGAGTAGTTATCTCTAAGGTCAAGACGGTCATAATAATTTTTGAATTCTTCTGAAATAGCATCAATGAACAAAGGATTATCCAGATCGGAAACCTGCTCAAGGCTTGCATTGACGATACTTACGTTATCCACTTTATCCAATTCTGTATTTTTGTAGAATTGCGCTACTGTTCTGTAGTTGGTCTCCAGCATGCGAACAGCATCCAGTGTATTTTTTAAGTTTTTCTTTAAATTCTCGTCGGCCTGTTGTGCTTTACTTTTGCACGTATCAGCCATTTTATCAGCAGATTCGCTACCTTCTAAAAGGTTTACCCAAAGGTTGATCTTCTGAAGAAGTTCTTTTCTTTCTTCTGCTTTATTGCTGTCGTTCAGGAAGATTTCTTTTCTTGCCTTTCTTGTTGGGTTCATATTGGCAATACCGTCTACAACGGATTCAACAAAGCCAAATCCTCCCATTTTATTTAGCTCTGCAAGCGGGTTGCCCTTCGGCTGCCCTGCGTGTTGCTGCTGACCCTGCTGCTGGCTTTCTTGTGCCTGTAATTTGCTATCCATGATTTAATGTAAGTCTTTAATTATTTTTCAAGTTCTTGTGCCACTTCTTTCAATACCTCTATGAACGCAGCTCTTGTCTGATCGTTCTCCAGCATATTGCGTAGAATTTTGTTTGTTTTCAGCTGACGTACTATTTTATTGTACTGCTCCTGTTCCATGCTCAATTGCTGCAGATAATCCGACTTCTGAGTAAGGCTTTTAGGGGTAAAGTCTCCAAGGTTTTGAAAACGGAATTCTTCTTCTACCACTCCACCATCTTCTGTTTCGTGCTGTACCGATACTGAAGGCTGGAAATGTCTGAAAACGTCTTCCACTGTTTTTAATCCTGTTACGATTTCAGGGGTATAAGACTCTTCTGTTGTAAGCTGGCTTACTATCAGTGATTTATTTTCCTGTATTTCCTGAATAGCTTCATTAGCGTCTACTTTTACCTCGTTTCCGCCAACACCATAATTAAACATTGCCATATTATTGTTATTTTGAGATTTACTATTTTGGTTTGGATCTGTCCTTGAGTAATTTACCGATGAATCAAATAAATTACCAATCCAATGTTTAAATTTAAAAAAAAACTGTAACATACAAAATTTTACTAAGATTTTTCTTGGATCATCAAAATTCTCCTGCATTTATTCAACATAAAATCACCGTATTACGATATCACTAAGCTATGAAAAAATAAATAAAGTCTTTCAAGAAAAATTAAATAATTTTTCGTTCTCGTACTCTGTACAAAATGGTAAAATGAATGTTAAAATAAGAAATCCTCAGACTTTACAAGAAAATATTCTTTATATTTAAAGAAAGTGAACAGTGTTATGAAAGATGTAAAAATAGCGTTCAGAAAACCGATATTTCCAGTTTCAGAAGCATTACAGCAATATTTGGAAAAGTACAACAGAACCACCAAAATTAAGTTTCTGTATGAAGATCTTTTGAGATTTAATGATAGTGTGAGTATTCTGGATAAGGAAGGAAAAGATACCTTATGGCTTGGAGTATTGTATTCTGAATATGAGTTTAAAGAAATAGAAGCTAATTTAAATAAAATTTACACCCTCCTTCATTCTGATGGAGATACCGCTACGCTACCTTATCTGACAGTGGATACCATCGATTTTTGTACTTTCGGAAATTCAAAACCCTTCCGGATCCGGGTGAGAAATGTACTGAATGATAATTATACCTATTTTTATATTAAACAGGCTGATGCTTCCCGGATATTCGGACTGGAACTTGAAGATCTGCTTTCTCCCAACCGGATTAACTTTCTGGTGTATAAAAACACTCTGATTGAAGAGCATATCCTAGGAATTCCCGGGGATATCTTTATTCAGAAACATCTGCCCAACTGTACAGAACTGGAAAAAGCACAGATCTCCAAGGAATTTGTGAAATTCAACGAACGCTGCCTTATCGGGCTTCTTGGTGACATGCGTTCTTATAATTATGTGGTGATTCCCATCCATGATTTCGACCAGGTGATTTACAGAATCCGTCCCATCGATTTTGATCAGCAGACTTACGAGGGAAATCTGAAAGTATATCTTCCCCAGTATTTTAAAGAAAACAATCAGATGGTGAATATGGTTCTGGAAAAACTGAAGCCAAGTTCTATAGAACAGTACCGTAAGGAAGTGCGTTCGCAGATTGTAAAAAGAGTTACGAGCAGCCAAAACAGATTTTATGAGCTCATTTCTATTATGAAAAAAGACAATATTGCGCCGGAAGCCAATGTCATAGAACTAAGGACAGCCTTACAAAAACTCACTTACGATGTCAATTTCAAGTATTGTAAAACCATGGGAGATATTATAGAAACCGGAATAAAGTTTGTGCTCCGGAATTATAAGAAAGAATATTAAAAAGAGAATCCGCCTCAAGTGAGGCGGATTCTTTCTTGTCTAACAATTTAAGGTAAAATTACCAGATTTTTATTCTGTCCTGAGGAGCTTTATACATTTTGTCTCCCGGTTTGATATCAAATGCTTTAATGAATGAGTCCTGATTGACCAACGGACCAAATGCCCTGAACATTCCCGGAGAGTGAGGATCGGTTTTCACCTGGTTGATCATATACTGATCGGTAGCTTTCGTTCTCCAAACTGTTGCCCAGCTCATGAAAAATCTCTGATCCTGAGTGAATCCGCTGATCTTTCCAGGGTTTCCTTTATCTTTTAAGTACATCTGAAGGGCATCATAAGCCACTGCCACTCCACCTAAGTCACCAATGTTTTCACCACTTGTAAATTTACCGTTCACGAAGCTTCCTTTTACAGGTTCGTAAGCACTGTACTGAGCAGCTAACTGGCCTACTTTTGCATCAAAGTTTTTACGGTCTGCATCCGTCCACCAGTTATTCAGGTTACCGTCTCCATCGAAACGGGAACCGCTGTCGTCAAATCCGTGAGAAATTTCGTGACCGATTACGGCTCCGATTCCTCCGAAGTTCACTGCAGCATCCGCTTTAGGATTGTAGAAAGGAGGCTGAAGAATGGCTGCCGGGAATACAATTTCGTTGTTTGATCCGCTGTAGTAAGCATTTACAGTTTGTGGAGACATTCCCCATTCTGTTTTATCAACCGGTTTTCCTACTTTATCTAAGCTTCTCTGATATTGCCATGCAGCAACATTCTGAAGGTTTGAATAAAGCGTAGCTCCTTCTTTTGGAGATTCTACTTTCAATTGTGTATAATCTTTCCATTTGTCAGGGTAAGCTATTTTTACGGTAAACTTGGATAATTTTTCCTGAGCTTTCACTTTGGTTTCAGGAGACATCCAGTCTATGTTTGCGATGTGGGTTTTGAATGATTTTAAAAGGTAATCAATATACGTTTCCATCTGCTTTTTAGCTTCTGGAGTGAAGTATTTGTCTACATAAAGTTTTCCGAAAGCTTCACCAAGAACACCATTGACAAGGGTAAGCCCTCTTTTGTTCATCGGGCGCTGTTCTTTTTGTCCCTGTAAATATTTGGCATAGAAATCGAATCTGATCTGCTCTAAATTGTCATCCAGGTTGCTTGCGTTTCCATTGATGATATGGTATTTCAGATAGTCTTTCAGCAGAGGAAGGTTTTTCTGGGTAATGAACTGATCCATATTCTGGTAGTATTTCAGTTCTCCGATGATCACTCTGTCTGTGTTTACACCTGCATCTTTCAGGTATTTGGCAAGATCAACGTTTTTCACAAGACCTGATAATTCAGATACATTTTTAGGGTTGTATCTTAAGTTGGCATCTCTGTTCTGCTCAAGTGTCAGCAAGTAATTGGCAAGCTGTTTTTCAAAGTCTACCACATTATGTGCAGCCTGAGTTGTATTTTTATATCCTAAAACTCCGAATAACTTTCCAACATACGTCTGATATTCGGCCAGTGTTTTTGTATTGGCATCATTTACTTTCTGGTAATAATCTCTTCCCAAACCAAGATCCGGACCACCAAGATACACCGCATTCATCTTGGAATTCTTCATATCAGCACCTACTCTCCATCCGTAGAAAGAATTATCTCCTAATCTTGTAGCTTCCAAAAGGTATTTCTGAAGATCAGCAAGAGTCTTAATAGCATCTATTTTGGCAAGATCAGCTTTAATTGGTGCCAGACCTTCCGTATTTCTTTTATTTGTATCCATAAAAGAAGCGTAAAGATTCTGGATTTTCTGCCCTTCTGATCCTGCAGGGTATGATTCTGTAAGGATTTTGTTCAAAATATCTAATGAAGCATCATCTACATTTTCTCTCAAGGCATTGAAAGAACCCCAGTTGGCTTTATCGGAAGGAATCTGAGTCGTTTTCACCCAGTTTCCGTTCACATAGCTAAAAAAGTCATCCTGTGGACGGACACTTGTATCCATATACGATAAATTAATTCCCTCTTCTTTTGCTTCTTCTTTTACCGGTTCGGCTACTTTTGCCGTAGCTTCAGTTTTATTCTCTGTCCCTGCAGTCTTAGCTGTACCACACGAATTAAGAAATACAATACCTGAAAGGGCAAGTATTCCAATATTTAGCTTTTTCATTAAAGATAATTTTTGATTTTACACAAACTTATCAAATATACAAACTTTAATGATATGTAGTGAATGATAATTAATATATGGTGAAAAGCGAAAAATTCAATGTTTAATGTTTAATGTTATTAGGTATAGAACCACCCCGTCAAAAATTCTTTGAATTTTTGCCACCCCTCCGTGGGAGGGGAATGATGGGAGCCGTTATTGTAACGATTGTCCCTTCGATTACTTATTACTTATTATTTATCACCTATTTTCCCTAATCCCTAAAACCTGCTACCTACCATCTGCTACCTGCTACCTACCATCTATCACCTGCTACCTAAAAAAACAAAACCGCCCATTGCTGAGCGGTTGTTATTTTTACCAGATTTTGATTCTGTCTTCCGGAGCTTTGTATAATTTGTCTCCTTTTTTCACATCAAATGCTTTATAGAAAGCGTCAACGTTGATTAGCGGACCGAAGCTTCTGAAATATCCAGGAGAATGCGGATCAGTTTTCACCTGATTCACCATATATTTCTCACTTGATAATGTTCTCCAAACGGTTGCCCAGCTTAGGAAGAATCTCTGATCCTGAGTAAATCCGCTGATTTTCCCTGGGTTTCCTTTGTCTTTTAAATACATCTGAAGAGCGTCATAAGCGATGTTTACACCTCCTAAGTCAGCGATATTTTCACCG
This sequence comes from Chryseobacterium sp. DZ-32, assembly GCF_059587025.1. NCBI lineage: Bacteria > Pseudomonadati > Bacteroidota > Flavobacteriia > Flavobacteriales > Weeksellaceae > Chryseobacterium > Chryseobacterium sp. DZ-32. Next base: position 120,669 of record NZ_JCAIOM010000011.1, read on the forward strand.
TTTGTGAAAGTACCGTTTACAAAAGTTCCTTTTACAGGCTCATATTTATCATACTGAGAAGCAAGGGCTTTTGTTGCTTTTTCGAAGTTCGCTTTATCTTCCGGAGTCCACCAGTCTACCAGGTTACCATCGGCATCGAACTGTGCACCTGAATCATCAAATCCGTGGCTCATTTCGTGACCGATAACCGCACCGATACCTCCGAAGTTTACAGCAGCATCAGCTTTAGGGTTAAAGAATGGCGGCTGAAGGATGGCAGCAGGGAATACAATCTCGTTATTTACCGGGTTGTAATATGCATTTACAGTCTGCGGAGTCATTCCCCATTCTGTTTTATCCACCGGCTTGCCTATCTTTGCTAAATCTTTATTGTATTGCCATTCGGTAATGTTCTGAAGGTTCTGATATAGGTTTCCTCCCTTAGCTTCAGAAACGATATTTAATTTTGAATAGTCTTTCCATTTATCCGGATAAGCAACTTTTACAGTGAACTTGTTCAGCTTCTGCATTGCTTTTTCCTTAGTGGTAGAAGACATCCATGCTAAGTTATTGATATGAACTGCGAAACTCTTCTTTAAATAGTCAATCAGTTCTACCATCTGAGCTTTTGCTTCAGCAGGGAAATATTTCTCAACATATAGTTTTCCGAAAGCTTCTCCCAAAGTACCGTTGATCAATTCAAACCCTCTCTTGTTAAGAGCTCTCTGTTCCTGCTGGCCTCTAAGGTATTTGCCATAGAAAGCAAACTTCATATTTCCTAAGTTTTCGCTTAAGTAAGAAGCACTTCCGTGGATCATATGGAATTTAAGATAATCTTTGATCACAGGAAGGTCCTGAGCATTGATCAATTTATCAAAATTCTTATAGAATCCTAATTCGCTGATAATGACCTTATCCGTATTTACTCCTACTTTTTTAAGGTAACCAGGGATGTCTACTCCTTTCACCAATGCTGAAAGTTCAGCCATTGTTTTAGGATTGTACTGAAGTGTATTGTCACGGCTCTGTTCATTTGTCAGATAGGTATTTGCAACACTTTTTTCAAAGTTTACAATACCTTTTGCAGCCTCATCAGCATTTTTATATCCTAATTCTTTTAGCATTGAAGCTACATATTTCTGATATTCAGCAATAGCTTCTGTATTTTTTTCGTTTACTTTCTGATAGTAGTCTCTTCCTAAACCTAAAGTGGCATTTCCTAAATAAACGGCGTTCATTTTAGAATCTTTAAGATCTGCATCCACTCCCCATCCGTAAAGAATGTTCTCTCCTTCTTTCGTTACAGAAGTAAGGTAGTTCTGAAGATCAGCCATATTTTTAATAGCATCAATCTTATTCAGATTTTCCTGGATTGGTTTGATTCCGTCTGCATTTCTTTTCTCCATGTTCATGTATGTAGCATACAGATCCTGGATCTTTTTCCCTTCACTTCCGTCAGCAAATTTATCTTTCAGAAGAGAGTTCAGGATGGTCATGGAATTGTTATCCGTATCCTCCGCCAGTTTGTTGAAGCTTCCCCATGTTGGTTTGTCAGATGGAATTTTGGCTGTTTTCATCCATGTTCCACTCACATAGTTGTAAAAGTCATCCTGAGGACGTACAGAAGTGTCCATCAGGCTAAGGTCTAAGCCTTTATCTGTGTTATTCACTGCTACTTTAGCAGCTTTTGCTTGTGCGCTCATAGTCGTCTGAGTACAGATCCCTGCTATTAAAAACAAAGAAAGCGTTATTTTTTTCATTATGATAACAATTTATAGAATATGTATGATTTATTTTGAATTTGTTACTTGAATATGAAAACAAATTTAAATAAATAACATGAAAGCTTCTTAAGTGGAAGTTGGGAGCAGGAAGCTGTGATGAAAATCCGGAACTTCCAGCCTCATTCTTCCTTCCTGCCTTTATTAGTTATCATGAAGTTGCTATCTCTTTTACATTTCCGGTTCTTTTCAGAACTCCCCAGGACTGCATTTCGCCTTTCAGTGCTTTTCTTAAACTTTTAAATAATACAATATACATCAGCCATCTATACCCGAATCTCTGTGGAATGATATACAGCAGATTGGTTAATTTTTCCCGCTGCATGATGAATGCCACTAAAGCCAGGGAAGCATCTACCAAAAGGAAGATCAGATAATAGGTGAATATTTTGTCTCCGTTTCCGGACAGAATTCCAAAGAACATAATCACATCTGCCATCGGCGAGAAAAATGGGATGATATATTGGAATAATAAAATATTCGGCATCGCCCAAAGTCCCAATCCTTTATATCTGGGGTTAAGGAAAGTCTGTCTTTGTTTCCAGAACATCTGCATGATTCCGTAGGTCCATCGGAAACGTTGTTTTAAAAACTGATTGGCGGTTTCCGGAGCTTCTGTGACGGCAATTGCTCTGTTCTCGTTAGCCACCGTATATCCGGCTTTTAAAATTTTTACGGTAATATCACAATCTTCTGCCAGGGTATCGGATGAATAGCCTCCCGTTTCAATAACCACTGCTCTTTTAAATGCCCCGATAGCACCCGGAATTACAGTAATGGCATTAATGTGAGCATACGCCAGTCTGTCGAAGTTCTGACTCGTTGTATATTCTATAGCCTGCCATTTGGTGAGCCAGTTGACTCTGTTTCCGACTTTTACATTTCCTGCAACAGCTGCTATTTTTTCTTCCGGATCAGAATTTAAAAACCTTGCAATAAGATATTTCACGGCATCCTGCTGCAGTTTGGTATCTGCATCAATACATACTACATATTCGGCATCGGTTTGTGATATTCCGAAATTTAAAGCAGTTGCTTTTCCACCGTTTCTTTTGGTGAAAATTTTCAGTTTCGGATGATCAGGAAATGCAGCTTTTGCTTTTTCATAAGTAGAATCTTTACTGCCGTCATCTACCATAATGATGTCAAAGTTAAGATACGTCTGTTTCAATAAGTTCTGCAGGGAAGACACAATATTCACTTCTTCATTATAAGCAGGAACAATAATGGAAACCTTCGGATAGGATTTCAGAACCGGAAGCTCACCCAGTTTTTTCTCTTTATTTCTTTCTTTAAAAGCCCAGTATGCCATCAGCAATAATCTGATCAATCCTAATACAATGAAAATAGTAAATAATGCCACGAGAAAATGACTTACTCCATAGATAACGGTAGCCAGCACAAGATTCAGCTGCATGATGTAATATGACTTCGTTTTAGGCACTTCAGGCATCAGCTCATTTCTGCTTTTGTGCAAAATGCTGGTAAGGTTGGTAAAATAATAACCCTGTTTCTGAAGGGTCGGAATCAGAATCTTTAAAGCTTTTACCGTTTCTTCTCTGGTATCTCCTCCTGCATCGTGAAGAAGAATGATATTCCCTCTCTCCTGTTTGATTCCGGCTAATACCCGTTTTACAATTTCATCTGCTTTTATTCCCGGCTGCCAGTCTTCAGGATCTATATTTTCTCCAATATCAAGATAATTCTGCTGTCTGGCCAAAGCTACCGGAATAATCTCTTCCGAAGTGGTAGGTTCAGAGTCTGCGTTGTATGGTGCTCTGAACAGGATTGTACTGTGTCCCGTCACACACTCTATAAGCAAACGGGTAAGTTTCATTTCAAGCAAAGCTCTTTCCGGACTTACTTTTGCAACATTTTCATGGGTAAAGGTGTGATTTCCTATTTCATGTCCTTCTCTATAAATTCTTTTCACAAGCGGAAGGTTTTTTTCTGCATTTAAGCCTACCAAAAAGAAAGCGGCCGGAACATGATATCTTGACAATACATCCAAAACCTGCGGTGTAAAGATTTCATCCGGACCATCATCAAAGGTAAGCACGAGTTCTTTCTGAGGAGCACTGCCATATTTCTTCACTTCATAAGAACTTGGATAGGTAACATAGTTTTCGTCTGTGATAATTTTCTCTTTCGGATCTACTTCCAATGCAATTTTTCCGTCATGAGGCGTATTCAGGACATCCAGCACTTCCCCGTCTCCAATGTAATCCACCATGGTCTGCCCTTTTACATTTTCCAATGTTTTTAAGTTCAGTTTGGATAGCCCTGCAAACGTAAGATCTTTATCATAGAAGTTCCACACTCTGCTGTCTTCACTTCCAAGTCTCCAGAGTGCAGTTCCTGCCAAAGGATATTCCGAGGAGAAACGCATTGTATTGAAGATAGAAGCCGCATCATTGAAAAATACAGTGTGGGTAAGATTTTTGGAATCCGTATAAGAATAATTTAAATTAAACGTATTGTCATTAAAATCTATGACCGCTTTACTGGCGCTGGCTTTCGTAATTGCCTGCATATAAGTAACAGAAGTATTGTCATCCGGATTAGAGCTCCAGTCATAGCCATAAGCTCCAAGGCCCAGAATTATTTTTTGCGGGGAGGTTTGTTTTACAATTTTTCCTGTCTGCTGTTCGATCCATTTCTGAGAAGACACCGGACCGGCATCGCTTCCTGCAGAGTATTCATCATAAGCCATCAGCACAAAATAATCTACATAAGGATTCAGCCTTGGAATATTGTAATCATCATTGTCCGTCATGATATCCATGGTAACCAGTAACTGATTTTTTTTGAAAGTCTCTGAAAGCTCTTTCATAAAAGCAATCAGATTTTCATCAGAATTCAGGTTCATATCTTCAAAGTCAATATTAATTCCTTTGAAGTGGTATTTTTTACATTGCTGAGTGATTTTTTGGATCAGATGAGTTCTTTTCTGAGGATCGTTAAGAACTTTTATCAGTCCTTCCGAGCGGAATTCTCTGTCAAAGTTATTACTCAGCATCGGCATGGCAGCCACACCTGTTCTTTTGATCACTTTATAGCCTTCCGGATCTACATTGGTTTTCAGATCTCCGGTTTTAGGATCAAGGAAAAACCATTCGGGGAAAACAAGATTCACGTGTCTGATATTTCTTTTCAGAGACATCAGAGACTGAGGATCCCAGGCTACATAAAATGCAGAACGGATTCCTCCCGGAAACTGAGCCCAGTTTCTGTTCTGATTTTTATATCTTTCTGCTCTTGCTTTCTCAATCTTGTCGAGATTGGTGTGAATTGTTTTTTCAGAAATAAAGCTTCTGAAACCTTTATATTCTTTAGAAATTTTATTCTCCTGAAGGTAAGGTTTATTGGCTGTAATTACTGCTTTATAATCTTCTTTAAAAGGAATTTTAGGACTTTTGTCCAGAGTCATCATCAGACCTAAAGCAAGAAGAAGCAGTACTCCTATAAAAATAAAGACACGGCTTCCCCATTGCACACTTTTCCAGCGTTTTTTGCTGTTGGTCTGAAAAATCTGTTTGGAATTTTCCACGATTTTGAAATTTATTGAATGGCAGTCAAAAAGCGTGAAAAACTGTATAAAAATTAATTAAAAAAAAATTAAAAAAACAATCCTCTATCTAACTGTTTATAAGAAGGCTAACCAAATCCTGAATCACCTTCTGGGAAACGAAATTCATAAAATCTACCCTTTCCAGATGCGGCATGTATAATTTTGAGGTTACTTCCTGATCATTGATTCTGATCGTATAGTAAACTGTTCCAACATCCTTACCGTCTTCTCCTTTCCCCGGACCCGCAACACCGGTTGTAGAAAGGGAAATATGAGTTTCAAACAATTCCTGACAGCCTTTTGCCATTTCCTGTGCCACCTGTTCGCTCACCACGGTAAACTGTTCTACGGTCTTTTCAGAAACATTTAAAATTTTAATCTTTTTCTCTGTGGCATAGGCAACCACTCCACCCAGGAAATATTTCGAGCTGCCGGAAACTGAAGTAATCATTTTTGCCAGTTCACCTCCTGTACAACTCTCTGCTGTGGAGATCGTCATGTTTCTTTCGGTAAGCATTTCTGCCAGAATATTTTCAATTTTATCCTCAGATACTGCAATGACATGGCCTTCTACCAAAGGAAGCAATTTCTGGATTTCTTCTTCTGTTATTTGCTTCAACTGCTCTTCGTTATCACCGGAAGCTGTCAGACGAAGCTTTACACGGGTTCCCACCGGAAGATAAGACAGTGCAATATTTTCCGGAAGTGCCAGTTCCCAGTCTTCAATTTTGTCCGCAAGGATACTTTCAGGAATTCCGACCACAGAAACAATCCGGGTATGGATATAATGCAGACTGAATCTTTGCTGTAAATAAGGAATAATCTGATCTTTAATAAGCGGTTTCACCTCATAAGGAACCCCCGGAAGGCTGTAGCACAATTTTCCGTCCTGTTCCATCATCATACAGGGTGCCGTTCCGTAATGGTTTTGAAAAACGATGGATTTGGTAGGGACAAATGCCTGTTCGCGGTTTCTTTCGAGAATATCTGCTCTTCCACGTCGTTCCATATAGCCTTTCAAATGATTGAATGTCACCTCATCCAAAGCAATTTCATCATCGAAATATTCAGCCAGTGCTTTTTTGGTTTTATCATCACGGGTTGGCCCGAGGCCTCCTGTTGTAATGACTAAATCGCCGGTTTCAAAAGCGGTTTTCAATGCATTTTTAATGGTTTCAATTTCGTCTGAGATCGTAAGAATCTGAATGACTTTTATTCCTATATTTTTAAGTTCAGTCGCAATAAAATTAGAATTGGTATCTACCGTATTTCCGGAAAGGATTTCATCACCGATAGTAATCAGAACAGCTTTTTCCATATGTTTTTTTGTTGAAAAAAATTCTATGCAAATGACGGAAAATTCTGTGGCAGCGGCAATATAAATTGATTTTTTCTATTTTTGAAGAAATTATCTAAAACTACAATACAAATTATGTCTAAATATGATGATGCTTCATGGCATTATGGCGGTGATTTTCCGGAAGGCCTTCCTCAGAAAAACGGGGCTACCCACACAGGAATGTTCCTGAACTGGTGTATCCATAACGATCTGATCTCTGATGAACTGAAGGAAGATGGTGAAGAGGAAATAGAAAAAGTAAAGCGAAGAGAAATAACCGGTGCTGAATTCATTATGGATTCCTGCGACGGAAAATTCTCAGAATATGACCTGAATGAACTGGGAAATCTTTTTGCAAAGGATTATTATGCTGATGATACCGATTTTGGAAACAGATACAGCTCATTCGCTGATGATTACGTGAATATTTTTGATGCTAAAGCAGAAGAAAATGACTATGAATATGAAACTTTCTATCACATTGAGGATACCTATGAAAATTATGATCTGATGAAACAGGTGATAGATCACCGTTTTGAAGAATGGAAAGAATATATTAACAGCTAAAACATAAAAGGGCAAAATTGTACATAATATACTTATCTGCATTTTTGCCCTTCCACTATTTTGCGATTTGGATTATTCTTTACTGATTATGTCTTACCCAGATCAGCTCATCGGTATTATAGCCGATTTTTTTTGCTTTCTGGAGGAAACGCTGACGGATGCTTTCCGGAATGCTCGTAGTACGGGAAAGGATCCACAGATATTTTAAACTGCTTCCTGCCACAAGAGCATATTGATAGTCTTCATCAATATCTATGACGTTGTAACCGGCCCAGATCGGCTTAAAAAATGAAACTTTCAAACGGGCTTCTGCAGGATCTTTTACAAATTTTGCTTCCCCGATAGATTCATTCCATACTTTTTTAGTGTAATCATAGCCTTTATTTCTTACCTGAACGGTACCATCCGGATTCTCTGTATACTCTGCTGTAACATTGTCCATGTTTTTCTCGAACCTGTAATCGAAACGGGCGACCTCATACCACTTGCCCAGATATTTTTTAATATTAAAATTCTTTACCGCAGATGCTCCTCTGGGAATTCTTACAGAACAGGAATTGAAAATAATAAGCCCCAGTGCTCCCAATGAAACGGGAAGTATAATTTTATGAATGGTTTTCATGACAGGAATATTTTGGTGGTTATGATAGAACGTCAAAAATAATGCCTTTGGTCTGTTAAGGACCCATAAATTCTATGAAAATACTTTCAGGAAATTATCTTTAAAGCTTCCTGAAACCTCTATTTCCGTATCATCCGCCAGCATCACGGTTCCGCTTTTATGATAGGATTTTACAAAACCTGTATTAATGATATGAGACCTGTGAACCCTGACAAACGGGTTTTCCAGAAGATCATCAAAGTGTTTCAGAAACCGGCACACCATCTTCTTTGAACCATCGGTAAGGTATACCTGAGTAAAATTTCCATCCGCCTGAAGTCTTACAATATCTTCTGTTTTTACAACGTCAAATCCCTGTAAAGTTGGCAAAATCAGCTGCTGTTTCTCAGGTTTTAATTTCAGATTCTCAAGAAGGATCTTATTCCGGTTGAGCTCTTCTTTTTTCTCAAGGCTTTCCGCCACTTTATTCACTGCCAGAATCAGTTCCTGAATATCGATAGGTTTTAAAATATAATAGCTTGCTGATTTATTTAAAGCCTGTAAAGAATATTGTGAAAATGCAGTAATGAAAATGGTTTCATAGGAGAAATCTTTGGTAGCTTCCAGCACATCAAAAGCATTTCCGAAAGGCATTTCTACATCCAGAAAGACCAGTTGAGGCTGCTTTTCAGCAATTAACGGAACTGCTTCTTTGATATTTTCAGCTTCACCCAGAATTTCCACCTGCGGACAGTATTTGGTAAGATAGCTTCGTAAAACTTCTCTTGCTATAAGTTCATCGTCAACAATGACAGCTTTTATTTTCATTTGAACAGATTTTAGGTGGCAGATAACAGATTGCAGATGCAAATTAGTGATATTTAACCAATCGTACAATTGGTCCAAAACTTACAGTCCGCCTTAATCCTGCTAAGCAAGATTCATCCGGATAGTCACCAAAACTCCACTGTTATTTTCTTTATCCTTTATAGAGCAGGTGATGTCTTTTTTATACAGATCGTTCAGGAGCTGAATTCTTTCCAGTGTATTTTTCATTCCCCTGCCCTCTCTTGTTTTTTGATGTTCTGTTTTTTGCTTTTTACTTTCCTCAATACCTATTCCGTTGTCTTCAATAAGGATTTTAAGATGCGATTCACTTTTTTCGAAGCTTAATGTTAAAAATCCTTTTTCGGTTCTGTAACGGAGTCCGTGCCAGACAGCATTTTCCAGAAATGGCTGTATCAGCATTCCCGGAACCTGAAGGTTTTGCATATTCAGATTTTCATCTACTTCAATTTCGTAATCGAATTTATCTGCAAAACGGGTCTTTTCAAGCGCCAGATAATTTTGCAAAAGGTCAAGCTCCTGCTGAAAAGGAATAAAATCTTCGGTGGAATTTTCCATTACACCGCGCATCAGCTTCGAAAATTTTGTAAGATACTGATTCGCTTCAAGCTCATTATTGGTGGCTATAAAATGGTTGACACTATTTAAACTGTTAAAAATAAAATGAGGATTCATCTCTCTTCGCAGCGACTGAAGAGCTATTTTCTTATTTTTAATCTGAACTTTTTTCAGCATTCTGAAAATGAAAATAATAAGTCCGGTGAGTACAATCAACGCTCCGATCAGACTGTAATTAAAGACGTTTTTCTTTCTGATCAATTCATCTTTCAACTCTTTTTCTTTTTCCAGCTGTGAAATTCTCTGTTCTGTATCTTCCAGAATTTTATTATCAACAAGGCTTCTGTCTTTGGAAACAAGATTTGGAAGTTTTCCCAAAAAGTCTCTGTATAACTGAACGGAGGCATCAATATTTCCTGAGATCGCATAAAGGCTGTCCAGCTTTTTTACACTTTTCTGTGCTTCCAGTGTATGACCTTTGTCCAGCGCAATTCCATAGGCATTTTTTAAAAGATCTACGGCTTCCTCCGGATCATTTTTTTTAATATAGATATCTGCCAGTTCCTGAATCTGATTAACTTTTTCCTGCGAGTTTTCTTTTACAAAGTCTTCTTTCAAAACTTTCTTCTTGGCTTCAATAGCTTTTTCGAAGTTTTTGTTTTCAACATACAGGTCTGCCAGCTTCTGATTGATGGCAAGAGCCTGTTGAGGAGCTTCTTTTTTAGAAATTTTATAGGCTGTATTCAGGTTTTCTTCAGCACTGGAAACATCTTTCTGTTTCAGGTTAACATCTGCCAGCTGGCTGTAGCTTTCTGCAAGGTCTCCCTGATCATTTTCCTTTTTAGTCAGATTGATATTATTCTGAATCGCTTCTGCTTTCAGTTCGGGTGTAGGAGAAGAAAGTCTTGCCGCATCATTAGAATTCACAGCTTTACTTTTTTCGCTGTAACTTACCTGTGCAGCCATGCTGTAATTGCTGATAGCAGGAGTTATTTTATTCTGTTTCTCCTGTGACTGGGCTAATCTTCGGGTTGCTTTCTCGATATTGGGCTTATCATTGAGCTTTTCATACAGTTTTTTCGCTTTTGTATAATACTCTTCACTTTTGGGAAAGTTTCCGCTATTGAAAAATGTTTCACCGATATTATAGTAAGAATCTGCTTGGGCAGGCTCATTTTTGGTGTCCATTGCTCTTTTCAACTTCTTTGTTTCTACCTGCACTTCTTCCACAGCAGCACTGCTGTTAGTAGTGGTTTGGGAAAAGATTGTATTTCCCGAAAGCACCAATAAGAATAGAGTAAAGAATTTAAGCATTTTCATAAAACAAAGATATACATATATATAGTCTGCTCAAAAACTATTCACCAAGTGAAAGTTCCATTTCACCAAGTCTCCAGGATTCCGGTTACTGATCTGTGTAATTTTACATCAGAATTAAAAATTTAAAAACAGGAAATTATGAAATTGAAACATTTTTTATTAATCGGAATTTTAACTCTTGGAAGTTTTGTAAACGCTCAGGAAGTAAAGAAAAATGCAATTGAAGTAACAGGAGTGGCAGAAATGGAAGTAGAACCGGATGAAATTATCTTCAGTATCGGGATAAAAGCTGATAATAAAAACGATCTGGCAGATAATGAAAAGAAATTATTTGATATTTTGAAAAATGCAGGGGTAAAGAATGAGGATATCAAATTCAAATCCATGTATCAGAATATTTACTCTAAAACCGCTAAGTTTTCCAAAAATTATCACTTTAAAGCCGGTACAAAATCAAACCTCAGCAAAATCTTTGAAGACCTGAATCAAAAGTGGGTAAGCAGCCTGAATATTGCGGAGGTAAAGAATACCAAAATTGCAGATTTCAGAAAAGCAGTGAAGATCAACGCTTTGAAAGCAGCCAAAGAGAAAGCAGACTACTTACTGGAAAGTATGGGTAAAAAGACAGGAAATGCCCTTGAAATTGTAGAGATAGAAGATTACACCAGCGATATGATTATGCCGGCAGCCTACAAAGGAAGAGCAAGCAATATCCAGCTGGAAATGGCTGATGCTCCGGTAGATTTTTCTTTTGATAATATTGAAAACATCAAGCTGAAATACAGCATTAAAACAAAATACGAAATCCTTTAAAATAACAGATTTGAGAAAGCTGCCTTTTGGGCAGTTTTTTTGTTTTTTACTATTGGGTTATTGCGTTTTTGACTGAAGAAAAATACCTGTCGATCTATTAAAGTTTTTCGAATGGTAAAGGCTTCGACTCCGCTCAGCCTGACAGTATTGAAATGACACATTAGATTATTACGATCACATATAATCAGATCCTTCCGTTTTTATTATCCACCAAGTGAAACCTTCCGTTCACCAAGTTTCCCGATTTTCAGCCTTAAATAAAGATAATTTTACTTCAGGAATTTAAAATAATAAGGATTTAAAGATTTCCGATTACAACAAATAACCAATAAAAAAACAACAATATGACAACGTTAAAAATCTTAGCACTTGCAGCCGGTACAGCTTTGTTAAGCTCCGGAAACATTCAGGAAAACCGCTCTGCAAATAGTAATACTGACAATCATTTACCGGTACAAAAAACGGCATTGATTCCGGTAACCTCAACGGTAAAAGACAATAAAATTCAGGTTGCTCTTCTCCTGGATACTTCCAATAGTATGGACGGATTGATTGATCAGGCAAAATCCAGACTGTGGAATATTGTGAATACACTTACCACTCTTAAGTACAACGGAAAGGCTCCCGAGATCGAAATTGCCCTTTATGAATATGGCAACGACGGAATCCGTGATGAAAATTACATCCGCCAGGTAACTCCTCTCACTCAGGATCTGGATCTTGTCTCTGAAAAATTATTTACCTTAAGAACCAATGGAGGCAGTGAATATTGCGGTGCAGTGATCCGTGATGCCTCTGCCAACCTCAATTGGGATGGGAATGAAAAAAGTATGAAACTGATTTATATTGCCGGTAACGAAGCATTTGATCAGGGAAAAATAAATTATAAAGAGGTTGTTTCAAAAGCAAAAGCTAAAAATATTTACACCAACACCATTTTCTGTGGAAGCCGCGAAGAGGGAATCCAGACCTTCTGGCAAAACGGAGCATCCCTGGGAGGAGGAAAATATTTCAATATCGACAGCGACAGAAAAGTGATGTATATTGAAACACCTTACGACAAAAGAATTTCTGAATGCAATGCCAGGTTAAATGATACTTATATCTACTACGGAAATCATGGCTCAGAATACAGGCTTAAACAGATCACACAGGATAAAAATGCAGAAGCACAATCGGCATCCAACCTGGTGGAAAGAACAGTTGCTAAATCCAAAAAGAACGCTTATAAAAATGATCACTGGGATCTGGTAGATAAAGCTGAAAAAGATGCCGGATTTATTGCCACTGTAAAAGAAAGCGAACTTCCTGCTGAATTAAAAGGAAAAAGTAAGGAAGAAATTCAAAAAACGATTGCTGCCAAATCAGCAGCACGTGATACAATTCAAAAGGAAATAGAAGAACTTTCCAGAAAACGCCAGACTTATATTGATTCCGAAATGAAAAAAAGAGGAAATGATGATTCTGATGATTTGGGAAAAGCCATTGAGAGCTCAATTCTTGAACTTGCGAAAAAGAACGGGTATAGTTTGTAGTTAAAGCGGGTTAAGGCCCGCTTTTATGCTATTCGGCACCATTATGATAAGTGCTCTTTATCTTACAATAATTTAGCTTAGATTCTTACGGAATGACACAATTGAAATAATGATTTATGCAGTCAGTATATCATTCCGTAGGAATCTAAGTAACCTTTTTACACCTGGCATTCGCAAACCTGAAGCTTAAAATATGTAGAAGATTCAAAATCTTTGTGACTTTTGTGGTAAGATCATCTTCCAAACTTAAAATATCTTGATAACGGATGCTTTTTGCCTTTCATAAACAAAGAAGTCATTTCCATTCCCGCGACTGAAAAAGTAATGCCGTTTCCTCCGAAACCCAACACAAAATAAGAATTTTTAAATTTTTTATGCTCGCTGATATAGGGTAAACCGTCTTTTGTTTCCCCAAAAGTTCCAGCCCAGACAAAGTCTGTATAGAAATGATAATCGGGTTTTATTTTCTTTAATGTTTTGATGATCTTTTGTTCTTTTTGATCTAAAATAGCATCACGCTTTTCTGCATTATAAAAATCCTCATCTTCTCCTCCTATTAAAAGCCTTCCGTCATCAGTAGTCCGCATATAGAGATAAGGAGTATCGGTATTCCATACTAATGTGCTGCTGATGTTTTTGAACTTGTCTTTATCAATTTCAGAGACGGCCGCATAAGTACTTTTCAGGTTGACAAAGTTTTCTTTGATCAGGTTTTTGCTTTCATATCCTATACAGTAAATCATCTTTTTTGCTTTGATCTGAAATCCGCTGTCCGTGGTAACCAGATTAAATCCTTTACGCTCCTCCACTTTTACCATTTCAGTTTTATCAAATACTTTCAATCCTTTCTTTGCATTATGCATGAAAAGCTCATGAGCGAATTGAAAAGCATCAATGCTTGCACCTTGTTTTGATAAGATTCCGCCATAGGTATTTTCAAATCCGAACTGTTTCAGAACACGACCTGCAGACAGCCACTTTACTTCAAATCCCGCAGCCTTTCTCGCCTCATATTCTTTTGTCAGCCATTCCAGATCTTTCTTTTTAGAGACATAATACAATGATTTTTTGCGTTTGAAACCTGCTTTGGATCTTATGGTTTTTGTGATTTTTTCCAGGGTATCAATAGCATCGCTACAGGCCTTATAGCTTAAGACCGCACCTTTTTTTCCTATCTGATCTATCAGCTCATACAGAGGAATATCTATTTCGTACTGTAACATTGAAGTGGTGGCGGAAGTACTTCCGTTGCAAAGTTCGCGTTTATCAATCAGGATGGTTTTGTACCCGTCTTTTATCATCTGATGAGCAATCAGGCTTCCCGTAATCCCACCTCCTATAACGAGAACATCACATTCTTCATTTGATTTTAACGATGGATAAGATGCTAACAATCCGTTTTTTATAAGCCAGAAAGGTTCATTTGATTTGAGATTCATATTAATATTTTACACTGAAACTAACAACATTTATACCTTTTTTAACAATTTTCTACTAAATTATGGTGTAATTATTGTTATTCTTTTAAACTGAACCACCATAAAATATTTATTATGATAACAATTATTCCAGAAGCCCCGGAGAATGTTGCGGCATTCAATGCGACGGGTGAAGTAACGAAAGAGGATTTTGAAAAACTGGTAATTCCGCGTGTAAAAGAGAAGGTAGAGCAGTTCGGTGAGCTGAATTATTTATTGTATTTGGATACCGATCTGGATAATTTTACCATGGGTGCATGGCTTGAAGATTTATTGTTGGGACTGAAAAATCTTACCAACTGGAACCGCTCAGCCATTGTTACGGATAAAGAAGGGATACGGAATTTTACCAGTGTTTTCAGTGTTCTGATGCCGGGAGAGTTCAAATCTTTCCCAAAAGAAAATTTATACAATGCCCTCTACTGGTGTAAAAACGGAGATGAGGTAGAGGCATAACATTTATTTGATAAAAAATCGCCTGTTTCTTACTGAAACAGGCGATGTTATTTTTAACTGTGACTTCTTTTTTATTTATCACATGATACGCATTCTGCAGCTATTTCTTTTTTCTCAGTTTTTGAACTATACAGGTACATATATCTTACACTTATAACCAGTCCGATAAAGGTCATCCCTACTCCCACCAACGATGGATAGTTGAATGAATACCCATATTCCAAAGGAATTCCTCCAAGGAAAGCTCCCATTGCATTGGCAATATTGAAACCGGCCTGCATAAAAGCTGCGGCCATCATTTCACTTTTCGGGGCAGCTTTCATCATCATAATATTGATGGGTGATGCGATAGACATGGATAGAGCGCCACACATGAACGTCAGTACCAAAGCAATATTTTTATATTCTGCAAGGAAGAAAACACCTCCGAGAGAAATCATCATCAGGAAGATCAGGAGTACACAGGTTTTTTCAGGACCTAATTTATCCGAAACAACTCCTCCCACAAGATTTCCTACTACCATTCCGGCTCCGGCAAGTACCATTACATAAGCCATCTGGCTGCTTTTGATCCCGGCAACAACAGTCATTAAAGGAGTAATATAGCTCAGCCATGTGAACAATCCTCCAAATCCAATGGCTGTAATAGCCAATACCAGCCACGACTGTTTATTTTTAAGGAATTTCAGTTCTTCCATGAAATGGGTATTCTGGTTGGATTCCAGATTGGGAAGCCACATTTTTAAAAATAAAATGGCAAAAAGACCAATCACTGCTACAATCGCAAAGTACAGTCTCCAATGGAAGGTATGCCCGATATAGGTGACCAGAGGCACCATTGCGAGATTGGCAACCGTAAGCCCTGTAAACATCATCGATATATAAAATGCTTCTTTTCCTTTTCCTGCCATTCTTGAAGCCACTACTGTTCCTACACCGAAGAAGGCTCCATGCGGAAGTCCGGACATAAAGCGGATAACCAGCATACTGTTGTATCCCGGTGCAATAGCCGAAAGCGCATTAAATAATGTAAAAAGGATCATAAAAGCCATCAGGACTTTTTTCGGAGGGAATTTTACAGAATATCCAATCAGGATTGGAGCTCCGATAACCACGCCCATGGCATATGCTGAAATCAAATGTCCGGCTTGCGGAATCGTAATCTGTAATGTTTTGGCAATATCCGGCAGCAGTCCCATGACGGTAAATTCCGTAGTTCCTATCCCTAAACCACCAATTGCCAGTGGTATTATTCTTTTGTCAATCTTCATTGTCTCTAAATCTTTTTCTGAATTAATTTCCTTCAAGTTAAAGGATCACCTGAGTATCTTTATTTTGAAAGTGCAAAAATCGCAAGAAAGTTTGAATTTCACTCCTACTTGAATGATAAAAATTTGCTCCATATTAACCTTTTTAATTAATTTTAAATTCAGAAACAATCAAATAAGAACAAAATGAAGATCCAGAAAGAAATTATTGAGTTTGAAAAAGGGAAATCCTTCAAGCTATTTTCTCCTTCTCTGAAAAACTGTTTTTTCTGGCATTATCATCCGGAAATTGAACTGGTATATGTAGAAGCTGTGAACGGAATCCGCCACGTTGGTAAAAACATTTCCGGCTTTACAGACAGTGATCTTTTACTGATTGGTTCCAACGTTCCTCATCTTAATTTTGACTATGGTATTCAGACCGAATGCAGGCAGCTTGTATTACAGATGCGGGAAAGCTTCCTTCAGGACATTATTCTTCCTGTTCCGGAATTTGAGAATATTAAGACCCTTTTAGAACGTTCTTATCTCGGACTTTCATTTTCCGGAGAAACCAAAATTACAGCTGTTGAAAAACTACAGGCTATTAAAGATAAAAACTCTTTTGAATCATTGGTTGGGCTGATTGAAATTCTGCAAATTCTTGCCCATTCCACAGAAGTGAAAGAACTGAATAAGGAAGATACCCGGATCAAATGGTTTTTGAATGATAAGATCAGAATGGGAACCATCTACGACTATATCCACGAAAATTATGACCGGAAGCCCAATGTCAATGAAGTGGCCCAGGTTGTCAGCTTGAGTACACCTGCTTTCTGCCGGTATTTTAAAAAGCAGACGAATATGACGTTTACTGATTTTGTTAACAATTACAGGATCAATCAGGCTAAAATATTTCTGCTGAAAGATCAGTCTGTAACGGAAGTTTGTTTTCAGGTAGGTTTTGAAAGTCTTTCTTATTTTAATAAATTGTTTAAGCAGCATACGGGAGAAACACCTTCCGAGTTTAAGAAGAAACATTTCAGACCGATTGAAATTAATGGGAAGATTGGAGTGATTAAGAAGGATACGACTTGTTAAGTAATTTTTGTGATTGCGGACTAAAGTCCGCTGCTATGGATACTTTTGTGAGTGTTGTATCAACCACCCCGTCAAAAATTCTTTGAATTTTTGCCACCCCTCCAAAGGATGGGAATGATTGCAGCCGTTATTGTAACGATTGCCACCTTCATTAGTAACCACTAATATCTGCAACCTATCACCTATAATCTGCTACCTGATCCCTGCTACCTAAAAAACAAAAAACCGCTCATTGCTGAACGGTCTGTATTTTTAGTGAATATGTTTTTCTGCGTGGTAAGAACTTCTTACAAGAGGAGAACTTTCAACGTGTCTGAACCCTAAGCTTCTGGCGAAATCCCCGAACTCATCAAATTCTTCAGGCGTGATAAATTTCTTTACCGGAAGATGTTTTTTAGTCGGCTGAAGATATTGTCCAAGGGTGATGACATCTACATTGGCATTTCTGATATCTTCGATGGTCTGGAAAACCTCATCTTTAGTTTCTCCCAATCCAAGCATTACTCCTGTTTTGGTTCTTCTTTGTCCGGCTTCTTTCAGATATCTTAATACTTCAAGGCTTCTTTCATATTTTGCCTGGATTCTTACTTCTCTGGTCAGACGTTTTACCGTTTCCATATTATGAGAGATTACTTCAGGAGCTACTTCTACTAATCTGTCAAGGTGTTTTGTGATACCCTGAAAGTCAGGAATCAATGTTTCCATTGTGGTTCCCGGAGAAATTCTTCTTACGGCATTCACTGTTTCTCCCCAAAGAATAGATCCCATATCTTTCAGATCATCGCGGTCTACAGAAGTAAGCACGGCATGTTTGATCTTCATTAACTTGATGGATCTTGCTACTTTTTCAGGCTCATCCCAGTTTACGTCAAGTGGTTTTCCTGTTTTTACACCACAGAATCCACAGCTTCTCGTACAGATATTTCCTAAAATCATGAAAGTAGCTGTACCTTCACCCCAACATTCTCCCATGTTCGGGCAGCTTCCGCTTTGGCAAATGGTGTTTAATTTATATTTATCAACCAAAGTTCTCAGCTCTCTGTAATTCTTTCCGGTAGGAAGTTTTACGCGGATCCATTTTGGTTTTTGAACGGTAGTGTCTTGAACTGAATTTTCCATTTCTAAAATTGAAGTTCAAAGTTAAGGATTTTTTAATGGAAACCATCAACCGGAAATATTGATGAAACTGATCATCCGAAATTCATTTGTATATTTATGGCTCCAAAATATTCTTATGAAAAAAATATTCTTCCTTTTATCCGCGATATGCGGAACATTTTCTCTTGCCCAAAAACAATTTCAGCCTGCAGGTTCCACGGTTATTGAGACTGTAGACGGAGATCTTGATAGTGATAAAATTCCTGAAAAAGTAATTATCTACAACACAAAGGACACTACTGATATGGGAAACATCCGTGAAATCCAGATCCTGAAAAAGGTTGGCGGTGCATGGACAATCCTTGAAAAATCCAGAAATGCTGTTATGGAAAGCAACGGCGGAGGTATGATGGGTGACCCTTACAGAGAAACGAAAATAGAAAAAGGAATTCTGATTATTTCTCAAAACGGCGGAAGCAGCTGGAAATGGGATGTTACAGACAAATACAGATTTCAGAACGGACATTTTGAACTGATAGGAACCTCCTCTACTTCGGGAAGGCCGGGAGATTACTGGAAAGATATAGATTTTAACCTTTCAACAGGACAGCTGAACTATTCCAAAGAAGTAGAAAATACAGCTGAATATGGTAAATCCTTAAAGGAAACTTATATTAAAAAAGGACTAAAGATCAATCTGCAGAACAGAAACCAGGAAAAGCAGCAAAAAATAGTTCTTCCCAAAACAAAAGAGGAAGTTTATTTTTAAATAAAAGTCGTAATATTTAAGTTTTGGCTGAAGCCAATTTGAATTTGTATTTTTTAGTAAATGGGTTAAAACCTGTTTCTATTGAATAATATTATTGAATTTAATGATCATCAAACTCATTATTTTTCAGGAGTTCTGCCAGGACTTTTTTGGCCCGCATGACCCTTACTTTGGTATTGGCGACTGAAATTCCCAATTCATCAGCAATTTCTTTGATACTTTTTTCTTCAAAAAATCTCAATCTGATAATGTCCTGATAATTGGCATCCAGGGATTCTATGGTTTTGATGATTTTCTTCTGTTCCTCTTCGGAGATAAGCAGTTCTTCCGGTGATTTTGCGTATTGGTTTTTGACCTCATCAAGATTTTCAACAGCGTCTTCGTTGTCGCGGTTTTTCTTTCTCCAGAAATCAATCACGGTATTCTGGGCAATGGTAAGCACCCAGGTTTTAAACTGAAAATGAGGATCGAACATATCCAGTTTTGACAGTACTTTTGAAAAAACATTGACAGTAATTTCATCGGCATCATTTTCATCTCTCACTTTCTTCATAACAAAGGAGAAGACATCCACCCAAAAAACATTGATGAGTTTAGTCTGGGCCTTCTGGTCTTTATCCTTGGCCTTCTGGATGAGCAGGAATAGCTGTTCGTCGTTCATTAATAACAAATATAGATTATTTGGGCTGAAAAACAAAGTATAGGAAAGGTAAAATGGTAAAAAGGCTTTACCCTTAATACTTCGGAATTTACTATCTTTGCATCTTAAAATTTTAAAGTTAAAAATCAATGAATTCCTTTATAGAAGAACTGAAATGGCGTGGTCTGTTTGCCGATATGATGCCAGGAACCGATGAACAACTGAATAAAGAGGTAACTACTGCATATATTGGTTTTGATCCTACCGCCGATTCTTTACATATCGGAAGTCTTATCCAGATAAAAATCCTGGCTCACTTCCAGCTGCATGGCCACAAACCTATTGCTCTGGTAGGAGGTGCTACTGGAATGATCGGAGATCCATCCGGGAAATCTGCTGAAAGAAATCTTCTGGATGAGGAAACTCTTTTACATTATGTAGACTGTTTAAAGAAACAGCTTTCAAAGTTCCTTAATTTTGAAGGAAATGAGCCTAACAAAGCTGAGCTGGTAAACAACTACGACTGGATGAAGAATATTTCTTTCCTTGATTTTGCTAAAAATGTCGGAAAGAATATCACGGTCAACTATATGATGGCAAAAGATTCCGTAAAGAAAAGATTCTCAGGAGAATCCGGTGCAGACGGAATGAGCTTTACAGAATTCACGTACCAGTTAATCCAGGGATATGATTTCCTTCATTTATACCAAAACAATAATGTGAAGCTTCAAATGGGAGGTTCTGACCAGTGGGGAAACATCACTACAGGAACAGAATTGATCCGTAGAAAAGCTCAGGGTGAAGCTTTTGCTTTAACAGTTCCTTTAATTACGAAAGCAGACGGTTCCAAATTCGGAAAGTCTGAAAGCGGGGAAAATTACTGGCTGGATAAAAAGAAAACTTCTCCTTACAAGTTCTACCAGTTCTGGCTGAATGCTACGGATGAGGATGCTGAAAGATTTATTAAATTCTATACTTTCTTAGGAAAAGAAGAAATTGAAGCTTTAATTGAAGAACATAAAACAGCCCCACACGAAAGAAAGCTTCAGAAGAAACTTGCGGAAGAAGTTACCGTTTGGGTACATGGAAGAGAAGAGTATGAAAAAGCATTGAAAGCTTCTGAAATTCTTTTTGGCCGTTCTACTGCTGAAGATCTTGTAAGCCTTGATGAGGAAACTTTCCTGGAAGTTTTTGATGGTGTTCCTCAGAAAGAAATTGCAAAAGCTGATGTTCTGGGAGTGAATATTGTTGATCTTCTTTCTGAAAAATCAGGGTTCTTGAAATCTAAAAGTGAGGCACAAAGAGAGATTAAAGGAAATTCAATTTCTGTCAACAAGCAAAAAGTAAATGATACTTTTACAGCCAATGAAACAGATCTTATTGATGGTAAATTTTTATTGCTTCAAAAAGGTAAGAAAAGCTACTTTATTGTCAAAGTAAGCTAATCTGAAACACTATATAAAAATCGGCGCTGGGATTCATCTCAGCGCCGATTTCATTTCCTAAATAAATTTAATATTAAAATGTATAGCTTGTAGTAGCCGACAAATATTGTCCACTGGAAGTTCCTTCTTTCTTCAGTTCTCCGTCTACCCAGATCTGAACTTTCAAAGTTGCAGAAGCATCCGGTCCGACAGCGTTTACTCCAACGGTGGCATTGTATGCTCCCGGTTCTGATGTTACCTCAGGGCTGCTCCATGTTGTTCCGCTAAGACTTGTCGCAGTGGTAGGGTTACCGTCAATTCCGTACACCGCTACTTCAATATTACTGCCTGAAGAAGCGATTGCTTTAAAGACCACTTTATGACTTTTCCCTGCTCCATTCACATTGTTGTCGTCATCATCGTTACTGCATGACACTGTAAATCCAATAAGCATTGCTGCTATTACTGCAACGAATGCGCCTCTTAACAGCTTATTCATACTCATTTTTTTCATAATCTTTTGTTTAAATTTTAGTTACTATATTGAATATTCTATGATCCATGATTTGATATCTGCAAAGCTATGAGCATCACCTACGTCTATCAATCCTGAAAAACCAGTAATTTTTTCTACCTAAATTCCGGTATTTTTTATGCTAAAATTTTTAATTAAATTGAGCGTTTAAAAAAATATTTTACAGAATTGATCCATAATGAAGAGATTACTTGTCCTGTTAAGCCTGTTTTTGTCTTTGGCATTACAATCCCAGCAAATCATTCCGCTTAATGAGAAATCTTATATAGACAGCTTACAAAGCATTACAAGAGGAAATCATCCTGATACTTCAAAAGCAACGGCCTTTTTCCTTTTATCTAATTATTACAGGAACAATGATTCTGTTTTGAGTAAAAAATATCTTTCCAACGGAAAAATACTGGCGCAAAGCCATCCTTTTATTTCAGCCAAATATTATTATTACGAAGGACAGTATAATCTGGACAGGAATAAGAAGAAAGCTGCTGTTTCTTATCAGCAGGCTATTCAGTCTCTATCAAAATTTAAAAATGAAGAATCCGATTTTCTTCAGGCTCTTGCCTGGTACAGCTACGGAGTTTCGCAAAAGGATAAAGAGGGCTATATTCCTTTGGTTAAAATCATGCTTGAAAAGAGTATTCCGTTGGTTGAAAAATATAAGAACAGCAGAAACCTGGGATTCCTGTATACTCAGCTTGCCGTTATTCTTACTTATAATGCCCAGTTTAAAAAAGCTGAAGGTTATAATAACAAAGCCCTGGAAATTCTTGAAAAACAATATCCGAATTCTGCTGAGCTATTTTTTACCTATCTCAATTCTGCCAACAATTTCTGTTATCAGGCTAATGGGGATCAGGCTGAAAAGTATTTGAATAAAGCCGAAAAGCTTATCAGGGAATATCCTGAATCTTCATCCAATGCTTTTTATTATTACAGCAAAACCCTGTTGTATATTACCCGGCAGAAAAATGAGGAAGCTCTTCCTGTAATAGAAAAAGGGATTTTTTATACCAGAAAGTACAATCAGAATCTCCTGGCTCAAATGTTTTATTTCAATAAGTTTGACATTTTAAAGAAACTTAAAAGATATAAGGAAGCTAAGGCTACCCTGGAAGATGTTTTAACGGAAAAATCCCTGGCTATTGATCTTAATAACAGAAAAACTTTTTATAAGCAGCTTTCCTTGCTTAATGAAGAATTGGGAGATACTAAAGAAGCGCTCCTGTGGGAACAAAGATATTCCAAACTCAACGATAGTTTGAATACAGAAAATGTAAAGCTTGAAATCAACAAACTCGAAACTAAATTCAATACCGCTGAAAAAGAAAGAAAAATAGCAACTTTAAATGCTGAGAAAAACCAAAAAGATCTGGAAGTTAATAAGAAAAACTCTTATTTGTGGGGAATGGGTCTTGTTTTATTGTTGGCGTTAAGTCTTCTGATCTTCCTGTTTATTATTTTCAGAAAAAACAAAAAAATAAATGAACAGAGAATCAATGATATTAAGCAAAAGGAAGAATTATCGTTAACCAAAGCTATTCTTGATGGTGAAGAAAGGGAAAGAGAACGTATCGCAAGGGATCTTCATGATGGCCTTGGAGGAATGCTTGCGGGTGTGAAAATCAATTTTTCTACCTGGTCTTCCAGTCATTTAAACCCTGAAAAAGATCAGGAGTTTTATAAAATTCTCGGACAGCTGGACAGTTCTGTAAGTGAACTCCGCCATGTGGCCAGAAATTTAATGCCTGAATCATTGCTTAATTTTGGTTTGGAAACTGCCATCTGTGATTTGTGTGAATTTTACAGCAGAAAAAATCTCGAAATTGACTTTCAGGCTATTGATATTGATAAAGCTTTACCTTTAAATATCCAGCTTAATATTTACAGGATTGTACAGGAGTTACTGGCCAATGCTGTAAAACATGCCAAAGCCAGCAGTATTCTACTTCAATGTTCACAGTCCGGCGAAAATTTTCTCATTACGATTGAAGATAACGGAAAAGGATTTGATAAAAATATAGAAAATACCACCAAAAGTATGGGACTTCGCAATCTGAAAAACAGAGTCAACTACCTGAAAGGAAAAATGGAAATCAATTCTGACCACCAGGGAACAGCAATTAATATAGAACTCAATATCCATGGAGAATGAAAAAATAAATATTGTCATTGTAGATGATCATCCTATTGTCATTGAAGGATTAAAAATGATGCTGAAAAGCCAGCCTTTATTTAATGTAGCGGGAAGTTTTGCATCCGGTGAGGAAACACTGGGTTTTATCCGGTCAGAAATGGTAGATATTGTTCTTCTGGACATTTCGCTCCCTGATTCCAACGGTAAAGATCTCTGCAGAGAAATAAAAAAAATATCACCCAATACCTCTGTCATTATGTTCAGCAACCGTTCGGAAAGAAGTATTATTATGCAGTCTATACAAAACGGAGCAAGCGGCTATCTTCTTAAAAATACGTCCATTGATGATCTTGTAGTATCTATAAGAGGGGCGCTTTCCGGAGATATTGTTTTCTGCAATGAGACCAAGCAGATAATCAGCCTTCCTTCTCAAAATATCCTCCCTGTTCCGAGGCTCACTAAAAGGGAGAAACAAATTCTACAGATGGTAGCACAGGGGAAAACAAGCAATGTAATTGCTGAAGAACTTTTCTTAAGTCCTCTTACCGTAGACACCCACCGCAAGAATCTGCTGCAGAAATTTCATGCAAAGAATTCAACAGAATTGATCAGTCTGGCTGTACAGCAGGGTTTGATTGAAGAATGAAAAAAAACCGCTTTGAAAGCGGTTTCTTTTATATAATGTTTAAAATAATTTACGGTTCTAAGAAGCTGTAATCAATAGAAGCAACTAATACACCTTTACCTTTTTTCTTAACAGTTCTTACTACTTCTCCATCAATGTAAAGATTGATTGTTAATTCAGAGTTATCATCCGGCATTGATGCGTTGGCATCAAGATTCAGTTGTGCCTGACTGGAATTCACAAAGAATTCACCACTTGTCCATGGCGAAGTTACAGGAGACTGTGGAGTATTGTATATGGTGTTCTGCGTTGTACCTACCTGTGTTACAACACTTATTATTTCTCCTCCGGAAGTTGTCTTCACTTCGAATTGAACCACATGATCCTGAAACTCTTCATCGTCATCTTTTTTACAAGAATTGACAATGGTGATTACAGAAAATAATAAAACGAATAAAAAAGAAAGTCTAAGTAAACTTTTTGAATTGTAAAATTGCTTCATTTCTCCAAATAGATTTTTTAATGTTTCAAATATAAGTTTTTTATTAATATAAAAATAACTTTTATGAAAATTTTCCAATAAAGATTTCCAAATAATATCAAATCAATAAAAATAAAAAAATCACGAAAAATTCAAAAATACACCACAGATAATTAATCATTACACATACATCATCGTGCAGCAGAAGTTCATTGTATGAATAATAAAGTTAAGATTCTGCAGGTATTTAATTATCTTTGCTGTATGAATTTAGATTACTTAGTAAGAGAGCCGGAACATATTACTTCCCAAACTCCCATTCTTTTTATGCTTCATGGCTATGGCAGCAATGAGCAGGATCTTTTCAGTTTTAGAGAAACGCTTCCCAATGACTGGATCATTGTAAGTTTCAGGGCTCCCCGTGATACTCAGTTTGAAGGATACTCATGGTATGATATCAATTTTAATGATCCCGAAAATTTTATCGATGTCCCTCAGGCCAATGAATCTTTACATGCAGTTCTGGAAAGTATGTTGAAGATTATTAACCACTATGGACTTACGGAAAGCAAAGCTCACCTTTGCGGCTTCAGCCAGGGAGGAATACTGTGCTACGCTCTGGCTTTAAAACATCCTGAGCTTTTCAATCGTGTTGCCTGTATGAGCAGCTATCCTGAAGAAAAAATTCTGGACGGTATTGTAAAAGATAAAAAGAAACTGGAAGGACTTCGTTTCTTCATTTCTCATGGTACGGATGATGCTGTGATACCGCTTGAGTGGGGAAGAAAAGCCGCAGATCTGCTTTATGATCTCAGCTGTTACTTTACGTTCAGAGAGTATATGAGCGGACATGGCGTCAATCAGAAAAATTATATGGATTTGATGGACTTTTTTTCAAAATAAACAAAGACTGTTTTGAAATAAATTCAACAAAAAAACCTACATTATTGTAGTTTATATAAACATTCCAGCTTTTGGAATGTTTTTTTATTATCATATAGATAAATTCAGTAAATTCAGTAAATGAAATTTAGATTGTTTTTACTGGGATTATTGCTTAGCATTTTTGTAAGTGCCCAGAACACTTTTGAACTAATTAATACTAAAAAAGCGGTTATTCCTTTTCGGTTTATCAACAATCTTATCTTTATCCCTATCAATGTTAATGGTGCTGATCTTACCTTCCTGCTGGATACCGGAGTTTCGGAAACCATACTTTTTAGTCTGGAAAATAAGGAAGTAAAGCTAAGCAATATAGAAAAAGTAAAGTTTTCAGGTCTTGGAGGAAGTTTAAGTATTGACGGCCTGAAATCGGAACGCAATATTGGCAAAATAGGAGATGCTATTGTCAATACCTCTATGTCTCTTTACATTATTATTGATGAAGAGTTTAATATTTCGCCTCATGTAGGAATTCCTGTAAATGGAGTGATTGGCTATCATTTTTTTAAAGACCATCCTATTTATATAGATTATACATCAAAGAAAATAACCGTTTATGAAAATATTGCCCTCCTGGAAAAGAAAATCAGACGGTTTGAAGAGTTTCCCATTACCATTGAAAAGAATAAGCCTTATTTGCATGCCGATGTAGAAATGACCAATGAAAAGAAAGATTCAAAATTACTGATTGACCTTGGAAACAGTGATGCGATCTGGCTCTTCCCTGCTCTTATTAAAAATTTCGTTTACAACAGACCCAATATTGATGATTTCCTTGGCCGCGGTTTCAACGGAGATATCTATGGCAAAAGAAGCAGAATTCATAATTTTTACCTCGGAAATTTTAAATTTGAAAAGCCACTTACTGCTATGCCGGATGAATTTTCTATCCAGCATGTTAATTTGGTAGAAAACAGAAAAGGTTCCATAGGAAGTGAAATTATGCGTAGATTTACTGTAGTTTTTGATTATCCCAATCAAAAGTTATATCTTAAGAAGAACAGAAACTTTGACGATCCTTTTCATTTTAATATGAGCGGACTGGATTTCAGACAAGACGGATTGGAATGGCAGCAGGATAGAATAAATATTGAAACTCAAAAATCAGCTAAAGTAGTAAATGAAGTTTATAAAGAAGCTTTTCGGTATAAATTCAGTCTGAAACCTATATTCTCCATTGCAGGAGTAAGAAAAGACTCTCCAGCCTATGAAGCAGGCCTTAAAAAAGATGACAAAGTTCTGAGCATTAACGGAGAACGAACTGCAGACATGACTCTCGAAAAGATCATGGAACTTATGAAGTCCAGCGAGGGCAGAAATATTACCATGATCATTCAAAGGAAAAACGAAGAACTTACATTCCGCTTCATGCTTGAAGACCCAATTCCTTATCAAGAATAAAATATGAATACTGAAGAAAGCACCTTAGACAGAATAAGAACCAGACCCAGATTTAAAATGTTTACTCATCTTACCAAAGAAGAGTATGCTGAAAATCTTAAAAAATATATGGAAGAGCATAAAGATGAATTTTCAGGAAATATTAATAAGGAGGTTGCTACCATTTGGGTAAAAACAGAATATGATAATTACTGGAAGCCCTGCCTTGCCTTAAGGGTAGAAATGGAAGATGAGCATACGGCAATACGCGGAGTATTTGGCCCTAGCTCCGCAGTGTGGACGTTTTTTATGTTTCTTTACTTTTCTTTTTCTATTCTGTGGATGACATTCTTCACGATGTATTACGTGGAGAAACAGATAAAAAGCGCCGAATACCCATGGGCACTGAGCGCTTCTTTTGTCATGTTATTGTTTATTCTTCTTACGTATATTGCTGCAAGATTCGGGCAGCATAAAGGTAAGGAGGAAATGATCAAACTTAGAAAATTTGCTGAAGAATCTACTTTGCAATTTGAAAAGAAAATCAATTAGATAAAGGTTCTGCAGGCTTTTCATTCTGAACAGGTGCAGATGCTGCTTTTGCTGCTTTGATAGAATCCACCACTTTTTCTCTGTTGCTTTGTTCTTTAAGCATTTTTGGAACGTCCGGCTCTAAAAGCTTCGTCAATTCTTCAACGGAAATATTGTTGGCATTAGGATCGTCCAAAAGATTTCTCCATGGTTTTCTTCCTCCCCATTTGTAATCTCCGAATACCATTACCGCTGTTCCTTTGGCTTTTGTTGTAGCACCGCCGGGATTCAGAATCCAGGTATCTGCATAAGAATACAGCCATTGGGCATCTTTCCTCAGCAATCGGAGACATGAGTGGGAAGCAGGATATCCCGGAAGGGTATATTCATGCCATCCAATTCCTCCGATATTGTGAATATTAAAGTTATAAGGAAGTTTCCATTCAGTACTTACCGTAGAAATGGCAAGTTTCTTTTTCCAGTTGGCAAAAGTAAGCCCTCTTGTGGTCTGGGCTGCTTTTTTACCCATACTTGTCGGGCCCCATTTTACAAGACTTCCATTGGAATATACAGCAAAAGCCTGTATAGGATATGAGAATATGACAAACTTTTTCACTCCGCTTAATACATCCAGCTGCATTGGAAACGGTGAATATGCCATCAATGTTGTATCTATTTTTGCAGGAACAACCAAAGTATCGGCATTCCATTTACTTTTAGAGTCCAGCCTGTTTAAAGCTAAAATAGCAGTTCTCTCTTCTACACTGTATTTCTTGCTGAATTCTGCATACACAGAATCACGCATTTTTTTATCCTTCGGAAGAACAAAGGCATTATAGAAACCATTCTCCTGCATAACAGGCGGAACAGATTCTTTTTTCACTACAGGAACAGAATCTTTCTTTATGGAATCCTTTTCTACCTCCGAAGCTTCCGAAGAAGCAACAGTATCTTTAAAAGTATCACTTATCTTTTCTATTTCCTTTTTACAGGAAATCAAGAAAAAAGCGCATAAACAGACATAAAGAAAGGATTTTTTCACAGATATGTTTTTCATAAATAAATCGGCCATTTAGTTTGGCTACCCAGTACAAATATCAGACCTAAATTTGAATCATAAAAGATATTCTTAAAAATACCGTAAAAAAACGGAGGTTTAAGGATTGCAAATGAGGAGTTATAGTTAGTTCATTTTTATAAGGTTAGAATTCCAGACAGGGATTCCGGGAGTCTCACATAAACATTATTCTCCTTTCCAGTTCTTTTTGAAAATAGTTTTACACCAAGATCAGTTTACATTAAAAAATTCAGTATAAATCTCACAATACATAAAAAAGCAATCAGCAACAGTATGTAAAACTGAACTTTATTTACTTTTCTATTCCCGAATTTCCAGACGAGAATTCTGTCAATGATAAATTATCACTTTTACAGGAATGAAATTGAATAGTAAATGGAAGGGGGGGGAAATAAAAAAGCCTTCTATTTCTAGAAGACTTTTTTTGCGATCCGGACGGGACTCGAACCCGCGACCTCCGCCGTGACAGGGCGGCATTCTAACCAGCTGAACTACCGGATCAATTAAAGTAGCATTTGCTTTTAACTGGTGCAAATATATAGCTTTTTTTAACTTTTCCAAAGAAACCTATTTCTTTTCTTTCAAAGCAATCTGTAAAATACACATTTTCAAATATAAAAATTAAAGATATAACTGCTATTAGACACCTTTATTTTAAATTTCACTTAGAAAATTTAAGAAAATAGATTATAAACACACACAAAATCAACATTCCTGTTACTTTAAATTCTAAGATGATAAATTCCCTGTACTATTTAACTACCGGGCTTATTCTGTTTGTTCGATAACTTCAACAAATTTTTTACAAAGAATGGACTTGTCATAAACTGTTTCAGCCAATTTTCTTGAATTTTGTCCCATGCTATTTACCACCTCAGGATTGTCCTTCAAATAGAGTACTTTTTCTACAAGTTCTTCCGGACGGTTGGGGTTTACATAATATCCGCAATGGTATTTTTCAGCTATATCTTTCGTCCATCCGGCGGAGTTTACAATAATCGGTTTTCCTGCAGACAATGAATCGAAAAGTTTGTTGGGAGAGTTGGTATACAAAATCGGAATATCCAGAAAGGAAATCATAGAAACATCGGAAAAATTAACAATCTCAGATACGTCTGTCATAGGGAACTTTCCGAGAAACTTCACATTTTTAAGGTTGTTTTTCTCTACTTCATCTACCAAATCCTGTTCGGTAGAACCACCTCCTACAAACAAAAATTCTATATCTTCTCTATCTTTTAATAACTTGGCAGATTCAATAATTGAATGAGCTCCATTTGCCAATCCCAGAGACCCAAAATGAACTATTTTGAAGGAATCTTTTTTTAAACCAAGCTTTTCCATCAGTTGATCGTTTTTTCCCCTAGGCCAGAATTCGTCCATTTTAGCCATATTAGGAATCATTGATGTTTTTTCTTTTGGAATATATTTTACGACTCCATCCTGCATACCGGGAGAAAGTGCAATAACACGGGAAGCGTTTTTATAAATCGTTTTTTCCAGCAGACGAGTTGTTTTAATTGTCCAGCTGTTTTTTATGGCTCCCATTTGTATAGGCACCTCAGGCCAGAGATCCCTTACTTCAAAAACAAAAGGTTTCTTTTTAAACCACTTTAATATAAGTGCCGGAATACCTATTGTAAGAGGAGTAGATGTAGCAATCACCAAATCAATATCTTTCTGTTTCCATCCTACTACAGATGATTTGTACATAAATTTCAGGAAAGCCTTTAATCTTCTGGAAACACTCATATTCTGGTCATAGTCTTCTTTTATATAAACGACTTCAATACCATCAATGTTTACCACTTTAATATCCTCTGAAAATTTCGATGATGAGGTGAGCATAGTAACTTTATGCCCGTTTTTAATAAGTTCTTGTGCTAGCCAATACGATCTTGTTCCTCCGGGTTCCTGAGGAGTTACGAAATATTGGTGGATGTATAATATGTTCATTATTTTTTTTCTGTATATAATTGTTGGTATACTTCAGCTATTCTCTTCCAGTCATGATTTTCTAACAATTGCTCCATATCAAAACTATAATGATCTTGTTTTTGGATTAAACGTTCAAGCGCCCGTTCGATCGCAGAAACAGAAATGTCTTCCACTTTTTCCCCAATAGAATCATCATAAAAACCGTCGATCCCTTCATTTTGTGTGTACATCACCGGTAAACCCTGCAGAAGGGCTTCTATATACACCAGGCCAAAGGTTTCTGCTTTGGAAGGCATTGTAAAGAAATCACTTCGTTCATAGTAGGATTTTAAAACAGGCAGACTCTCAACTTTTCCTACAAACTCAAAGGAAGGGTCGTTTTTAATAGAATCAAGGATTCTTTTCTCGTCATTTCCTCCTCCTCCAATCAGTGTTAATTTTATCTTATTCTGAACCTTGTGATTATAATTCTTAACAGCATTAATAAGGTTAAAGACATTTTTTCCCTTATTAAATTTCCCTATATAAAGCAACTGAATGCTTTTTTCATTCTTAACAACATTCCTTTTCATCACCTTTGATTCGATCCAGTAAGGATCTACACCATTTGGGACCACTGTGAGTTTTTGCTGTACATTCTCCAGGATATGAGACAGTCTTGAATCTTCAAGCATTCTTTTTTTATAGACTGCCGAAATGGTTATGATCTTATTCGCATTCTGAAGAATTTTTTTTCCGTAGCCTCTTTCGTGCAGAAAATATTTCAAAAACACATTAAGATCAGTATTACGCACTGCTACTATGTAGGGAATATTATATTTTTTATGAAGTTCATAGGCCGCTCCGCCATCGCTGTACCATGTGTGAGCATGAATAAATTTGACAGTCTTGAGATCTATTTTTGCTTCAATGTCCCGTACAATTTTTTTAATTTTTCTCTTATACAAAACCCGATCTGCATATTTTGATAAAATATGGCTGTAGATAATCTGAGAGCGGTTATTTTTAAAATTTATTTTATTTTTTCCTATTCTGGAAGCCTCCCGAAATGGATTGTATACAATCTGCTCCACCCCGTTACTATCCAGCTCCCTCACTAAATTTTTATAAACTGTGGATCCTGAGTAATCATTTGTAATGTGGAGTATCATTATGGATAAATTGAATTAAACTGCAGCTCTAAAGAGGAATTGTTAATTTTATTACTATAATTTGTAAGGTTTTTCTCGACCAAAGGATATAAACTTGTATCAAAATAGATAAGTTTCATCCAGCCATCCGATATTTTCCATCCTGTATTTTGTACACTTGGATTTGTAGTACCGTCTACATTATCAGCAATACTGTCTCCTTTAAGAATCTTAAGCTTCAGGGTATTGCAGAGGTAACTGAAATTAAAGTCGGTCCAATTGGCATTTCCCAATTCTTTTGCCTTTATTAAATATAATACGACATGATTTCCATGTGATACATCCTGTATAACGGGCTTATAATTCTTAATTTTCTGTAAAGCCTTACAAAAAGCATCCGGATACGTACTGTTCCATGTATAATACAAAACGCTACCTGTGCTTTTATTTAAGATCAGTGCTTTTTTCAGCTGCTGATCAAACTGATTTACAAACACGGAATATGAGTTTTTATTAGATTCGTCATATTTCATCAGATATAGTGCAACAACTGCCCAGTTTGCTCCGGTATGAAGCCTCTGATGAAACAATAAAGAATAATCTCCATACTGGCTAAAACTTCTGGCTTTCCATTTATCGAAAGAGTATTTTAAACCACTTTCTATCGCCGGCTGATAATTTGTATACAGTTTATTCTTAGCTAAAATATCCAAAAATTCGCCAATGTATCTGAAAAAATATCCTTCTGAAATTAAATGCTCCTGTCCGTTCACTTTTGCATTCTGATTACCTTTTCCCACATTCATCACCCAGCCATTTTTTTGGTAAGATGTCTTTGAATTGGTGTCAATCAGGATTGGTTTTATGACAGAAATATTAGTATCAATATATTTCTTATCTTTTGTTTTAAGATACATATTGTTATTGGCATTGATAAAATATCCTAATGCCATGAAATCGTAAGTATTTTTACTTACCGACGACAATTCCATTTTTTGCAAACCATAGCTTTTGGATGCCTGCATATCTGCATTATACCTGCTTACTCTGTTTTGCTGAGCATACGAAAAGCTAAACAGTAGTACCGCACTAATCTTTATAAAATCACTTAAATATTTCATAATTATTAATATTATAATTTTGAATCAGATTCTGTAACTGCTTATCATTACCTCCATCGGCAACGTTTTCCTGGCTTAGTTTAAAAATTGAATTTTTATTTTCAATGGGAATCAGGTTTGAAAAATAATTGGATTTCACAGTCTTTGTCTTATTCAACTGAGCCATCATATTCAGCCAGACATCATCCGCCATAAAACATAAGCTGACAAAAACCTCTTTGTTTAAAACTTCTTCACTAAAAAAATTAGTCTTATACAAAGTTCCTCCCCCACTTGTGTGAAATAGATCAAATGTCGGTCCAAAATTTCCAAAAACCTTTTTCCACTTAGAATATCTGCTTATTGTATCATCATCATTTCTCACAATTTTATGTGCTCTGTGACAACAGATTGTATCAGGAAATTTTTCATGTAAATCCATTAAATCTTTAATGATATTTGATGGATAAAAGATATCATCATCTATTGTTATGATAACGTCATTTTGATATTCTTTAAAGGCGTAGTAATATTTTTTATGAGACCTGAGATCTTCGTCTACAAATTTTATTTCCAGTTGATTCTTTTTATAGTACCCCATCAAATTATCCGGTATATCTTTTAATTCATTCGGAAACTGATCTTTTGCCAAATACAATACAATTTTATTTGGAAGCTGACTTTGACGTAACATACATTCTATAACCATCCATAATTTGGATATCCTTCCCGGGAATGTTGTCAATGATACAATAATATTTTCCGACGATTGTTCGGGTAGTACTATTTCTTTTTTAGTGTTTTTAAGATATATCGGAAAGACAAAATTTGAAAACTTTCTAATAGAAAATCTCGCTAAAGACTGAACTTTAGTAAGTTTTCTTAACGATGAATATTTTCTATCTATATAATCAATTAACATTTTTAGCTATCGTTTTATAAAATGATGATATACAATAAAGACTTGCTAGCCAAATCCACATGTAAGGATTATTTAAATAAACACTATTAATTGTAAACGCCAATGGCATTACAAGTAATGATCCTAACAAAATATAGTTTGGAATTTCACGCTTTTTAAAAATTTTTTTCGGGTTAAAAATTTTATATAACAATAAAAGAAATGTAAAGAAGACAACAATTCCATATTGAGAAAGTAATTCTATAAATAAATTATGGGGTACCAGGATAGGATTTTTCGTCATTTTACTGGCCGTTTCAGAAAAATTACCAGCTCCGACACCCAGAAATTTTGAGTTTATAAACATATCGATACCAACATTAATCATTTCCTTTCTGGAATTGTCTTCCAGACCTTTTTGTTCAATTCTTGTCTTTAAATAAGAAAATGATGCATTATTCATTACATATATATAACCTGCAAAAGATACTATTATCGAAATGAATGTATAAATAATGGTTTTGCTTATTGACTTACTGGAATAAAAAATAATATATATAATTGTAGATATTAATAAGCACAGCATCGTTCCGCGGCTTGCATTAGTCAGTACAACCCAAACGATTGCTAAAATAAAAAGGATATAAAGTATTTTAAAAAACTTGCTTGAAATAAACTTAAGTTTGGCTAAAATAAAAGGGAATGAAATTGCCAAAAGGTGATTATACAAATTATAATTTCCAAAAGTAATAGCGGCATATTTTCTGATAGTTCCCACACCTCCTAATACCGTATCATCTCCAAATTTAGAATTGGAAAAGTGCAAATTGAAATTAATTTCTATAATTGCTATCGGAATACTTAGTAATACAAATATAACCCAGCCATTGATCAGTTTATTTAAACTTAAATACTTGCTAAAATTCAGTATTTCAATGAAAATGATAAAATTTATTAATGCATAGGCAAACTCTTTTAAGGATTGGTCATTATTAAATGTTAAAAATAACATTGACAATACGCAATACATGATAAAAGAAAAGAAAAACAATAAAACCTCTTTTCCTTTTATCAGTTTTTTATTTAAATCCCTTATTAATAAGGGTAAAAATAGGATAGCAAGAATTCTCGGTGCCTGTAACATACCACCGTATAAACCAAATATTTGTGAAATGATTAATATTGGGGTTATATTTTTCTTTAGGTAATTCATCTATTAATCAAATTATCCAATCTTATCAGAAGGAAAATAAAATTCCAATTTTTATAAATAAAAACCGATTTGGAAGGAAATAGTTTTCTTTTGATATATTTCACAATAAAAGAATCATACTCTCTTGTAAAAACAAAAAAGTCTTTTTTACTGATACTATTTAAAAGATCCATAATTTCATTTTTTTTCATATTGCTTTTATGTAAAAAAATGAACAGCAAACTAAAATAATAGTGATGTCTGTTTATGATGAATTTTTCAGGAAAGAAATCTATTATATCTTTCTTATTATATAATTCTAAAATTTTTAAAACTGATTCTACATTTTTTATAGTCTGCTTTTTTTTCATGATTGACTCTCCCCTTTGTACATAGTTTACGAAGATATTGTCAATAACTTGCAGATCAGGATTTTTACTATAGACTTGTGTATTAAATAACACATCCTCATAGATAGCTCCTTTTTCAAATATGATCCTATGTTGATCCAAGAACTTTTTTGAATAGATCTGTGTCCATGCCTGAACACCATAGTTATTGTATTTTAACAGCAAATCGTGGCCACTGATCTTTTCTTCATTTTCAAATTTTTCAAATTTGACAATTTTATTTTCATAAATTTCCTGATAATTAAATAATAAAATATCGGTCTCTTTATTGATTTTTTCAAAAAAGATATCAATACTCTCACTTTCAATATAATCATCTCCATCAACAAACCAGATATATTCACCTTTGGCTATTTTATATCCGGCATTTCTGGCATCAGAAAGCCCCCCGTTTTCTTTTTCCAGGATGACAATTCTTTTATCCGCTTCTTTATATTTTTTACAAATACTGATACTATTATCCGGAGATCCATCAATTACCAGGATCAGTTCAAAATTAGCAGAAGTATTTTGTATTATACTGGCAATACATTTTTCTATATAATTCTCAACATTATATATTGGGACGATAATTGATAAAAAAACATCATTCATTTACATTCTCTATTAATGGTAGGTAAAACTTCCTTATCTCCTGAGGATTATATTTTTCATAGTTATCATTACTCAATAACTCATCTATTGCTGTGTTTGCTTCCTCTACATTTTTAACAAACTTGATATATTTTAAATACTTAATCCAGTTGTAAGTTCCTATAACTTTCTGATTATAATTCGAAAAAACCACGCATGGTGTTCCTGTAATGATGCAAAGAACCATTCCATGTAGTCTGTCAGTGACCACTATCTTTGCCTTAGAAAATTGTAACAGCTTATTAGTCAATATTTTCTTTCTAACAGATTTTATATCTAAATCTGTTATTTTTTCACAATGCATATCAGAATTAATTATTTTGGCAAATCTTTCTTTTAAGATTTGGGTAATTTTATCTTTATCATCTGCTGTTAATATTGATTCCTGATCATTTCTGATTACTTCCAATGCATATTCCCGCTCATTTTCAAAACTATATTCAGTGTAAAGAACAATATCGGGAGTCAGAATGACTTTGTTTTTTGGAAAATATTTTTGCATTAATTCAAATGATTTTTCCTCCCTGGCTGTCAAAATCAAATTTTTATGTTTTCCAAAAATATCTTGTGTTCTTTTTAATTCAGATTCACCAATCTGATCATTTGAATAATAGATCGTTTGTGGAAACAGTATAATTTTATTTTCAGGAAAGTTTTGAATTACCATTCTCCTTAAATTTTCTTCCCTCATGTATTCATTCCCGAAATTGCCACCTCCATGAACAAATATCAAATCATCAGGCTTAATAGTATTTCTGTACTTTTCTATAAAATACTTCATCTGAGACTGATTGATCTCAAAAATATGATACCCGGGTAAGTTTTCCTGAAAAAATTTTAGCTGCCCCTCGGCAATAGCGTGATCTCCAATATTAGTATGAGTAGGAGTCTGAAATAAAAATAACCGCTCTGAACTGCAATTAGAAATTTCATCAGCAATTTTATCTACTCTGGCATTATTCTGTATATTATTGATAATTGAATTTGCTTTATTTTTTATTTTGTTAAATAAATCCATATTTATTTCTTTATTTTTTTTATGATTGTTTTCTTAAACTGTTGATACTCTTCCCGCTTAATACCAATAAGAATAATTAATACCAACAAAATAATCTCAGCACCAATGGTTGAAGATATTGCAAAAAAGTAGCTGTTGAAATCTAATTTTTTTATGACCCATACCAGAATAAAACAAGAGAAAATAACCAGGAAGGTCTGTTTTAAATAAAGTAGTACATCTGACCAATCATATTTCAATTTATGATTAACATAAAGAAAACGAAATATGAAGGTGCATAAATTTAAAATAACATTTAAGCTCATAATATATACAGGAGAAAAACCTAATTTTAAGAATATATATGCCAGCGGAAGATTTAATAATAATATCAATGAAACACCTAATTGATAATTTCTGATATTTCCAATGGCATTAGCAGACATCCAAAATGGTCCAACTATGGCATTGATAATAGAGCCTATAATAACGATCTGAGTGAAGCTTACAAGATATTGAGGTAAGTTGACACCCAGCCATAATTTTAAAATGAATTCGGTATGTAATAAAATCGGTATTGATAAAACTAAAAATAGAAATACTGAATATTTCGAAGTATTTAATACTAATCTTTTATGCGTTTCCAAATCATTCGAAGCATAACTTTGAGTAATTTGTGGATTGAATGCTACCTGCATATTGGAAACAAAACTATATAAAACACTATTTACCTGATTCGCAATACCTAAGGCAGCATTTACAGTTACACCGATGAATATATTCATAATCATATTCAATCCCTGTGTTGAACTTAAAACAGCCACTTGTCCGAATAAGCTCCAACCAGAAAAAGATAATAATTCTCTGAATAGTTTTTTGTCAGAAAAATAATGGTAAGCAGTTTCTTCCTTAAAGTTCCTATAGCAATAAATTTTATAGATTACATTAATTATAAGATTGACCAGTAATAATAAAAATGAATACACTATTAGCTGATCATATTCAACAAAAAGAGATAATAAAAATACAATAGCTAGTTTTAATATAGTCTCTACTATACCCAGATAGGCATAGAAAGACATCCTTTCATTCGCGAGTATGGTAGCATTGAAGGGTATTCTAATGATATTAATTATTGTTGTAATTATAGAAAATTGAAATACAAAATTCGCTGCATTAAGCCGGTTAACTGGAATATTTAATTTGTAATTTAAAAACCACAATCCAATAGTCTCCGACAAAACCAATACGATAATTGAGATAATTATATGAATATTTAGACTCATACAAAAAACTCTATTAACTTTTTCTTTGATTTTTGAAGCTAATTCAATATTTAAAAATCGTTGAGTAGCACTTGTCATTGCATTATTTAAAAAAGAAAATAATACAACTACCCCCGCCACTAAATTATATATTCCAAAGTCATCTACTCCTAACTTCTGTAAAATAATCCTTGAAGTATATAAGGAGATCCCCATATTGATGATCATCCTTATGTAGAGTAATATTGTATTTTTTGCGATCTTTTTTGTACTGGACAATTTATTTACTTTTAATCATTACCAAATAGATCCCTTGTGTACACTTTTTCCTGTACATCAGCAAGTTCCGCTGCATTGCGGTTAGAAATAATTACATCGCATTCTTTCTTGAAAAGTTCTAAATCTTTTACTACTCTGGAACCGAAAAAAGACTCTTCATTAAGGGCCGGCTCAAACACTTCCACTTCTACTCCCTTAGCTTTAATCCTTTTCATTACTCCCTGTATGGCAGATGCTCTGAAATTGTCGGAGCCTGCTTTCATGATCAGACGGTAAACACCTACCTTTTTTGGTTTTCTGGCAAGTACAGAATCTGCTATAAAGTCCTTACGGGTCCTGTTGGCATCTACAATTGCCTGGATAATATTATTGGGAACAGCGTTATAATTTGCCAAAAGCTGTTTGGTATCTTTAGGCAGGCAGTATCCTCCGTATCCAAAAGACGGATTATTATAATGTGAACCAATTCTTGGGTCCAGTCCAACACCTTCTACAATCTGGCGGGTATCCAGTTCATGAATCTGTGCGTAGCTGTCTAATTCGTTAAAATAAGCTACCCTCAATGCCAGATAGGTATTTGAAAACAATTTAATGGCTTCTGCTTCGGTAGGATTAGTAAACAAAACCGGAATATCCTTTTTTACCGCACCTTCTTTCAGTAATTCTGCAAAAATCCTTGCCCGCTCGCTCTGCTCCCCGACAATAATTCTCGAAGGATATAAATTATCATATAAAGCTTTGCCTTCTCTCAAAAATTCCGGAGAAAACACTACATTATCTAAATGCATTCTGCTTTTTAACTCTACAGTATATCCCACCGGAACTGTAGATTTAATAATAATTACAGCCTCAGAATTATACTCTGTAATTTCCTTAATTACATTCTCAACACTGCTTGTGTCAAAATAATTGGTAGTGGGATCATAATCTGTGGGAGTGGCGACAATAATATATTCAGCCTTATCGTAAGCTTCCTTCTTATCTAAAGTGGCTTTGAAATTAAGGGGTTTAGTACTTAGAAACGTACTGATTTCTCCATCTTCAATAGGAGATTTTTTAGAATTAAGCAATTCTACTCTCTCCTGAACAATATCTAAAGCTACAACTTCATTATGTTGGGCCAATAAGACGGCATTAGACAAACCTACATACCCTGTTCCTACGACTGCTATTTTCATTCTCTATTTTTTTATAAACGATTATCGTATTTCTCTAAAATTCCTTTAACATCATATAAAACTCCTCCTTCCTTCAGATAGCGGGAAAGATCAATATTCAGGAATTCATCATGAGAAACTGTAAGAACAATTGCATCAAACTGTCCCTTCACATCTTCAAGAGAATTGGTAGATTGTATACCATATTCATGCATTACTTCTTCCGGATTTGCCCACGGGTCGTATGTTGTAACTTCAACAGAATAGTCTTCCAGAGCATTGATAACATCTGCAGCTTTCGTATTTCTTACATCCGGACAGTTTTCTTTAAAAGTGATTCCAAGATTCAGTACCTTGGCATCCGTAATGTTGATTCTTTTCTTAATCATTGTTTTTACCACCTCGGAAGCTACAAACTGCCCCATGGAATCATTTAGTCTTCTTGCCGTAAGGATAAGCTCAGAATAATATCCTACATCCTGCGCTTTTTGGGCAAGATAGAAAGGATCTACTCCAATACAGTGTCCTCCTACCAATCCGGGCTTGAATTTCAGGAAATTCCATTTCGTTCCCGCTGCCTCCAAAACTGCATGTGTATCAATATCCAGGAGATTAAATATTTTGGCAAGCTCATTCACAAAAGCAATATTGATATCACGTTGTGAATTTTCGATAACTTTCGATGCTTCAGCTACTTTGATGGTAGGTGCCAAATGGGTACCTGCTGCAATTACAGATTTATATAATTCGTCAACTTTTTTACCAATTTCCGGTGTAGAACCCGAAGTTACCTTTAAAATCTTCTCTACGGTACGTTCTTTATCTCCCGGGTTGATTCTTTCAGGAGAATATCCTGCAAAAAAATCCTCGTTAAACTTCAATCCTGAAACTCTTTCCAGCACAGGGATACATTCTTCTTCTGTAACACCGGGATAAACAGTAGATTCATAAATAACAATATCCCCTTTTTTCAATACTTTTCCTACTGTTTCAGACGCTTTATATAAAGGCGTCAGATCCGGACGATTATGTCTGTCTACCGGTGTCGGAACAGTTACGATATAGATGTTAGCCTCTTTAATATCTTCCAGATCAGATGAGCAAAGCAATCCTTTTGATGAGTTTGAAAACGGATTATCTTTCACTAAAACCGGCTGCAGTACTTCATCTTCTACTTCCAAAGTGGAATCTTTTCCGCTATTCAGTTCTGCAATTCTGGCCTGGTTGATATCAAAACCTACTACGGCATATTTTGTTGCAAATAAACGGGCCAGTGGTAATCCTACATACCCCAATCCGATTACCCCAATTTTATTCTGTATATTCATATTAAATGTGATGTTCTTACTTTATTTTAATGTTTATTTTGAAGATAATTTGATTTATTTATTAAAAAGCTTTTGCCACCAGTTTTTCTTCTTATCAGCTGTATATCCATAACCATAGCCATAGTTGTAGCCGTAGCCGTAACCACCAACATTTTTAGAAACATCATTGATCACGAAAGAAACGTTTGATATTTTTGATTCTTTAACCAGTTTATTGGCAAAATCAATTAATATTTTTCTTGACACTCCCGATCTTACCACGTATAATGAAGCGTCGGCTGTATCAGAAATACTCAATGTATCTGAAACAAGCATCAGCGGAGCAGAACCAATCACAATATATTCGTAACGGGACGACATCTCACTGATAAGCTTCTGATAACGGCCGTTGGAAAGAAGCTCCTGAGGATTTGGAGGAATAGATCCCGCATAGATTACATCACATTCAGGATTGGTATCGGAAGTATGTATAAGGTCTTCTACATCTGTAGTTTCATCATATAAATATTCCGTAAGACCGGCATTCTTAATACGTTCATCATCATATCTTTGGATCTGCGGATTTCTGACGTCCGAACCAATGAGTAATGATCTTCCGTTTTTGCTTCCCAATGTCAGAGCAAGATTTACAGAAACCAGCGTTTTTCCTTCTCCTTTCACAGAAGAAGTTACCAGTATGACTTTCGCGGAATCTTTCTTAGGAAGTAGAAATTTAAGATTGGAAACCAATATTCTGAATGCTTCAGCCAGCTCTGAGAAATCGTTTTTTTGTACAAGGTGATTCTGATTATCTTTAAGAGAAGGAATATCTGCAAGCACTCCAAGTGACGAATTTTCTGAAATATCTGTACGGTTGTAGATTTTATCATCCCACATGAAGAAAAGATAGAACACTCCCAACGGCAGCATCAATCCTAATAGAACTGCAGCCAGAAGAATGATATTTTTCTTAGGTGAAACAGGAACATCATCAGTATAAGCAGGATTTACAATTTTAGCTTTCGGAACATTAACAGATAGATTGATCGCATTTTCTTCCCTTTTTTGTAAAAGGAAAAGGAAAAGCTGCTCTTTAAGGTTCTGTTGACGCTCGATACCTCTGTAGATTTTCGACTGTCCCGGAACTTTTTCAATCATTCCTGTGCTGGCAGAAATCTGGCTGTTTACCTGCGCAATAGATGCCTGGATTGTTGCTTTCTGCTGACGGATGTTATCTCTTACGATTTCTTTTAGTGAAGAAATTTCTTTATTCATTTCTATCACTGCAGGGTTTTCATTGGTAGCCTGCTTCAAAGTTTTATTTCTGGTGATAACCAGCGTATTATATTGTGAAATTGCCTGTTCCAAAGAAGGATTAAGTCCTAAATTTGAAGGCATAAGCTGATTATCTCCTTTTGAAGCTTCATTTTGAAGGGAATTAAGAAGATCCAGCTGTGTTTGCTGCTGAAGAAGCTGCTTTGTGTTCTCGTTTGTATTTTGAAGCGCCAATTGAGCCTGAGCCTCTAAGTCTACGATTTTGTTACGGTTCTGGAAGTCTTCTTTCTGATTCTCAACTCCGGAAAGATCCCGTGAAATAACTTCTAATCGTTTATCGATAAACTCCTGTGTATTTTGAGCCTGTAAGTTTTTATCTCTTAGCCCATCCAGATTATATTGTTTGGTTACTTCATTAAGGATGGCTTCTGATTTTTCGGGAACAGTTCCCACGATGCTGATGTCCATAAGCATCGCTTTCTGATCCGGAAGATCCACCTGGATTTTCTTTTCTAAAGATTTTACCTTCTCTATTGGATTCCAGAAAACAATTTTATACTTATCTTTAAAGGTAAGGCCCGGAACTTTTTGAAGAACTACAGTTCCAAAATCAAGTGTCAGGTTTTTACCAAAAGTTCCCTTTACTTTTTTGTTTTCCTTATCCTCCAGAACAAATTCATTTCCATTTACTTCTTTTACT
The DNA here is from genome assembly GCF_059587025.1 of Chryseobacterium sp. DZ-32. NCBI lineage: Bacteria > Pseudomonadati > Bacteroidota > Flavobacteriia > Flavobacteriales > Weeksellaceae > Chryseobacterium > Chryseobacterium sp. DZ-32. The sequence continues at coordinate 163,782 of NZ_JCAIOM010000011.1, forward strand.
TCATATTCGGAAGAAACAAATTTCTTGACATTTTTATAAGAAATAATTTCTGCAACAATGGGTACCCGGGTAAATAATTCAGAATCCCTTATCTCACCCGAATTATAATATTGTATATTAAGATTTAGATTTTCAACAACCTTCATCAAGATGGGTCTTGAGTTTACTACAGCCACTTCACTCTTTAGCTCATCTGCATTTCCTATACCAAGCCCCAAGTTATCAAGATCAATTAATGCACCTGTTAAATCAGACTGTTTTTTATCAAATTTTAATGTAGTAGTTGATTGATACTGAGGTACAGCGTATCTTAGATATATAAAGGCCACAGTAAAAAATAATAGGACAGATGCTATAAACCAAGGCCATTTGACTAAATATTTCCCAATGATCTTTCTTAAATTCAAAGATTCTTCACTTTCCTGAAATTCTATCTGCTGCATATTTATTTACGAGTTAAAGCAATAATAAGTGTACCAGCTGTCAGTAAAGCACCAATAATCTGGAATGTAAGGGCTCTGTTCGGATTCGAGTTAGCCTGAACCTGTTTATTTTTGTCCGGCTGCACATATAATATGTCATTCTGCTTCATATAATAATAGGGCGAACTGACTATATCAGATCTTGTAAGATCGATATTAACAATCTGATCTGTTCCGCTATCATCGGCACGGATAAGCTTAACATTGGTACGGTCTCCGAAATCCGTCATATCACCTGCAAGCCCAAGCGCCTGAAAAATATTGATTTTTTGAGAAACACTTTCTTTCTGCCCCGGTTCCTTTACCTCTCCTAAAACGCTTACATTAAAATTTTTAAGGGTAATGGTCACCAATGGATCTGTCAGATATCTCTTAAGACGCGATTCAAGCTCCTGTTTTAGCTGTACCTGTGTCATTCCTTTAACGTACACATTTCCTAAAACCGGAAAAGAAATATAACCTTCTTCATTGACAAGATATTGACTTGGTTCTACATATTGGTTAATTCCCCTGCTAGCGTCGCCCCCTACCTTATTTGCGGTATTAAGGTTAAAAGGCTTCACTGCTATTTCGTCAAGTGCAGATACAAGAATCAGGAGAGCATCTCCTTCCTGAATATGCAGGCCCTGAAACTTGGCTTTTGCAACCTCTTCTTCCATATTATGCTTTGACATATATACCATATTCTGCTTCGGTCTGCATGATAATAAAGTAACCGATAACAGTACTATATATGCAATAATAGTTTTATTCATATGTTATTATTCTTATCTACTTGTGTTATTATTTAGGTTTATCGAACTGATTTCAACTATATTTAAATATGTATTGTAATAAAACGACTATACTATTTAAATATTTTAAAGCGTGCTTTAAATTCTCATGCTAAAATCACTTCTTTCTCTAGCAATTTTCATTCCGTTTAAAAACAAAATGATGAAATTATTATTTTAATATCAACTTTTTTATTTATTTAATTCTTTAATTTTAATTATATGCTTCATTTTCAGATATTCTACATTGCTTGTAAATTTTTAATGACATTTCCTTTTTACAATTCATCAACTCAATTTCTTCAATTTAATCCTGAATCATAATGTTTATATCATGAGGAATTTTTCTGACACATTTATTATTAAGAAATGTAGTTACCATTTTAAATATTGTAAAAACAAAGAAAAATAAAAACAGAATAGAGGACAAATGAACGGGAGCACCGAAAACAAATCCGGATATAAAATATAATCCAGAAAATACTATCAATGCACTGGTAGAAAACCATGCAGTTTTAAAAAAGTCAAAAGAAACAAAATGTCTTATAATTTCATTTTCTGTTATAAGCAGGATAACAATCTTTATCATCAAAATTATTTTTTCATTTTGATGCCCAATCAAAATTAATTTGTACCTCCAGGTTTTTTAAAAGTAAATATGAAATTAAAGCTAAAAAAAATATGAAAGAAATATCAATAATAAAAAACGACCACCCAATCACACATCTTAACTCCCTGATTTTAAAAAAATTCCCCATACACAAACAAACCTGAATGTAGATTTTCTATTAATTCAACAACCAGTGGTTTCTATTATCAAGCGAAGATAATAATTATAATTAATATTTTTAATTACACATATTAATTTTTATTTAAAACATAAGATTTATATCGATATAATCCAGAAAATAAATTCAAAAACAAATCATAAAAGTGATTGTAATTTTTTGTCGAAATTTGATATAGAAAATAATACAAAAATCAGGAAAATAGTATTTTTTTATTTCATTCATTATCAATGCCTTAAATTACATCACATAATCTATCCAAAAAAATGTCCCGCTGAAAATAAAGCAAAATAACAAATGTAGTATAAGTGATGTACCCTGTTATTCTTTTTCATTTTTTTAATCTTCTAGATTTGCAGCACAATTAAGATGATTTAAAAAGGATGAAAAAAAATGTTTTATTATTAGGTAGTATTTTAATTTCTTTACAAATATTCTCCCAGGTGGGAATTAATACTACAACTCCTCAGGCCAGTTTAGATGTAACAGGAAAGCCCACTTCTACCAATGTACTGGACGGCATTATTGCACCAAGAATTACAGGAACCCAGCTTAGAGCAAAGACCTATACAGCCAGCCAGACAGGAGCAATGGTGTATGTTACAGCCGCTGATACAGCCCCGGCAGGCCAGACTGTTGATATTAAAAACTCCGGATATTATTATTTTGACGGCAGTCTGAATAAGTGGCAAAAGTTGTATGCAGGAAATATAGCTGCCGGAGACCTTACGCCGGATGCTTTTATTGACGATCCTGTTAATACAATGGTAAAATTAGGAAATACTTCTTCCGGTACAGGAAGGGTTGCCAATACTGATTTTGTGATTAAAGACGATGGTACGGTGGGAATCGGTACTTCATCACCGGACAGCGGATTGCATATAAAAGAAAATTCTACAACGGGAAGTCATCAGATGAAAGTAGAATCTGTAAGCAATTCTCCTTTGATTGCGTTAGAAAGAACCGGAAACAGTAACTTATCTACCGGAACGGAGCTTGGAAAATTATCCTTTAATGGAAAGATTTCAGGAGCTGATTTTCCATTAGCAGGGATAAAAGCCAATTATTGGGGAAATGGAACAACCAATTCTTCATCCCTTACATTCTCTACCAGTGACCGGCCAGCTGCCGTAATCAATGAGAACGGGAATATGGGAATAGGACGTTCTGATATCAATTATGCCATGTCTCCTACCCAAAAGCTTGATGTAGACGGAAATGTAAGATTCAGAGGTGTCCCGGATGAAACAGGTGTAGCCTCTACAGAAAGAATTATAGTATTGAAAAGTGACGGAACAGCAAAAAAAGTTCCTTTGGAAGCTATGTTTCCTCCTGACAAATTCAGTTTAGATGATATACTTGTCAATAAGGCAGGAGGTTCGGTACATTACGATTACAACTACCCTATTATAAGCTACGCAAATATAGATCTAGTTAATTTCAGCAGAACGATTACCATCCCTCCCAATACTGTTGGCAGAGTCATTTTGAACTATTCTATTCCTGCCGGTACTCATGACACCAATTGTGCAAATCCGGACAGGGTATCTTACATCGGGGTTACATTTTACAAAAATGGTGTAGAACAGCAGGAAGGCTCCAGAAAAGTATCCTTAAAAGGACTAACTTCGGCTGCAAGAATGGGAACTATCAATGGTAATTTTTCAGAAGACATCACCAATAACACCTCTTCTGATATGACTGTAACCTATAAGCTAGCGGGATATGCAGAAGGGAGTGGAGCAGGAACATGTATGCTTGTTTATAATATGTGGGATGGAGGAAACCAGCCAAATTACAATTGGGGCCGTGGAACTATGACCATTCAATTGTTTAAAAGAGCTTTATAGACAGTAACCGTAAATAATATATTTGATAAAAGATTACAGAATCCGGAATAGCAATATTCCGGATTTTATAATTATGATCCCTTGTCATTGAAATCAAAGCTGCTTTGGAAAAAACTTAAGAATATACTTTCTCCGGTGTGAATTCTTTAGCCTTTCATATAAAAATATTTGTTTATGCAACCGTAGAAAGCATCCTGATAAAGAATCAATTATACAACGCTATTTTAAAACTTTTGCACTTGATTCATAAAAACTGAAGATTTCACAGGGATGGTGTAAATAAGTGAAAACTGTTCTGAACTTACATCTTATTCAGGCTATCGACTCTCCTTATATCATTCCGCTTACAAATGGAAAATAAAAAAGTCTTCTAGAAATAGAAGACTTTTTTGCGATCCGGACGGGACTCGAACCCGCGACCTCCGCCGTGACAGGGCGGCATTCTAACCAGCTGAACTACCGGATCAATTTTTTTAAAGTAAATTGAGAAAACTTCCGCGATCCGGACGGGACTCGAACCCGCGACCTCCGCCGTGACAGGGCGGCATTCTAACCAGCTGAACTACCGGATCAATTTTTTTAAAGTAAATTGAGAAAACTTCCGCGATCCGGACGGGACTCGAACCCGCGACCTCCGCCGTGACAGGGCGGCATTCTAACCAGCTGAACTACCGGATCAATTTTTTTAAAGTAAATTGAGAAAACTTCTGCGATCCGGACGGGACTCGAACCCGCGACCTCCGCCGTGACAGGGCGGCATTCTAACCAGCTGAACTACCGGATCATTATTTTAAAGAACGTCGTTTCTTTTTCGTGGTTGCAAAATTACAACTTTTTTTGTTACCTGCAAATTATTTTAAAAAAAATGCCTCCCAATACTGGAAGGCGTTCATTATCAAACTTATTTTTTTTATAAGTGAGCGCTTAATTTTTCAGCGATTACCTCTTTTGGAGCTACACCTACTAATTTGTCTACTACTTCTCCGTTTTTAAAAATAAGAACTGTAGGAATATTTCTGATACCGTACTGCATAGAAATCTCCTGGTTGTTGTCTACATCTACTTTCCCTACTACTGCTTTACCTTCAAAATCTGATGCTACTTCTTCGATGATTGGTCCTAAAGTTCTGCAAGGTCCGCACCATACTGCCCAGAAGTCTACTAATACCGGTTTATCTGATTTTAAAACCGTATCCTGAAATGAGCTGTCTGTAATTTCTAAAGCCATTTTTGTTTCTTTTATTTTAATTAATATTATTTTCTTTTAATCCTTTTGGATATTCAAAATTACGATTTTTAAAGCACAAGACTATCTATGCTCAACATTAGTTTTTTCTATAGTGTAATCGCTTGAGATTTCCTTTAATGCGTTGACCAGTGTGTCAATCTCCGCTTTAGTCGTCATATGGCTGAAAGAGATACGTAATGGGGTACAGTGATCCATTTCATCCTCAGAAAGCACCATCATCATCACCATTGAAGGCTTTGATGCTCCTGATGAACATGCACTTCCCTGAGAAATTGCAATTCCTTTCATATCCAGCTGAAGTCCTATCAATGGATTTTTATAAGGCAGTAATGCGCTTAAAACTGTATAAAGGCTATTTTCCTTTTCTGCACTTCTTCCATTGAATTTAATTCCTTCAATTTCGGCAGAAAGTCTTTCAATTGCATAATCCTTGATATCCTGCATATGACGGGTGTATTCCTCCATATGATTCAGAGAAAGTTCTAATGCTTTTCCTAATCCTACGATACCACAAACATTTTCAGTTCCCGCTCTAAGGCTTCTTTCCTGAGGTCCTCCGGTAATAATTCCTTTTAAACCTGTTGCTTTTCTGATAAATGCAAATCCAGCTCCTTTCGGACCATGAAACTTGTGGGCACTACACGATGCAAAGTCCACAGGGATATCAGAGAAGTCAAGGTTCATATGAGCCATTGTCTGCACGGTATCTGAGTGGAAAAGTGCCTGATACTGTTTGCAAAGCTGGGCAACCTGTTTAAGGTTAATGATATTTCCGATTTCGTTGTTGGCATGCATTAAGCTTACCAGTGTTTTTTTATCTGAAGCTTTTAAAAGTTCTTCTAATTTAGCAAGATCAATATCTCCTTTTTCATTCGGACGGATGTAGTTTACCTCTACTCCTTTTCTGTTTTTCATATCCAGAATACTTTCAGAAACGCATTTATGTTCCAGAGGAGAACTGATGATTCTTTCTACCCCAAGGTGTTCTACCGAGGACTTGATGATCATATTATTTGATTCCGTACCACAGGAAGTGAAAATGATTTCAGCAGGAGTTACATGAAGATAGTCTGCAACCTGTCTTCTTACATTTTCAATAAGGATTTTTGCTTCCTGGCCAAAGCTGTGCGTTGAAGAGGGGTTTCCGAAATTCATCTTCATTGTGCCCACCATTGCATCTATAACTTCTTCTGCAAGCGGAGTGGTTGCGGCATTATCTAAATATACTTTATCCATTGTTATTTTGAATATTTTAATTCTACGGAGTTAAACTGATAATCTGCGGGAACAGTAAAAATAAACCACGGGTTTGAAATTACCTGAATTTCCATTCCACCGGAAGGCTCTCCGGCAGGAACTTCTACATACAGAATCTTATTTTTCACAGATATATTTTTAATTTCTTCAATTTTGTGACTTCCAGATCTGAAGGTTCCCAAATTGTATACAACAACTTTTTTATTTTTCGGAAATTGTGGATATTTAATATAAGATTCTTTTCCCGGTTCTGAAATACCAAAACTTCCGCTGATAATATTACGAAAATCCTTTTCGTCTTCAATGATCTTAAAGCCGGGAGCATCGGTTCCTCCCTGATTTTCAGAAACGAGGAGCTCCGTACTTTGCTGCATAACAGAAGACTTCTGAGATGAAGTGCTGGAACAGCCCATAAAGAGTACTGCACATGCAATGATCAGGCTTTTCATTTTTTACAATTTTATCTCCCAAAATTAGTGAAAAAATTGGTAATGTCCCTCATTTGCCCATTTCAACATTGGCCGATCTCCGGAAGTATCACCAAATGCAATAATTTTATCGTACTTGGAATCGTTAATTTCCTCTTTGATTCTTATCAATTTTTCCTTTCCGTTACAATTTTTTCCTACAAAGTTTCCGGTGAAAATACCGTTTTTAAACTCTGCCCGCGTAGAAACAAGCTCCATTTTCAGTTCTTCGGCGAATGGTTTTACCCAGATGTCCAATGAAGCGGTTACTAATAAACTCTGTGTATTATTCCTATCGATATTTTTTATAAAATCCAATGCATTCTCCCTTACTATTTTAGGGTAGTGCTGTTCAAAAAACTGTTTAGACTTCTGTTCAATTTTCTCCTGGGTCTGTCCTCTTAAAATAGAACCGATAAAGCTTTTTTTCACTTTTTCCGTTTCAGCCAGTTTTAGCTTCAACAGGATAAAAAGAGGTACGTGTCTCAAAAATTGTATACGGTATTTTGTTGAATCGTAAAATTTAAGATACATAAACATGGTATCTTTATACGTAATGGTTCCGTCAAAATCAAAACAATACAATTTTTTCATTTTTTAAAGCTTTAATTTTTTGAATATAAACTCAGGAATATTCCTGATAATCATCATAATAATACTCCAAACCGGCAAAACATATGCCACATTCCTACCCTTTTTGAAGGCTTTATAAATACAGGAAGCAGCCTGTTTTGGCGTTGCTGTCAGTTTCGGATTTAAAGGCAGCCCTTCTGTCATTTTGGTTGCCATAAACCCTGGTTTTATCGTAAGAACGTGCACTTTTTTATCAAAAAGATAATTTCTCAAACCGCTCAGATAAGTCGTAAAAGCTGCTTTTGCACTTCCATAGATAAAGTTACTCTGTCTTCCCCGGTCTCCTGCCACTGATGAAAGACCGATAATCGTTCCTGATCTTCTGCTTTCAAATTTTTGAACAAAATAATTCATGACAGGCACAAGTTTTGAATAATTGATATCAATGATACGCTCTGTATTTCTATTATCATATAATCCTTCTTCTGTTCCTTCACCCAAATATCCTACGGCACAAAATAATACATTTGAATTGATATTATCAAATCTATTGTAATCAATTTCTTTTGTCAGATCCAATTCAATGACTTCCGCCTGCTGCAGAAACTTTACATCAAGATGTCTTGCAAAACGCTCTGTAGTTTCTTTATTTGAGGTAAAAAGATAGATTTTTTCAAACTTTTCTCCTTCCTGAAGTGCTTTTTCCACAAAAGCCTGTGCTACTTCAGATGTACTTCCCAGAACTATCATTACGAATTGTTATTTATGATTCTTTTGTGCTGTAAAGACACAAATTTAGGATTTTGAATATTTTTCAGGTAGTTGGTAAGCGATGATCTGCTCATGCTGTCTTTGGTAAGATAAATTCTTCCTCCAAACTCCTGAACAATAGCATCCAACTGATCTACCAGTTTTTTCAGTTTTGAATTGACTTTAAAATCCAGCGCCAATGTATACCCTTCCACAGGGAATGAGTTGTAAGCCTGAGGATTATTTTTTCCAAAAAGTTTTAAAACTGCTAAGAATGATCCGTTTCCGCTTTTGGCGATCGTTTCAAGGATTCTTTTCATTCCTTCTTTTCCAGTTTCTTTAGGAATGACCATCTGATACTGTATAAAACCGGACTTCCCATAGATCTTATTCCAATCTGTGATCGCATCCAAAGGATAGAAAAACGTTTCATAATCGATAAAGTTTTTCACTTCTTTTTTAGATTGCTTTTTATAGTATAACCAATTGAAAATTTTTACAGTAAGAGCATTCAGTACAAATCCCGGAAAATAAAAAGGAACTGTAGGAGAAAATTTCTTCTTCAATCTCAAAGGCGTTTTGGAAAAACTCTGGGGAAGTTCATGTTGGAAAGCATGTTCTCCTCTCATGAGAATACTTCTTCCGATATTTTTTCCTTTCTGAAGACAATCAATCCAGGCAACCGTGTAGGTCCAGTTTTCACTTTCATCGAACAGCTTAAAGATCTCATCCAGATTGTCTGCTTTGATACTTTCCTGACGAATGTATGCGGACTCTATATTTTTAAGTTTAAATTTTGCTGTGAGAATAATACCGGTAAGTCCCATTCCACCAATGGTAGCCCAGAACTTTTCTGTATTTTCCTCTCTGGAACAGGTAATGATCTCCCCTTTCTCAGTCATGAGCTTGAATTCAAGCAAATATTCTGAAAAACATCCTTCTGCATGATGATTTTTTCCATGAACATCGGATGCTATAGCACCTCCTACCGATACAAATTTTGTCCCGGGAGTAACGTATAGAAAATATCCCTGCGGAACCGCTATTTCCAGTACATCTGAAAGCAGCACTCCGGATTCACATTCTATGATCCCGTTCAGACGGTCAAAATTGATGAACTTATTTAATTTTTTTGTTGAAAATATAGCTTCTCCCAATGAAGCATCTCCATAACATCTCCCATTTCCTCTCGCTATGACTTCGTTGTGATTGAGTACAAATTCTTTTATTTTTCTGAAACTGTCCTCAGATCTCATTTCCTTCTCTACTATTGGGAAATTTCCCCAGTTGGTAACTTTCTGTATGAAATTCGGCTTCATTTCTTAAAATAAATTTGAATTAAAAATGCAACGACCCAAAGCAATAAAGTAGCCTGTATATAACGGTCTCTGTACACGATTTTTGTTGGAGATTCCGTTCTGTTGTAAACAAGGGTCTGCTGAAGATATCTTAACAATGCAAATACAACGAAAATCACGGTATAAAAAACTCTTTCATGAAATCTTTCCTGAACTTCCGGAGAGAGCGTAAACATCAGGTAGCAGACAATAGCCAGTGTGATAGAAATGGATAAAGCAATATCTGCAAACTGAACGTTATATCCATCCAGTGCTTTTCTTGTTTTTCCTGAAACCTGGGCATTGATAAGCTCTCCCCTTCTTTTTCCTATAGCCAGTACCAAAGCCAATACAAAGGTCAGCAGGATTGCCCATTGTGAAATACTGATTCCGGTAATATAACCTCCAGCCAGTACACGTAACACAAATCCTATGGCAATAATAAAAATATCAATAATAGGAACATGTTTAAGCCTGAAAGTATAGGCAAGATTCATCACCACATAAAACCCTATGATGATTGCGAACTTCCAAAGTAGTTCATGGAAATAAAGTTGTGTAAAAAATACAAGACCTATATCTGCAATGATAAGACCTATGAGAATTCCTATAGCTTTTGATTTTGAAATAGCTCCACTCGCCAAAGGTCTTCTTCTTTTCTCAGGGTGTTTTCTATCTGCTTCAATATCATTATAATCATTCAGGATATAGACCACACTTGCAGCAAGTGAAAATATGACAAATGCAAAAATGCTTTTGAGAAGCAGATCTATATTGGTAATATTACCTGAAAAGAAAAGAGGGACAAATACAAAAAGGTTTTTCACCCATTGCTCCACACGGAGCAGTTTTAAATATTTCTTCATTTATGTTATTTCAAATACAAAAATAATAAATTCAAAATTTCTAGCATAAAAATACAAAAAAAACCGCCGGGGCGGTCTTTTACGAAAATATTTATATATTAAATTAACTATTGCCCTTGTTTGGCATCGTTAATCATTTTTTCATTGGCAGTAATAGCAAACTCTACTCTTCTGTTTTTAGCTCTTCCTTCTTCAGTATCGTTGCTAGCTACAGGCATTGCTTCACCTTCACCTTTTGTAAACATTCTGTTTGATGCAATTCCTTTTCCTGATAAATAGGCTTTCACAGCATCTGCTCTTCTTTGAGAAAGTTTAAGGTTGTATGCATCTGCACCTTTGCTGTCTGTGTGACCATAGATGTTGATGTTTGTATCCGGATTATTAGCCAGTACTTCAGCTAATTTATCAAGGTTGGTCTGTGCAACAGAAGTAAGGTTTGAAGAGTCAAAAGCAAAGTTAACAATACTTTCATTCATAGTTACCTTAATACCATCTCCTACTCTTTCTACCTGAGCACCTGGTAAAGTTTCTTTAATATCTTTCGCCTGCTTATCCATTTTGTTACCGATAACGTTACCAGCAACACCACCGATAATACCTCCCAATACTGCTCCGATAGCTCCGTTTCCTCCTTTACCTACATTATTCCCAAGGATACCTCCAAGTACTGCTCCGGAAGCTGCTCCTACGGCTGTACCTCTTTGTTGGTGATTTGAATTCTGAACCGCTTCACAGCTCGTCAATAATAATGCTGATGACAAGAAAAGGGCTCCTACGTATGTTTTTGTAAATTTCATTTTTTTTAATCTTTTATGTTGATAAATTATTTCATTCCGGTTCTCTGGAAGTTGTAAACTACTTTTACATTACCTCCTTCAAAAGGAACATCTTGCTCAAGTGAAAACTGATCTGTAGTCTGATTGATCATTGTAAGACTATAACCTGCTGTATTTTGTTTAGCTTTTGTACCTGAAGCAATTTTTTTAAACATAAACGTATTACCGCCTTTTACTTCAAATTTGATTGGCTGTGTAATTGCCGGGCAATCTCCACCACCGTTTAAAGTATACGCTCCTGTCCAGTTATTGGGAATCAATCTCCAGTGGCTTCCTACGAAGCACTGTGCGTCTGCACCTTCATCAAAAGGCTTAATTTTATAACCTTTATCATAATCTATGCTTACAATCTGCCAGTCTCCTTTCATTTTCAGGAAATCGGCTCTTTGATTTTGAGATGTAGCTGCTTTGTTAACAGAGGAACACGAAACTGCAAAAAGTGATGTTCCCAACATCCCTGCAAGTAGTAACTTTTTCATTTTGTTGTTTATTATTTTGTTACTATAAAGTTACAAAAAACCGTGCCAAAATTTAAAATAAAAAATAAAAAGTCCGAAAAAATTCGGACTCTTTATGGTTTCTCCTTAAACACAGGGAGATAAATTATTTTTTAACAGCCTTTTTTACGGATTTCGAAGGCTTGGTTGTGCCTGTAGTTTTTCCTTTATAAAAGTTGGTATAAGCATATTCTGCAGCTTTTTTCAGGTCGATAACTCCACCTGCCTGAGATTGGTCACCAAAACCATCGGCTGTACTCGGGTTGCTGCTTTTCACAAGGGCTTCGATAATCTGATAAGGTTTCAGATCCGGCATGTAAGCCAGTAAAACAGCTGCTCCTCCGGCTACAACAGGGGAAGCCATAGAGGTGCCCTGAAGGTATTTATATTCGTTTTTAGGAACGGTAGAATAGATTTCTTCTCCCGGAGCAAAAACGTTCACCATCTTTTTATTGTAATTAGAAAAATCTGCTCTCAGCGCATTATTTTTATTGGTACTTGCCCCTACCACAAGAACGTTGCTTACAAATGGCTTCTCATCTGTAACATTTTTAAAGTTGGTAGGATATGCCAGATGTTCTGCAACATCTTCATTTTCGTTACCTGCAGCTTTTACTAAAAGAACACCTTTATCTTCAGCATATTTGAAGGCATCCCAAACCACATTTTTACCAGGAGAAACAGGTTTTCCAAAGCTCATATTTAAAACTTTCGCACCATTATCTACAGCATATCTGATGGCATTGGCAACATCTTTATCTCTTTCATCACCATTAGGAACTGTTCTTACAGACATAATTTTAGCCACTTTGGAAGCCACTCCGTACTGAACTTCTTTTCCTTGCGGAAGTCCGGCAATAATACCTGCCACGTGAGTTCCATGTTCTGCATCAGGTCCTTCATAATGATTATTTCCATAGATTTTTTCAGAATAGTCATCATAGTTATCCCCTACAATTTCTTTTCTCGGATCATATGAAAGGTCATATTGTTTTGCTGCAGGAGCAAAATGATCGATGGCTTCTTTCATTTCCTCTTTCATCTTTTTTTCAAATTCAGCGGCTGATTTTCCTTTGAATTCCGGGCTTTGTGAAATCTGGCCTAAAAATTCCATTGCAATGGCATCTCTCTGATCTGTCGGAGCTTTGATCGCTACAATAGTTTCAGCGGTTACAGGCTTACCTGCCAGCAGTTTTACCATATTAGGAATCAGCTCGTTCAGCATAGAATAAGTCTGAAAGTTTTGTTTTGCCTCGATACTCTTTTTATTGAACATATCTTTGGCTTTCATGTACATCTCAAACTCTTCCTTCATCTTAGCCTGGTTGGCTTTATTTTTTGTGGAATCATCTCCTTCGAAGACAGGTTTATATTTGGCAACTACTCTTGTCACCTCCATATTATCGATATCGATATCACCGTTTTTACCTCCTATAAAGTTCCATCCATGTACGTCATCAATATACCCGTTTCCATCATCATCTTTACCGTTACCGGGAACCTCGTTTGGATTTGACCATAGGTTTTTTACCAATCCTGGATGATCTACCTGTACTCCACTGTCTAATACACCCACCACGACGGTTTTAGGCTTCAGACCTTTAGATTCCAGGTATTTATAAGCATTTGCTGTATTTACACCATATACTTTTGAAGTTGCAAAATCTTTGTGATACCATGTCATAAGATCTTTGTCTTCGTTTGGATCAATACTTTTAGCTTTAGATTCCTGTGCAAAAGAGAAACTAAAACCTGCAAAAAAAACTGCAGCTAATAATACCTTTTTCATATGTTGATATTTAATTTTTAAAGCGATATGCCAATCACCGTCATCATCTGTTTTATACTTTACCAACAGTGATTGTACTAATATTGTTGTTTTATATTTTTTATATATACCAATGATTCCGGGCCTTTATTACAAATAAGATCAAGAACCGACAGGTCTTCCAAAAATCCGAATTTATCAGAGAATGTCTGGTAATATTCTTCCATCTGAAATTCTGAAGGAAGTTTTGCCGAAAACTTTTCCCTGAAACTGATACTCTCCGGATTTTTGATATATTCTTTATTCAAAGAGTGTGCCTTTTCTGTTTTAAGTATCTGTTGGATGACTTCTATCCCTTTAAGGTTAAAATCCAGCAGGAATTTTTCTTTAAGGTCAAATATTTTCCTGAACTTATCTTCATAATACTCAAAATAAGGAGAGCTTTGATATGCGGTCTTAATGGATTTCCAATGAAGCGTTCTCCAGTCTTCGCGGTAAGAAATTTCAACATCTTTGAATTCTCTTTTCCCGTTATGATTGATAGGAATTATTAATGATAATTTTCCGTTGGCACCATAAATATTGGCTCTGTTTCTATACGTCTGCTTCGGAAAGTTTTCAAACTGTTCAAATACAATTTCATTTTCAGGATTTAAAAACACTGAAAACCATGAGATTGGTGGCATATAAAATGCCGGTAATAATACATTCTTCATATTCATAATGCAAAAATGAAGTATTTTTTCAAATACTTCATTCTATTTTACGTTTAATTTTTTTTTTATTAATTGTCTTCAGTTTTTTTCTTTCTGAATAATTTCATGAAATAATCCCATCCGAAGAACAAGATCAGGATCATTGCTGCAATCCACCAGTAAGAAGTTTTATTGGATTCTCCCGTATTGGTTGCTTTGAACATTCTTTCCCAACGGATTTTCTTAGGGGCCTGATACGTTGAGCTCGCATCCGGAAATACTCCCTGTACGCTCATCCATGTAAACATTGGTTTTCCAACAATATTTTCTTCCGGAACGAAACCAAAGAATCTTGCATCCAATGATGCATCCCTATTGTCCCCGATCATCATATAATAATCCTGCTGAATGGTATATTGATTCGCTTCTTTACCATTAATGAAGATCTTTCCGTTCTTTTTCTCTAAGCTGTTGTGCTCGTATTCAGAAATGATCCACTGATACATTGGGAGTGTTTCCTGATTGATTGCCACCACATCTCCTTTTTTAGGAATTCTAACCGGGCCGTACCAATCCTGATTCCAAGGTTTGTTGATAGGGAAAATAGATTGTGTCGTATCAATTTTAGTTTTAGCTTCGTCTCTGTAATATACCGCAGCTTCTCCTTTTGGCGAAATCTCTTCCTTCATATCAATAACGTGAGGAAGCTCTTTAATTTCTTTGGCAGTTTTATCCGTTAAACCCTGGAATCCATAAAGGAAACCTCCGTTATCCTGCTGTACTTCCTGAACCGGTAAAAATCCGTACGCTTTGTATAAAGTAGGAATATCCAATTGCGCATCCGTCGTTACAATATATCTGTGCTGTACTTCCTGATCTCCTAAAACTACTTCCGGCTTCCCATTTACGAAAAGTCTTCCGGCTCTCATTTCAAAAGTATCACCTGCTGTAGCTACACATCTTTTTACGTAAGGATCTTTTCTGTCAATAGCAGTATGGACGGAATCCTGAGGATAGTTGAAAACTACCACATCATTTTTCTGTGGTTTGTTGAATTGTAAGATTCTTGTGTAAGGAAGTTTCACTGCATCTACGTAAGATTTTGGATCATCTTTCGGGTTTCCTTTCTGTCCTGTATCCATAATAGTTCCCTGAAGGAAAGGAATCGCCACAGGACGCATTGGCATTCTGTATCCGTAGCTCCATTTGTTTACAAAAAGGAAGTCACCTACCAATAATGTTCTTTCCATAGATCCTGTAGGAATCCCGAAAGGCTGTGTTACAAAAACATGGATAATAGTGGCAAAAACTACCGCAAAGGTAATGGAACCAATGAATGTATCTTTCTTTTTATCGTTTTTCTCTTCTTCTGTAAGAAACAGGTCGTTTGCATTTTCATCTTCTAACTCTACATCTTTAGAATAGTTGATTACCGCCATATAAATAAACGGCAGAATCACGGTAAGAATCTGATCTTTGAAAAGTGTTTTCCCAAACTTTTTCACTAAATAAAGGTGGAAAACCGACATCATAATGGGTCCTACTATCGGAAGATAAGACATGATTGCCCACCATTTCGGATGTTTTGTTTCTTTGAGAATAATGAAATAGTTGTAGAAAGGGATAAAAGCAAATAAAGGGCTATAGCCCATTTTTTTGAACAGTTTCCAAGATGAAATCCCCATCAGTACGGATAGTATGAGGACATATACTGTATAAGTTAAAAAATAATTCATAAATTTTTGTGCCTATTCTTAAGATATAAATAATAAAAATGATGAGTAATAAATGATAAAAGCAGTCCGCTGTTTACAATTCACTATTCATCATTTTCTGCTTATTGGTCTGCAATTTACAGAATTTGTTACAAATTAAAGCCCCAAAACGTCTTTCATTGCGAAGTTTCCTTTTTTATCTTTAATCCACTCAGCAGCTACTACCGCTCCCAGTGCAAAACCGTTTCTATTGAAAGCGGTATGTTTGATCTCGATTTCGTCTACTTCACTTCTATAATATACGCTGTGTGTTCCCGGAACTTCGTCTTCACGTACCGCAAAAATTCCAAGCTGCTTCCCTTCTGTTTCTTCCAGTTTCCAGGCATCGAATTTCGGATTGTTCTGAATGATTCCCTCAGCGATAGAAATTGCAGTCCCACTTGGAGCATCTTTTTTATGGATGTGATGAATTTCTTCCAGCTGGCAAGAGTATTCATCTACGTTTTTCATCAGGTCTGCCAACTTTTCGTTCAGAGCAAAGAATAAATTCACGCCTAAACTAAAGTTAGATCCATATAAGAAAGCAGTTCCATTATCTACTGCCAGTTTTTCAATTTCAGCTTTTTGATCAAGCCATCCTGTTGTTCCGCAGATCACGGGAATTTTATTTTCAAGGCAAGCTTTGATGTTTTCAAAAGCTACTTCCGGCAGTGAAAATTCAATCACAACATCCGGATTATTAAGATTCTCAGCAGTCGGGGTTTCTTTCAGACGGGCAACTACTTCATGACCTCTCTTCTGTGCGATCTCATCAATGATCTTACCCATTTTACCGTAACCAACTAATGCTATTTTCATATAATCTTATTTATTTTTAATGCTGCACTCAATCTTCAGACCTTCTGCAGATATGTTGTATTTTAAAATCTGTAACTTAAACTGAAACCAGTTTTTGGTGCGCTGTAGCCATACTGGTCCTGGATAACCGATGGTTTAAAAACCAGATCCGGATCATGACGGCTTTCATAAAGATGAGCGTCTACTACAGCATCTACAATATTCAGAATATAAATCAAACCTGTAATGGCAATGGCATAATCCCTTTGCCTCTTGGCTCTGTCCTGTGCATTACCCAACGCTCTTTTGTCCAGCCACGGATGGCTGTCCACAAACTCATTGGGAGTTCCGTTCAGCTTAGCCACATAATATTCACGGTATTTTTTGTATTGGTTATCATTCCATACAGCAATACCAACTCCGGCACCTACCGCTCCCCAGACAATAGGAATTTTCCAGTATTTTTTGTTATAAAACTGTCCTAATCCAGGTAAAACTGCAGAGTACAATCCTGCTCTGGTAGGATTAAGCTTTAAGGTTTTTGCTGTGGGACCGTTTGCTTTTTCAAGATCTTCAATGATTTTGGCTTCGGTCTTACCAGGCTTTACGACACGGGTTTCTTCTTTCGGAGGAGTCTGCATCCGAACGGTATCGATAGGTTTTACTTGTGAGTAAGCCAGTGCAGCGATACACAAGAAAAATGTGAAAAATATTTTCTTCATTTATTTAATATGGGATAAAATATATTCCAGCTCTTCTTCATTTTTGAAGTCCAGAACAATTTTACCTTTTTTACCATTTCCAGAAGCTTTGATCTCTACTTTCACGTCCAAGATATCAGCAATGGTCTTCTGGGCTTTTTTATAGTTATTGGAAAGCTCCACTTTTGCTTTTTTGGCAGCAGGAGACTTCGGGTTCTTCAATGCAGCAGCAGCCTGTTCAGCCTGACGAACGTTTAATTTTTCTTTGATAATAAGATCAAATAAAATCTGCTGAGCTTCTTCACTTTCAAGACTGATAATCGCTCTTCCGTGTCCTGCAGAAATCTCACCGCTTCTGATAGCATTCTGAATATCCGGATTTAATCTTAGCAGTCTGATAGAATTGGTAATCGTACTTCTGTCCTTTCCGATTCTCTGGCTCAGGTTTTCCTGAGTAAGACCTATTTCCTCCAAAAGCCTGTGATAAGTTAATGCAATTTCAATAGCATCAAGGTCTTCTCTCTGGATATTTTCAACAAGAGCCATTTCAAGAAGCTCCTGGTCATTGACTAAACGGATATAGGCAGGAATAGTCGTTAATCCGGCAATTTTAGTTGCCCTATAACGTCTTTCCCCGGAAATGATTTCAAACTTCTCCCCGTCTTTTCTCAAGGTAACCGGCTGGATTACGCCTAAGTTTTTAATAGACTGTGCAAGTTCGTTTAATGCTTTTTCATCAAAATAAGTTCTCGGCTGCGTTGGGTTCGGATAGATATCTTCAAGCGCAACTTCCACAATATTTCCCACAAACTTATCTGCTCCTTCATCAGTAGCGGAATTGATCGTTGCTTTGGATTCTGCACTTAAAATGGCGCCCAGGCCGCGTCCCATAGCTCTTTTTTTGTCCTTCATAGATATAATTGATAAATGATGTTTGAGAAGTGATGACCAGCATTCACTTATTGCCCATTTATTATTAATTTAATTCTTTATTAAGTTTTCATTCTTCAAAAGAACTTCTTCAGCCAACTGAATATACTGAACAGCTCCTTTACTTTCCGCATCATAGTTCAGGATACTTTCCCCGAAACTTGGCGCTTCACTCAATCTTACGTTTCTGCTGATAATGGTTTCAAACACCATTTCAGGGAAGTGCAGATTTACTTCTTCCACAACCTGATTGGATAGTCTCAATCTGCTGTCGTACATGGTTAAAAGAAGACCTTCAATTCCAAGATCTTTATTGTGAATTTTCTGAACATTTTTAACGGTATTCAACAATTTCCCAAGTCCTTCTAATGCAAAATACTCACACTGGATCGGAATAATTACAGAATCTGCTGCTGTAAGAGCATTTACAGTAATAAGACCTAAACTCGGTGCACAGTCGATGATAATATAATCATAATCATCCCTTACACTTGCCAATGCTTTTTTCAGCATATACTCACGGTCTTCCTTGTCTACCAATTCAATTTCCGCTGCTACCAGATCGATATGGGACGGAATAATGTCCAGGTTAGGAGTTGCCGTTCTTTTGATACAGACTCTTGTATCTGCACTATGCTCCAGAAGATTATAGGTAGAATACTGAACATCCTCAACACCCAAACCGGATGTTGCATTCGCCTGAGGGTCAGCATCAATGATTAATATTCTTTTTTCCAATACTCCTAATGCTGCTGCCAAATTTACAGCGGTGGTAGTTTTACCAACACCTCCTTTTTGATTAGCAATACCTATGATTTTTGCCATTATTAGAACTTTAAGTTTCAAAAATACACTTTTTTCTTTGCTCTCGGTGAGTGGAGAAAATCAAAATTGAGTTAAAATATTGTTAATAAGCAATTTAACGATAAAAAAAATTATCCACAAAAAAAATTCTTTGTGGATAACTATTTGAAATTTACTTTTCCGTATTAATTATCAAATTTCATAGAGATTGGAAATTTGAAATAACTTCTTACGAATTCTCCTTTTTTGTTTTTGGCCGGGATCCATTTTCCTTTGTTGGAAATTGATTTAATAGTTCTCATTGCCTCATTGTTAAAATCGGCGTTGGTTCCGTTAGCTTTTACCCCTGAGATGGTTCCGTCCATTTCTACAATAAAGGTAACTGTCGTCTTTACAACATCTTCGGATTCAAATCCTGAACTGTCGAAGCTGTTCATTACTTTATTTCTGAAGGAGTCTATTCCTCCTGCAAAATTGGCTTCTACACTTAATTCCGTTTCAATCTTTTTAGGATCTGCTTTTTCAACTACCGGATCAGCCTTTACAGCGGGTGGCCCATCTCCTCCGATAACACGTGGAACAATTGGAATATAGGTTGTATTTGGTACTTCTTTGCCTTCCGATGTTTCTGTGCTTGCTACTGCATTCGTTTTATCTACAACTTGTTTTTCATTGGTAACAATTGCTTTAGGCTCTGGCAATCTTTCATCGTATGTTTTTACTGCGGGAGCTGGCGGCGTTGGTTTTACAATTTGTACCGGCGGATCTTTCGGTTTTTCTATCTCTTGAATTTCAACGACTCTCGGAAGTTCATATACCGTTCCAACAGGCTCGTTCACAGGTTTCATTGCAGAAATCACAAATGGTGTAACGGATACTGCAGCCATTAAACTTGCTCCGATAAAAAGCGCTTTGGTTAATATTCTATCTGATTCGTTTCTTAATACATAGGCACCATAGTCTTTGTTGCGGTGCTCGAACAGAACTTCGTTGAGCCGAAATTCCTGGTTTTGGTTTTGTTGTTTCATCACTACTACTATTTAAACTGTTAAAAATTTTGATTATTAGTTTTATTATTCTTATCGATAAGTACTGTTTCAATATCAAAACATCTGCCAAAATTTTATCAAAACAACATAATATTAGAAAATTTTATGATAATGTTTAAATTTTAATATTTACAAGTAAAAAGTTTATAGAAGAAAAAGGAGTTATTTCTTCTCAAGTAAATGAGGAATAAACTTAATGACCTCTTACCCACATCAAGGTTTAAAAAAAAAGAGACCATCAATGATGATCTCTTTTTATTGTATGTTCTAAGAAATATTAGAATAATTCTTTTCTGATGATGTTCTGACTTCTTTCAGGACCTACAGAAACTAAGTATACATTAATTCCTAAGTATTTTTCAATAAACTCGATGTATTTCTGAGCAGTGTCAGGAAGTTCATCATAGCTTCTTGCTTTGGTAATGTCTTCGCTCCAGCCTGGTAAATCCTGGTAAATTGGCTCGTAGTTGTATAGCTTTTCTGTTGACGAAGTGAAATAATCGATGATTTTTCCGTCTTCAGTTTTGTAATGGGTTACTACTTTCAGGTTCTCAATTCCTGTAAGAACGTCAAGCTTAGTTATCACAAGGTTGTTGATTCCGTTGATCATACAAGCATGCTTTAAAGAAACAAGGTCTAACCAACCTGTTCTTCTTGGTCTACCTGTAGTTGCTCCGAATTCACCACCGATCTGTCTGATTTTTTCACCCAGTTCGTTATCCAATTCAGAAGGGAAAGGTCCGTTTCCTACTCTTGTACAGTAAGCTTTTGCTACTCCAATAAGGTTCTGAAGTGAAGTTGGCGGAACACCAGCTCCTGAACAAACACCTCCTGTAGATGGAGAAGATGAAGTTACATATGGATAGGTACCGAAGTCGATATCAAGCATTAATGCCTGTGCTCCTTCGAATAAAACGTTTTTACCGTCTCTGATCGCCTCGTTAAGCTCTAATTCAGTATCAACAATTCTGTCCTGAAGCTGCTTTCCGATTGCTAAATATTCGTTGTAGATTTCTTCAACGTCTAACGTTGGTTTTCCGTAATATTTTTCAAAAAGAGAGTTCTTAACTTTTAAGTTTTTCTCAATTTTATCTCTTAAAATCTCAGGATTTAAAAGGTCTACCATTCTGATCCCGACTCTTGCAATTTTATCTTC
Source organism: Chryseobacterium sp. DZ-32 (assembly GCF_059587025.1). Lineage (NCBI taxonomy): Bacteria > Pseudomonadati > Bacteroidota > Flavobacteriia > Flavobacteriales > Weeksellaceae > Chryseobacterium > Chryseobacterium sp. DZ-32. Next base: position 185,162 of record NZ_JCAIOM010000011.1, read on the forward strand.
ATAACAAGGTCCGATTCCTTTTTTGGTAGTTCCGATCTGAGTTCCTCCGTGTTCCTCTTCACGATAAGTATCCAAAAGGATGTGGTAAGGCATGATGACATGCGCTCTTCTGCTGATAAAGATATGATCTGTTCTCAAGCCTTTGCTCTCGATCTGACCAACTTCTTTAATGAAAGACTTAGGGTTTACCACTACTCCGTTCGCAATGATACATTTCCCTTTGCATTGAAGAACTCCTGAAGGAAGAAGGTGTAGAACGAATTTCTCATCACCCACATAAACCGTGTGACCAGCGTTGTCTCCACCCTGGAAACGTACTACATAATCCGATTTTGCTGATAAAACATCCGTGATTTTTCCTTTGCCTTCATCTCCGTACTGAAGACCTACAACTACATAAGTTGACATATTTTACTTTTGTTTTTAGATTCGTGCAAAATTACTTTTAAAAAATTGGGTGAGCAAATTTGAGAGGAATTTTATTTTGGGGTGGGGTGAAAATCATGAGGTTGAACGGAATAATTTTTATATTTGATTTATTTTAAAATTATCATGGAATCAAAAAATGGTGAAGACTTTTATGCCAAATTAAATAATGTAATTAATGCATATGAGATTCTCTTATCAAAACTAAAACCCATTTTCATAATAATATTCTTTTCTTTTTTATTTAATAACATAAGTAAGAAATATATTGACTATGATCAATTAAAAAACTTACGTATTAGTTATACATACCTCGAAAGGAATATGGCTATCTACAAGTATAATTTTTATTATGGGGTATAATTCTAACGATTTTCAAGCAAAAACAACAATTTTGGTATGGAATATTTGAAACAATATTTTCTGTCGTTAGCTGTTCAATAATATTACAAAACGTAAAAGAAACTTCAGAATATATATGATGGGATAAAAAGAATTTTTGGGGTAAAAATGATGTACTATTAATAAAGGAAAATTCCAAGGAACTTTCGTACACTCAAATAAAATTGAAGAACTTACTAATAGATAAGAAATTTCTTGTTAAAATATTAGATATTGTCACAAGAACAATATCTTAATTAAGCTAAATTTATATAAAAAAATAAATTAATCAGTTAACTCAAAAAAAGTGAAAACTCAAGTTAAAAAAATTTCAATCGTAAAAAACTTAAACAATCTTCACAAACACATAAAATAACATGCAAGAAAACACAAAAGATGAATATTTGAAAATAGCCAAAGAATATCTTTTAAAAGAATTTGGCGATATTGTTCAAATATTCGAAGACGATATAAGTGAAACTGATGACACATTTTGTTTCCATTATCAATCTAAAAAGTTTTTTGAAACATTAAAATTTGAACACCAATTTGTCGGACAAGGTCCTTTATTCGTTTTAAAAAGAAGTAAAAAAATAATTTCCTACGGAAGCGCAACCGGAGAAAAACGTGGCCTTATTCATATAATTAATCAATTGAATAAGGAAAGACTAATAAGAGTTTACTACAAAGATTATGATATTTGGGATGGGAAATATGATTTAATAATTAATAAAGTAGAAGATGAAGCATGTGGATTGGAAGACATAATCCTTGAAAACATAGTAAATGTTTTATTAAAGCATAAAATCTGGAAAGCTAATCAATACAACAGTGATCATCCAAACGCACATTATTACACTCAAGAAGAATTAAAAGAAACCCTACTAAAATCTCCACTAATATTAAAAAGAAATTTTTGCGAGAACTTGGAAGATCTTCTTGTGGATATCATTAATAAAGACATTTACCTTGATTGGACATTATCAGAGGCTAAGTAGCTACTATAATGAAACCTAACAGGTTTTAAAAACCTGTTAGGTTTAAAGTCTGCAAAGAAATATCTTTAATCCTCCTCCAAAACACCAAAAGACAATCCCAAACATGAATCCACTCCAAAAATCAGGTTATCTACCTGCAACCACAAACGATCAAACCAAACTCTTTTACACTTTATTTTATCCGTATGCAGCTTCTGTGAAAGCCACGCTACTTATTGTTCACGGAATGCAGGAACACAGCGGAAGATATGCAGAGATTGCAGAATATTTCGCGGCTCATGGGATTGCTGTATTGACGTATGATCATCTGGGACACGGAAAATCGGTAAAAGAAAAAAAGGATATTGGTTTCTTCCAGCTTGAAAAACCGGATGAAAGACTTATAGCCGACGCGGAAATGATGGCAGATCATCTTGCAGAACAATATCCGGATGTCCCCCATTTTATTCTGGGACATTCTATGGGATCTTTTATTACACGATGTCTTCTTCAAAAAGCAAGCAGTAAATTTTCCGGGGCTATCATTACAGGAACCGGCGGACCTTTACCGGGAATTGATGTATTAAGAGCGTATTTATCATTGGCTACGGCTATTGCTCCCCGTCATCGTACGTTTTTAAATTCTGTTTTTACAAGTGTCAATAACAAGCATTTTAAAAAAGATAAAGACTTCGGTGATAGCAGCTGGCTCAGTATTAATCCTGAAAACAGAAAGGCTTTTGAACAGGATGAACTTTGTGGAATTCCGTTCACCCATAATGCTTTTTATACTTTATTTACCGTTTATAAAAAGGCGACTGCAAGAAACTGGGCTGCACCTATTTCTAAATCATTTCCTTTTTTATTTGTAAGCGGACAGAATGACCCGATTGGTGACTTTGGAAAAGGAGTCATGCATACGGTCGACAACTTAAAAACTGATGGTTTTGAAAATGTAGACGTAAAGATGTATCCGGAAATGCGTCATGAGATTTTGAACGAATCCATAAGAGAACAGGTTTTGAAGGAAATCCATAACTGGATCTTAAAATAATAAGAACAAAATAAAAATTCCAGATAGCATTGATCTGGAATTTCTGTATAAGTTTGGGCTCCTATGTTTGCAAAAGAATAAATTTACATACAAAGCAAAAGGGGTGAGAGAACAGTTTTGGCTAAATAACTCA
>NZ_JCAIOM010000012.1:0-185835 GCF_059587025.1 Chryseobacterium sp. DZ-32
TGAGTTATTTAGCCAAAACTGTTCTCTCACCCCTTTTGCTTTGTATGTAAATTTATTCTTTTGCAAACATAGGAGCCAAAACATAAGAATATTTAAATCTTTCAATTCTTAAATCTTTGAATCTTTAAATTTATTTAATCTCCCCCCTGATTCTACTTAAACTCACCTGCGTAATCCCCAGATAAGACGCAATATAACCCAGCTGTACTCTTTTAAGAAGCTCAGGCTGATAGGTCATAATATCTTTGTAGCGTTCCAAAGAAGTTTTGAACTGTCTTGAAATAATCAGTTCTTCGGATTTTATCATTTCTGCTTCAGCAAGCTTTCGCCCCCAGTTGGCAATATGAATATCTTCATTGAACAGTTTTCTGAGGCTTTCCGTTTCCATTCGATAGAGGTCGCAGTCTTCCAGAAGCTCGATGCTCTCGTAGCCAGGCCGGTCTTCCACATAGCTTTTCATTGAAAGAATGCATTGACCTTCACTTCCGAACCAGAAGGTAATATCATTGTCAGCTGTTGAAGAATAGGCTCTCGCAATACCTTTTCGTATAAAATAAAGATAAGGAATCACTTTGTCGGCTTCCATCAGACAAAATCCTTTAGGATAGGAAACTTCAGTAATATGCTCTTTTAAGCTGTTTTTTGATGCTTCAGGAAGAAGGTAAACCTTATCAAGAATCTGGTCTATATTCATAAAGATGAATTCTAATATTCAAAAATATCAGTTTTAAGTAATGCAATACAAAATTATCCCTTAATTTTTGTCAGAAATCTTGTAATGATTACGATCAAAATTCTTCCTGATTCAGTATTTTTACTGTCAAAAATTCAAAGAATTTTTTGATGGGGTGGTTATCTCAGCAATCGGATCCCTTTAGATTTCCTCTTTCAACATCTCTTATTTCAAACTATAACTCTCTTTTTTCCTTTAAAAATTAAGATTAACCGTAAAGACCAATTTTGTTTTACTAACTTTGCAGTTCGTAATATTATTTTTATGCACAAAGCAGGATTTGTAAATATAGTTGGAAAGCCCAATGCAGGAAAATCGACCTTGCTCAACCAATTAATGGGGGAGAAGCTGGCGATTGTAACGCAGAAAGCTCAGACAACCCGCCACAGAATTTTTGGTATTTATAATGAAGATGACCTTCAGATTGTATTTTCTGATACTCCGGGAGTATTGGATCCAAAATACGGACTGCAGGAAAAAATGATGGATTTTGTAAAGGATTCTTTACAGGATGCTGACGTTTTCCTGTTTATTGTAGACGTTACCGATAAAGCGGAACCATCAGAATTCTTAATTGATAAACTGAATAAAATCCCCGTACCTGTACTTCTTCTCTTGAATAAAGTAGACCAGACCGATCAGGCAGGCCTTGAAAAATTGGTTGAAGAATGGCACAACAGAATTCCAAAAGCTGAAATTCTGCCTATTTCTGCCCTGAATGCCTTCAATACAGAAGTTATTTTACCTAAAATAAAATCTTTACTTCCCGAAAACCCTCCTTACTACGATAAAGATCAGTACACGGATAAACCGGAAAGATTTTTCGTAAATGAGGCCATTCGTGAGAAAATCCTTTTGAATTATGATAAGGAAATTCCCTATTCTGTAGAAGTGGTAACAGAACAGTTCAAGGAGAAAGAAGGAATTATCTTTATCGATTCAATTATCTATGTTGAAAGAGATACTCAGAAGGGAATTATTATCGGGCACAAAGGAGAAGCGATTAAGAAAGTAGGAACTGAAGCAAGAATAGATCTGGAGAAGTTTTTCACCAAAAAAATTCATTTGAACTTATTTGTGAAAGTGAAAAAAGACTGGAGAAAGAACGACAGAGATCTTAAAAATTTCGGTTACAGATAAACTAAAATAGCCTGAATCCCGTTGTATTAAAAGATTTTTATTACCTTAGTATAAATTTTTTAGTAGATGAACTATAATAATTCAAATTGGAGCTCAATACCTAAAGATATTATATTATTAGCAGTGAGAGTGTTTGTTGGTTTTGCCATGCTGTCCCATGGTTTTCCAAAACTTCAGATGCTGTTGGCAGGCGGTAAAATCGAATTTTTCGATTTTATGGGACTTGGCCCTCAGATTTCACTGATTCTTACGGTTTTTGCTGAATTTGTATGTTCGATACTACTTATTTTAGGGCTTTTTACAAGAGTTTCTTTAGGCTTCCTGATCTTTACCATGATCATTGCTGCTTTTGCAGTACACGGAGCAGATCCTTTTGAAAAAAGAGAAATGGCACTTGTCTATCTTTCTGTTTATCTTCTACTCATGGTAACCGGAGCCGGGAAAGTTTCAGTAGATCACATGATAGAAAGAAGAAAAAGAGCTTCAGACTGGTAATTTTACAACACAATAAATAAAAGGCACTTCAGGAAATGAAGTGCCTTTCTGTTTATAATTGCAATGTGATAAGAGACTTTTTAATGTTAAATTCTTTTAAAATTCACTACATTCGTAGAAAATGAATATATATGAAGATAAAACTGACTATTTGCCTTCTGGCATTTCTCAATTTTTATGATGCACAGGAAAATATTACGTATCAAAAGCCTTCTGCTGAGATTTTAAAACTGGCAGATTATGACAGACCTCCAGGTGTTCTGATGAACAGCAAAAAAGACTGGGTAGTTTTTACCTATCGTCCAACATATAAAACATTAGAAGATCTCAGCCAGAGTGAAATGAAGCTTGGTGGACTTAGAATCAACCCGGTTACTAATATTTCAAGCAGCATGACCTACTCAAATAATCTGAAGATCAGAAAGATCAATGATAAAAATGAGATTCAGGTAAAAAATCTGCCTTCCAATCCAAAAATTGCCTATGTTTCATTTTCACCGGATGAAAAAAAACTGGCTTTTACCAATACAACCGCTAAAGGAGTGGAGCTTTGGGTAGTGGATATGGAAACTGCATCTGCTAAAAAAATTACAGCAGATAATCTGAATGCCAATCTGGGAATGCCTTATGTATGGTATAATGACTCTCAAAGCTTCCTGATCAGAACACTTCCGCAAAACAGAGCTGCTCTTATTGATGCCGCTAAAGATCTTCCTACAGGCCCGATTGTTTCAACAGCAGACGGTAAAGTGTCCCAGAACAGAACGTATCAGGATCTTTTGAAGAATCCTCAGGACGAAAAAAACTTTGAGACCCTTACAGCTTCCGAACTTTACAACGTAGATCTTACAGGAAATCTTAAGAAACTGAAAGAGCAGGATATGTATGCCGGCTTAAGTTTTTCTCCGGACGGAAAATATCTGATGGCTACCATGATCAAGAAACCTTTTTCCTATATCGTTCCGCTTAATAGGTTCCCATCCACAACGGTTGTCTACGATATGAAAGGAAATATTGTGAAAACAGTAAATGATGTTCCTCTGAATGAAATCATGCCGAAAGGATTTTCTTCCGTAAGAACCGGAAAAAGAGATATGGCATGGAGAAGTGATGCTCCTGCTACACTTACCTATGCTGAAGCTTTGGATGGAGGAGACCAGTCTAAAAAAGCAGATTACAGAGATGAAATATTTACCTGGGAAGCTCCGTTTACAGCCGCTCCAAAATCCTTCTTTAAAACCAGACAGAGATATGAAGATGTAGTCTGGACCAATGATCATTATGCAATTGTTTCTGAAGGCTGGTATGACACACGAAATACAAAATCTTACCTGATAGATATTAACAACGGTGAATTCAAAGTTTTTGATGACAGAAATTATCAGGATGTATACAGCGATCCGGGAAGATTTAACACAACGAAAAACCAATACGGGAGATATGTAATCGATATGAAAGGTGGAAAAGCTTATCTGATCGGGGACGGATTTACCAAAGACGGCCAGCACCCATTTATTGATGAAATGGATGTTAAATCACTGAAAAAGAAAAGACTTTATACATCTAATATAAAAAACGGTAAAGAAGAAATCATTGATATCCTTAATGCCTCAAAGGGTGAAGTCCTTACAACTCAGCAATCACCAAGTCTTTATCCGAATTACTTCAGAAAGAATATTAAATCTAATAAAGCAGAAGCTGTAACGAATTTTGCGAATCCTTTTGAAAGTATCAAAGACGTTTACAAAGAAGTGATTACCTACAAGAGAAATGATGGTGTTACCTTAACAGGAACTCTTTATCTTCCGGCTAATTACGACAGAAAAGCAAAAAAAGAGAAGCTTCCGTTGCTAATCTGGGCTTATCCAACTGAATATAAAGATAAAAATACAGCAGGACAGAATACCCAAAACCCGAATGACTTTACATTCCCGTATTACGGATCTTTTGTGTATTGGACAACGAAAGGATATGCTGTTCTGGATGATGCCGCTTTCCCGATTATCGGTGAAGGAAAAACAGAGCCTAATGATACCTTCATTACGCAATTGGTAGCCAATGCTGCGGCTGCTATCGATGCCGTGGATCATCTTGGATATATCGACAAAAAGAAAGTGGCTGTAGGAGGACATTCTTACGGTGCCTTCATGACCGCAAATCTTTTGACCCATTCTAATCTTTTTGCATGTGGAATTGCAAGAAGTGGTGCTTATAACAGAACATTAACACCATTCGGATTCCAGAGTGAACAAAGAAACTATTGGGATGTGCCGGAAATCTATAATACGATGTCTCCGTTCATGCATGCGGACAAAATGAAGACACCGCTTCTTCTGATTCACGGTGATGCAGATAATAACCCGGGAACATTTACTTTGCAGACGGAGAGATACTTCCAGGCATTGAAAAACCTGGGGGCTCCGGTAAAAATGGTTCTTCTTCCAAAAGAAGCCCACGGTTATCAGGCAAAAGAAAATATCTTACACCTTTTATGGGAACAGGATCAGTTCCTTGAAAAATGTTTGAAGAAATAAATGACAAAAGAGACTGTTTATAGCAAACAGTCTCTTTTTTTACTTAAAATATAATGGGGACGTAAAATTTCTTACAGTGAAGCTCACCTTAATAATCTTACCTGCTTAATAAATCTTAACGGTTTAAATGGTAAGATGCTTCAGGATCTCATCAACACTTGTAAGCTCCATAAAATTCGGATGCTCCAAAGTAACATCATGCTGTTCATGGCTCCATGTGACATGGTAAGGAATATGTGCTGCAAAACCTCCGATTTCCAGTACCGGTAAAATATCTGATTTGATGGAATTTCCAAGCATCAGAAAGTTTTCAGGCTGGCAGTCCAGATGTTTCAGCAGTTTTTTATAGTCATTTTCTTTCTTGTCACTCATGATTTCAATGTGGTGGAAGTACTCCTGTAAACCGGAGTTTTTCAATTTACGTTCCTGATCAAGCAGATCTCCTTTCGTAGCAACAACCAGCCTGTATTTTCCTTTTAAACTTTCAAGGGTTTCTGTAACGCCATCCAACAATTCAATAGGTTTCTGCAGAAGTTCCCGGCCTAGTTGAATAGCTTTGTTAACCAATTCTAATGAGGCTGTATTGTTGGATATTCTGGATATGGTTTCAACCATACAAAGCATAAATCCTTTTACTCCATAACCGTACAGATGAAGATTCTGCATTTCTGTTTTAAACAGTTCCTGTGATACCGAATGTTGGGGAAGATAATCTTCAAGAAGTACACAGAATTCTTTTTCTGCTTCCTGAAAATAAGGTTCGTTGATCCAAAGTGTATCATCCGCATCAAAAGCAATGGTTGTAATATGATTATTCATTTTTGTTTTGTAATTTTCTGTCCGCAAAATTCAGTATAAAAACTCAATAAGAAAAGGACATTTGTCCCGGGAGAATATGTTAAGGACGAATCAGACATTTTTAAATTATCTTGATGAACTGCACAAAAAGCAGAACAGGAGTGACGATATTATAGTAAAATCTTTTTCTGCGGGGGATAAAATACTGGTACAGGATCATCAGCTTTCTCATGTCATGATGATTAAAGAAGGGATTGTCAAATGCTTTCTAGCCGAAGAAAACGGAAAAGAATACATCGTTGAGTTTCTGGGAAGCGGTGAAATCATCGGGGAAGTAGAATTAATCAAAAATATAAACTGTCTGTGCAGTATTGAAGCTCTCAATGAAGTGACAGTGTATGCAGTAAAGATTCCGGTTTTTAAAGCTTTGATTAAAAATGACCTTACCCTGAACCATCTTCTTTTAGAATCTTTTGCAGAGAGAATTATCAATACTTCCAGCAGAGCATCTTATCAGCAGTTGTATACGGTAGAACATACTTTAAAACAATTGTTACAAATGCAGGCAAAGCAGAATATTCATATCTCCAAAGAAGATATGGCGGCTTATTTAGGAATTACAGTAAGAAGTTTAAATAGAATTTTAAAAGATTTGAAATAATTTTCCTTGCACCTTAAAAATATTCAAAGCTTAAATTTATTACGTCTTTGCGTATTCCAAAAAAATGATTGTATTTTTAGGGGTGTATTTGCTTTAATTATTAAAAATAAGATAAATTAACTATGTTTTTACAGGGGTGTTTTTAAAATTTAGTATTTTTGCATTGCAATAATTTGACTTCAATATTCATGGAAACATTAAAGTTCAGAAATGCTGAATTAGCAGATTTAAATAAAATCGTAGCCATCTACAACTCAACCATTGCTTCAAGAATGGTCACTGCAGATATGGAAGAAGTTTCTGTGGAAAGCAAGTTAAAATGGTTTGAAGAGCACAATCCCCAGACAAGACCGCTTTGGGTAGTTGAAGATGACCAGAAGCAAACCGTTGGTTGGGTAAGTTTCAGTTCATTCCATGAAAGGGCAGCATATAACGGTACGGTAGAAGTAAGTATTTATCTGGATGAATCCTGCAGAGGAAAAGGATACGGAAAAACCATCCTTCAGTATTGTATTGATAACGCCGGAAAATTTGGAGTAAAAAACCTTGTAGCCCTTATTTTCCTTCATAATGAACCCAGTTTGAAGCTGTTCAGACACTTTGGATTTGAAGATTGGGGAAGCCTTCCTAATGTAGCCATTCTGGATGGTGTGGAAAGAAGTCTGAAGATTTTAGGAAAGAGGATAGATTAAATAGAACATGAAAATAAATACCTTGTGTCTATTTGTTAATTAATTTGTGCTATTGGTGTTTAGAAAATACACATAATCCTGTAGATGTGAGAAAGGGCATCAATCATGTTCTGCTGTAAAAAGAATAAAAAAAGCTGTCTCAAATATTGAAACAGCTTTTTTGTTTTTATGAATTCTGCTTAATTCTTTTTGCAGACATATTCAGGAATCGTTTTACCAGGAAAACAGCGGAGACCGTTAATCCCAGTCCAAGTGCGATCCACATTCCGAATGCGCCCATTTCTAAAGTAACACAGAAGAAATATCCCAAAGGAATGGTAATCACCCAGTATGCAATAAAGGTATAAATAGAAGGAATTTTCACATCCTGCAAACCTCTGAGCATTCCCAAAGCTGTCACCTGAATTCCATCAGAAAGCTGGAATAAAGCGGCGATGATCATTAATTTCGCAGCCAGTGTAATCACTTCCACTTCTTCTTTTTTAGTAAAGAAAGTAGGAAGTATATTTCTGCCTAAAATAAATACCAGTCCGCAGATGCACATGAAAATAAAAGCAATTTTCAGGTTGTTGATTCCTACTTTTCTCAATTCAACAAAGTTCTGTTCACCCAGTTTTCTGCCAATCATTACGGTAGAGGCTACACTGAAACCGACACACAGGTTGAAGGTAAATGAAGCCATACTTAAAGCGATCTGATGGGAAGCAATATCATGAGCAGAGATCAATCCACAGATAAACGCGGCTCCGGCAAAAGCGGTTACTTCAAAGAACATCTGTAAGGCTGTAGGCAATCCCAGTTTTACCATTTTATCAAACATCTGCTTTGAAAAATTCTGAATTTTTAAAGAAAAATCTTTGATATAACGTCTTGTTCTTTTTTCTTTAAGCAATACAAAATAAAGGAAAACCACCATGAAAATTCTGGAAATCAAAGTTGCCAAAGCAGATCCTTTAACTCCCATTGGAGGAATTCCCCAAAGTCCTTTAATAAATACGTAGTTTAAGGCAATATTGATGATATTGGCAATAATAGTTGCTTTGGTAACTCCAATCGTATAAGAAAGTCCTTCAGAAACTTCCCGAAGAGTCTGAAATGCCATGAACGGGATCATACTCACTACCATTATGCTTAGAAAGCTTACCGTATCGGGAATGATCTTGGCAGGCTGTCCGGAATGATAGAGTAGCGGCATTCCTAACAATAAGATGGCCATCAGGATAATCCCTACAGACATATTGATAATAAAACCGTGGCTGAACACAGAGTTGATCGTAGCATGATCCTCTCTGGAGTGCGCTTCCGAAACCAATGGTGGAATGGCAAATGAAAAGCCCAGGGCTAGCACAAATATGGAGAAAAACACAGCATTCCCCAATGAAACGGATGCCAGCGCATCGGCACCCAATAATTTTCCGACAATAATATTATCGAATAAGTTTACTGAAACTTGCCCCACCTGAGTAAGCATTACAGGCAGAGCCAAAGTCAGGCATTCTTTCGTATAATTTTTGTTTAAAAAGTTCATAATATTTTAAGATTCATATAGTTTATCATTCAAATAGGATCAAAAAAAAAATTTGCAGTGGTAACACTGCAAATTTTTATAATATGGTCAATAATAGCTTATTATTTCCTTACAAAACTTGCAACGTCACCTTCGGAAACAGTGTTTCCACCAAGAATAATCAATCTCTCGACAACATTCCTTAATTCTCTGATATTTCCAGTCCACGAAAGCGCTTTTAAAGCATCAATAGCCTTATCATCAAACTTTTTCGCAGCAGTACCATGCTCATCAGCAATCATTCCTGAAAAGTGTTCAACCAACAATTTGATATCTTCTTTTCTTTCATCCAATGGCGGAACATAGATTTCAATAACAGAAAGTCTGTGATAAAGGTCTTCTCTGAATTTCCCTTCCTCAATCTCTTTCTGCATATTTTTATTGGTTGCCGCAATTACTCTTACGTCAACTTTAATTTCTTTATCACTTCCCACAGGAGAAACTTTGCTTTCCTGAAGTGCTCTCAATACCTTAGCCTGAGCAATAAGGCTCATATCTCCAATCTCATCAAGGAAAATGGTTCCACCATTAGCCTGTTCAAATTTTCCCTGCTTATCTTTAATAGCACCTGTAAAAGATCCTTTTACGTGTCCGAAAAGTTCAGACTCAATAAGTTCAGACGGAATCGCAGCACAGTTTACCTCTACCATAGGACCTCTTGCACGCTCACTTTGATTGTGGATCGCATGAGCCACCAATTCCTTTCCTGCACCGTTAGGCCCGGTGATTAGAACTCTGGCATCAGAAGCGGCTACCTTTTCAATCATATCCTGAATCTTTTGAAGAGCAGGAGAGGTACCGATCATCTGGTATTTTTTACTTACTTTTTTCTTTAAGGTTTTATTTTCTGTCTGAAGGTTTTTGTTTTCTTTCTTCAGGGTCTCCTTTACCAATGCATTTTTCACACTTGTAATAAGTCTGTTGATGTCAATGGGCTTGGAAATAAAATCATATGCACCCTCTTTCAGGCAGGAAACAGCAGAATCGATGTCTGCGTGGCCTGAGATCATGATAAAAGTAGTTTCCGGTTTTAAGGCAAGACTTTGTTTCAAAAGCTCGGTTCCTGAAAGCTTAGGCATCTTGATATCAGAAATCACCAATGCGAAATCTTCTTTTTCTACCTGTTTGTAACCTTCAAGGCCATCTTCGGCAATAACAAATTCATAATCGGTGAGTTCATCCGAAAGAATACTGTGAAGTACTCCCGAGATTGCTTTTTCGTCTTCTACTATAAGGATTTTTTGCATAGTTGCAAATTTAAATTTTTTGTTTCAATTATTAGCAAAAACTGTACCTAAATATTCTATTTGGAGTAGTCTCTTCTCCCGAAAATAGCAGATCCGACCCTCACAGAGTTGGCTCCGCACTCGATTGCTATCGGGAAATCATCACTCATTCCCATTGATAAGGTATTTAATGCTTTTGATTGATTTAATTCATCAAAAAGCTTCTTTAGGGTTAAAAACTCATTTCTAACCTGCTGCTCATCATCGGTGAATGTGGCCATTCCCATGAGGCCGGTAATTTCAACATGCGGAAATTTACCCTCAATGTATTGTTGGAAAAGATCTTTTGCTTCAGAAACTTCAAGCCCGAACTTGCTATCCTCAGCTGCAATTTTTACCTGCAGAAGGACTTTGATGGTTCTGTTATTTTTTCCTGCTTCTTTATTGATTTCTGTCAATAATTTTTCAGAATCCACACTTTGTATGGTATCTATGAAAGGAGCAATGTACTTTACTTTGTTGGTCTGTAAGTGTCCGATCAGGTGCCATTGGATATCCTGAGGAAGGAGAGGAGCTTTTTCCATCAGTTCCTGAACCTTGTTTTCTCCAAAAACCTTCTGTCCGAGATCATAGACTTCCTGTACTGCAGAAACCGGATGGGTTTTAGAAACGGCAACCAGCTGCACAGTGGATGGCAGCTGGTTTTTTATAGTGTTGTAGTTCTCTTTAATACTCATAATACAAATGTCCGAAAATTCTCTGAATGTTCAAAGCTTAGTGATATCAGGTCTTCTGGGGTTATTAATTCAAAACCTCATTGATTTTAGGATATTGAGATATTTTTCTGAATACAAATTTGTTGCTCTTCTGCAATTTCTCAATAAACATATCCAGTTCATTGATAGAGTCTGCATCTCTAAGATACTGGTCGTGGGTAAGGAATACAAGGTGCCTCGATGTCTTCTCAAGATCGTTTAAGAAGATACTGTCTACTTTCTTGATCATGGCTTCATGACTTCCTTTTAAAGTCATTTTTTGAGAAGGTCTCCATTCAAGATCCCAGCCAATAACTTTATAGCCGGCTTTTTTAAGACCGTCAGCAGCTGCTGTTGAACTTTTGATATCTGTTACGTTAATATTGTTGAGTCTCCATATATTTCTTCCCGGAGTTCTTGCTATTTTATCAGTAAGCTTCAGGCTGTCTTTGGCAATATCAAAATCATGAACTACAGCGTCAGCATTTTTATAAAAATCAGTGTATTTGTTATGGGCGTGCGTGAAACTGTGATTGGCCAGTTCTATAAGAGGATTTTGCTTCAAAAGCTGAAAATCATCTTTTTGTCTTTTACTTCCATAAGCATGTTTACCAACCAGAAAGGCAGTTGCGCAAACGTTTCTTTTGTCAAGGATTTTTAAAAGATTTTCTGTTCCCTGATTGGGGCCGTCATCGAAAGTAAGATAAATCACTCTTTTATCAGGGTCTACTTCTTCATCATTATTATCGGGGACTATTTCTGCGGAAGGATGTTCCTGTGAACTGACGACGGGGTCATTATTCACTTCGTTTTTGAAATTACAGCTGTTCAGTAATGCTGAAGTTGCACTCATCAATGCAACCATCCCAAGAAAAGTCATATTTTTTGACTTTCCCGCAAAAATTTTTCTCATAAAAATAATGGAATTTTAAATTGTTAAAAATCGTTAAAAATAACAGTTGAAAATTAACAAATTATATGCCAAGCTGTGCAGTGTTTTTTCTTTTTAAGTTTATTTTAAGAACTTTATTTTAAGGGAGGTTTCCATTACCTGACAAGTTGTAAATTTATGATTTTTCTTTTCTTTAAAATTTAACATTTATAAATATGAAAACGATAGTATTTTTCTATGTTTGTTAAGATTTCAATATTCTTCAATTGACGGGGAATTATTTTATTTTAACAAAATCAAATCATTAGAGTCAGTTCATTATTTTAGAATGCTTTTTAAATACAGCGAATTTTTAATAGCTGCCGTTCCCCAGGTATTATTAAAGAAAATGAAAGAGGTTTGAGAGGTATTTTTAATCTTTTCAGCTAATGCATCTATGAAATCTTTACTATATTCTGATTTGTAAAGAACTGGTTTTCCATGAAGTCTGTAATAGAGTATTTCCGGATGATTAATAATAAAGTCTTCAGGAAGATGGCCTGGAAAACTTACGCCTGAGAAGACAATATCATGTTGTTTTAAAAGACCGAATATCTCTTTTTGCCACCATGAGCTGTGCCGGAATTCAATGACGTTCAGAAATCTGGAATCGATATTGTTGATAATCCGTTCTGTATTCTCTGCAGTATTTTTAAAGGAAGGAGGAAGCTGATACAGAAATCCGGAAAGTTTATCTTTCAGACTGTCCTGAATGTGCTCACAGAATACAGCAATCTCGTCCTTGGAATTTTCAAGCCGGTTTTGGTGCGTAATTACCTTTGGAATTTTAATGAAAAATCTGAATCCCTCGGGTGTTTCATCATGCCACTTCAACAGTGTTTTTGAGGTTGGCTTCCTGTAAAAAGTAGAATTGATTTCTACGGCATTGAACGTTTTTGAGTATAAAGAAAGAAAATCTTTACTTGGGGCATTTTCAGGATATAAAGACCCTTTCCAGTCATTATTATAAAATCCCGAACACCCTATGTAAAGATTTTCTTTTGTCATGTTATTATTTTATATCCAGATCCACGGAGTTTAATCTCAATGAATTCAGTATCACAGACAGGGAACTGAAGCTCATGGCTGCAGCTGCAATCATTGGTGATAAAAGAATTCCAAAGAATGGATACAATAATCCTGCCGCAACCGGAACGCCTAGTACATTATAGATGAATGCGAAGAACAGATTCTCTTTAATGTTTTTGAGAAGTTTTTCACTAAGCAATTTAGCTTTTGCAACGCCTAAGATATCTCCTTTCAATAAAGTAATTTCAGCACTTTCAATCGCAACATCTGTTCCTGTACCCATAGCAATGCCCACATCAGACTGTGCAAGAGCAGGAGAGTCGTTGATTCCGTCTCCCGTCATCGCTACAATTTTGCCCTGCTGCTGTAGTTTTTTTACCTCATTCAGTTTGTCTTCAGGAAGACAGTTGGCTTTGAAATGTTTGATTCCTAACTCATCAGCAACAGCTTTGGCAGTGTGTTCGTTGTCTCCGGTCATCATGATGACGTCTATACCTTCACTCATCAGCTGTTTTACGGCTTTCTTAGAGCTTTCTTTGATTTTATCTGTAAAGCTTACGAATCCCAGCACCTGCTGTTCCTGTGCGATATAAGAAATTGTATGGGCTTTAGACTGAACCTCTACTGCTTTCTGTTTTAAGCTCTCCGGAATCATAATCTGATGCGAGGTCAATAGACTTTCATTTCCAAGATAAGCGGTCTTGCCATTGATATTTCCCTTGACTCCTTTTCCAGATATGTTTTCAAATTGATCTACTTTTTCAGCACTTACATTCTCTTCTTTTGCTCTTTTTATGACGGCATTTGAAAGCGGGTGTTCAGAATTCTGGTTCAGAGAAAAAGCCAGTTTTAAAATGTGATTCTCATCTCCGTTTACCGTTTCAATATGTTCTACTGAAGGTTTTCCTTCTGTTAAAGTTCCTGTTTTATCGGTAATCAGAACATTTACTTTATTCATCTGTTCAAGAGCTTCTGCATTTTTGATAAGGATTCCGTTTTTAGCACCTTTCCCGATTCCAACCATTAAAGACATTGGAGTTGCCAGCCCAAGGGCACAGGGACAAGCCACAATAAGAACTGCAACAGCATTCACAAAAGCAAATAAGGTTCTTTTCCCTTCCGGACCGAAAAACTGCCACAGAATAAAAGTAAGCACAGCAATAAGAATGACTACAGGAACAAATACTTTAGAAACTTTATCGGTAAGTTTCTGGATAGGAGCTTTGCTGCGGCTGGCTTCATTCACCATTTTAATGATCTGGGAAAGCAGTGTTTCATCACCTACCTTTTCTGCCTTCATAATGAATATCTGGTTACCGTTGATGGTTCCGGAAGATACTTTATCGTCTACACTTTTTTCAACGGGAACGGGTTCTCCGGTAATCATGCTTTCATCTACAATAGAATTTCCCTCAATGATTTTTCCGTCTACGGGAATTTTTTCACCCGGTTTTACTTTTAATAAATCTCCTATTTTTACCTGGGAAAGCAGTACTTTTTTTTCTTCACCGTTTATCATAAGATTGGCTTCATCAGGTGAAAGGTTCATTAATTCTTTAATGGCATTTCCTGTTTTTTTATGAGCTGCTGCTTCCATCAGCTGACCTAAAATAACAAGCGTTAAAATCACACAGACAGCCTCAAAGTACAATGGAATTTCATGATTGTGTCCACGAATTTCATGTGGAATAATATCCGGGAAGAATAAGGCCACAATACTGAAAATAAATGCTGCGGCTACTCCAAGAGCAATAAGACTGAACATATTGAGATTCCATGTTTTGAAGGAAACCCAGCCTCTTTTCAACAGAAACCATCCTGAATAAAACATTACAGGAAGAGTCAAAGCAAGCTCAATAAATCCCTGGATCTGATGAGAGAAAGGGAAGTTGATCACCATTCCTCCCATTGAAAGAATGAAAACCGGGATGGTAAATGCCAGTGAAATAAAAAATTTTCTTTTTAAAATATTATAAGTTTCATCCTCTTCGTTATCACCGCTGTCCGGCATTCTTACGAGATCCATTCCACAGATCGGGCAGTCTCCCGGTTCGTCACGGATGATTTCCGGATGCATAGGACAGGTGTATTTTGCGGTTTTCTTTTCAGGATATTTTACAAGATCCATTCCGCAGACAGGACACCCTACATTGGAATCGTAGGTTTTGTCACCTTCACAGTACATCGGACAGTAATATCTGCCGGCCATTTCATCGGTCACTTTTGGCGCTTCGTGATGATGGCTGTGATGGTGATCGTGATGGTTGTGAGCATGGGAATGATCGTGATGCTGATGAGAGCTTATATTTTGTACAAGTTCTTCAGTGATGGGCTCCAAATCCATATGACAAACAGGGCAGCTGCCTTTTTCATCATATACTTTATCCCCTTCGCAAAACATCGGGCAATAGTATTTTCCTATGCTGTCTTTAAAGTTTTCAGGAAGGTTGGTTGATGAATAGGTTGGTTTATGATTAGGATCCTTAGCCAGCTTTTCTTCAATAGGAACCAGATACATTTTGCAGACAGGACATCTTTCGCCCTGCTTGAAATAAACTTTATCGCCTTCACATTCCATCGGACAATAGTATACTGAAGACGGCGACACACGGTCCTGAGGTTTTATAAAAGTTTTCTCAGGATGATCAGGATCTTCAAGTCTGTATTTTCCTATTTCTGCCAAAGCATCATTCAAAACTGAAAGCTTCACTCCATGATCAGAAGTGATGGTGGCTGTATGGGTTTCCAGATTTACATCGGCAGTGACGCCCTCAACACTGTTCAGTTGGTTGGATATCTTTTTCTGGCAGCCGGAACAGGTCATTCCGAGTATTTTATACTGTTGTTCCATGATTCTTAAATTTATACTACAAATTTCCAAAATGGAAACCTAAGGTTGTTATAAATTTAAGGATAATAGTTATAAAATTAGGTGGAGTGGGAGAGTTTGAGAGTGTAAGAGTAATAGTGTTTGAGCGTTTGAGAGTTTGTAAGTGTGATAGGGATATTTAATTCCTTCACTCCTTAAATGCTCAAACACTCAAATGTATTAAAGATTATCAAGCGCCTTGCGATGGTGTTCTTTAAGTTTTTTAAACTCTGTCGGAGTAAATCCGGTTATATTGTGGAATTGGGAAGAAAGATGCTGAACGCTTTTGTAGCCAAGCTTTCCTGCGATTTCGGTAAGATTGAATTCATTGTACAAAAGAAGTTCCTTTACCTTTTCAATTTTCTGAAGAATGAAGAACTGCTCTAATGTGATATTTTCGTTTTGTGAAAATGTTTTTGAAAGAGCGCTGTAATCCTTGTGAAATTTTGAACTTAAAAATTCTGAAAGCAGGAAATCTTCTGAGATATCAAGATCGCTTATTTTTACAATAATCAGGTTTTTGATTTTTTCTACGGTCTGATGTGCAGAATCCATGATCCTTTCAAAACCTGTGTCAAGCAATTCCTTTTCTATAATCTGGATTTTTTCAGGTGAAATTTCGTTCTCTGTTTCTACTTCACCTAATAAGATATTGCTTATCCTTACATCTGCATTACGGAAAATATTTTCTACCGCCGCAATACATCTGTTGCAGACCATATTCTTTATGAATATTTTCATAAGCTTTTGTTTAACCTGTCTTTTACGAATTCAATCTGGGTCTTGCCATGAGGAGCAGGATTACCTTCCGCATCAAGGTTGACCATGACAATTCTTTCTACAGTAATAATCGTCTGATGAGTCATTTTGTTTCTTACATCACATCTCAAAGTAATAGAAGAAGAACCGAAATGAGTAGCTTCAATTCCTATTTCTATAATATCTCCCTGTTTGGCGGAGCTCACGAAGTTGATTTCAGAGATAAATTTGGTTACTACTTTTGTGTTTTCCAATTGGATAATAGCATACAATGCCGCTTCTTCGTCAATCCATTGAAGAAGTCTTCCTCCGAAAAGTGAATGGTTGGGGTTTAAATCTTCGGGCTTCACCCATTTTCTGGTATGGTAGTTCATATCTTTTAATAATTTGAAGTACAAATTTAGTGTTAAAAGCTGATCTTTTCAAAAGAATAGTATTCATTGAACTGAAAAGAATCATTCATTTTCTCAATCATTTTTTTTGGAACGCATGGCTTTTGTTTTTGCTACAGAACGGTCATTTAGCAATATCTGATATTCTTCACTCTCCACAGGAATCAGGGCAACTTTTCCTTCGGAATTGTGATGAAATCCGAATCCGTATTTTTTTGCAAGAGGAGAGCACCGGAGGCAGGGCTGGCCTTTGGAAAAGAATTTTTCTCTTTCACTTTGTTTTTCGCTTTCTGATAGATCATTTTTAATTGCATAACATTCAAAAATAAGATCATCGGACGAGTATTGATAAGGCTGTTTTATCAGCTTCTCATATTGAAGGTTGGCGAGTGTCTTTGTTTTCTTTTCCGGAGGAATCTGTGCCTGGGAAACCGGACAGTCTTCAGCAATTTCAATAAGAGTATCTGTGTAATTGGTGGTATGCTGTTTCATATGTTGATGATTTGATGTTTTTTCGAATTTAAAATGAAAATAAGTGCGTCAATATAAATGCGGGATTAAGTTGGATAAAGGTTGTTTTTTACGTCAAATGTTAAATAAATTAACTAAATGATAATACAGTATTTAATTGTTTGATTTTCAGTTATTTAAATTGTTTTTATATCCTTTTTGATCGCTTGTACTCAACATAATGTGAGAAATATGTAAAAAAAGCTTTGATTTGAAATTTTTAATTGTATCTTGCATACGTTTATATTTGGAATCAATATTTGTTCATTAATTTATGTTGTTTTTCTTTTATATACCAAATTTTTATTAATTTTTTAATTTATTTAAAATGAACATTTTTGTTTCAAACATCAATTACGCAACTAAAGAGTATGAGTTGCACGATCTATTCGCAGAATTTGGAGATGTATCATCAGCTAAAATCGTTACAGACAGAGAAACTGGTCGTTCCAGAGGTTTCGGTTTCGTAGAGATGGGTGATGAAGAAGGAAAGCAAGCTATTGAAGCTCTTAACCAAAAAGAATTCAACGGAAAAACTCTAAACGTATCTGAAGCTAAACCAAGAGAAGAAAAACCAAGAAGAAGCTTCGATAACAACAGAGGTGGAGGTTATGGTAACAACAACAATAGAGGCGGAGGCTATGGTAACAACCGTGGCGGAGGCGGAAATCGTTGGTAAAAATATAAAGCGGCTTTTAAGCCGCTTTTTTTATGGAAATTTTATTTCCAGTAAATCATTTAATTATAATTTTGGGGTGAAATATTGTGGTATTTTATAACAAATCCGGTGTTCCTGTATGGGAAGCAAAGACAACCAGCAGAGGAGTAAGAGCAATTTTCCAAGAAGATGGTAATCTGGTAGTGTATACCCGTGGAAATGGCGTTGCCTTCAGTTCAAATACAGGTGGTAAAGGAGCAAACAAGTTATCCGTTCAGGATGACGGAAATCTTGTGATCTACGGAAGAAACTCTCCGCTTTGGAGTTCCGGAACGAACAGATAAATTATAACTCAGATAAATAAAAGAGACTATCCAGAAGGTAGTCTCTTTTTTATTGGAACGTTATTTTAATTTTATAAGAATGTAAACGTTTTCGTAATAAATATCGGCAGTGTCATTTTCAGAGTATTTTTCCTTTGTAATCTCATTGAAGATAAGTTTAACGTGATACTTGCCTAAGTCAGATTCCATCGCAATTTCAGGAAGTTTTACGTTTCCTGTTTTGTTTTTATTTTCCTCAAATAGTTTAATGATCTGTGGTCCGAAATCTACTTCTTCCTGATCATTTAAACTGAGTTTCAATGAGGATTTTTCTGTCAGTTGGTCTGTAAGCTCAAACTGGTCATTATTCAGTTGTTGTGGATCTCTGCTATACCGATGGAAAGAAATTAAATATTGATAATTCCCGATTCCTACAGCCTTTTCTTCACGAACAAGAACGAGTCTGTTCATTTCGTACGCCCTGTTTTTTACAGTGACATTCACATCTGAAAACTTATTCTGAATGCTGTAATTGATACTGTAAAAGGAACCTTTTTCAATATTTTCTGACAATTCAGCCTGATCTTTTTCATTCAGTAAACCCGATAGGAATGCCTCTTGTTTTCTTTCAGCCAGAAATTCAAATTTATTGGCAATTTCAGTACGGATTGTATCTGTAACCTTTTTCTGGAAATTAATCTTGCCGGCACTGATCAGCTGATGTTGGTTTAAGATATTCATTAATTCCGTTTTCTGACTTCTTTTAGCTACGCTAAAAGCATTAAGGTAAGGGAAGATCAATGAAAAAACGCCAAATAAAAATAAGCTGACAGGGATGAATTTTATGGTGGCTTTCTTGTTAAAAATAAAATATATAACAATGCTTAACAGCCATAAAGCAAGCAGGAGAACAAAGTATCTTGGTTCTGTATAACCATATTCTAAAATTCTGGTAAAAATTGCAGTGAAAAGCAGAATAATCAAAGGCAGGATTGTATAATAGAATGCTTTTGAAAATATCCTGACCCAGGATTTTGCGTTTTCCTGCTTCAGAGGATGTACCAGAAGCAATGCAAGAATACCCACAATGCTGTACGCTAAAACAAGATAAGAAACCCAGCCTCTCGGAAGCTGCCAGTTGATGACTATTTTAACAGAATAGAAATAAAGGATCGTTACATAGATCAGGAGTAAAGGAATTAAAATAAACTGAGTGAAAAACTTCAGAACAACAGGATAGGTACCATCTTTTTCAAGGTTGTTTAAGCCTTTGTCATTAAATAAAAGGAATATAAAACTGCTCCCGAAAATAGCGAGAACAAAGAAAGTATCTCTGTAAATTTTGTCATGAAAGTTAAAATCAAAAAGTCTATCAATGGCCAGAATTGCCAATTCAACGCCACCAGTCAAAACTCCGGTAAATACGGCAGTAAGAAAGATATTGATAAAAAGATTTTTGTTGTACTGCCAGAACCTGAGCTCTCTGTCTCTCTCCAGAAACGGAATAAATGATACGAGTAAATGGGAGAGAAGAGCAGTAACAGCAATAAGATAAGCATGCACTTCTGTAAAACTTTCCTTTCTGTCAGGGAGAATACAGTAAAAACCGATGAGAAAGATAATGCCGGATACGTGCAGTAATAATTCTTTTCCGATTCTTTGTGACAGCATTTTTAATGCAAACATCAGGGAAATTCCCAAACAGGCACAAATGGTAAATTTGATATAAGAAGTTATTTCAAAGCGATCTGTTTCCGCAATACATATGGCACCGGCAGAAGCTAATAAAGCCATTACCAAAACCATTGGATATCGGAAAATGGCTTCATTGGCCCGGCTTAGAGTTTCCTGGAATTTTGTTTTCATGATTTGGTGTTTTTTGAATTTAAATTAATCTTTTTTCTTTTTCTTCTTTTTGTCCTTGTCCTTGTCTTTCTCTTTTTCCTTTCCTTTGGTTTTCTTTTCTTTTTTGGGATTCAGGATTTCTTCAGCTACTTCGAACTTAGGTTCTTCAATTTTTGCCGGCTTTATTTCGATTTTAAGATCAAAATAGCCTTTCATATCTTCCTGGGAAATTAATTTTTCACTTAATAAAAGCTCTAGAATTTCTTTCCCTGAATGATTAAAAAAGTTATGTGAAAGCTCTTTTAACAGGAATTTTTTATACTCTTCTAAAGGAACAAGCACGCTGTATTTGAAGATTCTTCCTTCTTTTACAGTGGACAGATAGCCTTTTTCAACTAATATTTTCAAATAAGTGGAAACCGTATTCTGGTGTGGTTTCGGTTCCGGATGCTGCTCCATAACGTCCTTCAGATAGAAAGATTCCATTTTCCAAAACAGTTTCATAAAGTTTTCTTCTGCGGCAGTAAGATGATTTATTTTCATAGAGTATTCTAATGTTGAAATTGAATATTGCAATAAAGATAGATAAAAGATACCAAAAAAGCTATTCCAGCCCCCATAAATACTTCTTTTACGGTATGTCTTTTTAAAATGATACGGGTAATTCCGACCAAAACAGCAATTCCCAGCCACGCAAGACCCATTTTCCAGTCGAGTGAGAAAAATAATGCTGCTACAAATATATTGAATGCTGTATGCATCGAGCTTTTGATAAAAAGATTACTGATCTGAAGGGCGAAAAGCAGCACCAGAATAAACAGCATGACAAGATCAATATATCCGTTTTTAATATAATTGAAAAGAAGATAAATGATCACGCATACTGCAATAAATATATACAAGGTTTTCCTTTGAACACGATTGGAGACATCCATATTGGTATATCTTCCCGTTTTCACATTCCATACCAGCCATACAACAACCGGAATAATGATCATTAATAATACAGGCAGAAAATACAGCATAGAATCCTTAAGAGAATATTCCCTGATGCTCATGTAGGTAAAGAAAATGATCAGAGAGACTAAAGGGTTAAAAAAATCAGAAATGACTTTTGAAATTTTATGTAATAATGAAGACTGTTTTTCTTCCATAATCAAGTTTAAAGGTCAAATATACCATTATAACATCAAAAAACAAGGGGAAGAAGCCGGTTGAATTTGATGGATAAATGCGCTAAGCTTTTTTTACTTTTTTAGATTAATATTAAATTTTGCAGGAAATGTTTTATTTTTAATTGATCAGTTTAATCATTATCATGAAACACCTATTCACATTCGTATTGGTTATCTTAGGATTTTTTACTTTCGGACAAAAGGTTTCCACGGAAAATATTTCTTCGCCGCCGCCTGTACATCAATTGAGAATTTATGAAATTCCCAAAGAGAACAAGCAGGTTTTTCTGGACCGCTTCAGAGATCATGCTCTGAGAATAATGAAAAAATACGGATTTACCATTGTATCGATCTGGGAATCGGAATTTAAAGATAAGACAGAATTTGTTTATCTGCTTGAATGGAAAGATGAAGCTACTATGAAAATCGCTTGGGAAGGATTTATGGCAGATCACGAATGGAAGGAAATTAAAGCCCGGACAGCCAGTCAATATGGCAATTTTGTTAATGAAATTGAAGATAGAACGCTCAAACTTACCGGTTTTTCTCCGGAAAAAAAGCTGTTGAAATAACCAAAAGGTATATTAACAATAATTAAAGGGGAAGAAAATAGAGAGTGAAGCATAATCATTTTCCTGTATTTTTATCTTGATTCTAATTTCGGAAAAGCCACATTAACAGGCTGATTGCTTAGCTGTCATGATAAGAAAATGATCAATAAAAGGTTGTCTTATGAGAGTTTCAAAGGCTCGAAAATTAAGAATAATCCGTCCGGCCTGCAAGTAGATTTTACAGAAAAATCGAAAAGTTATCTATGTATAGAATAAAAACAAAGTTTTTTTCATAATTTTGCTCAACTATTTCATCATAAAAAAGCAAGAGCTAACACATGAAAGAATTTTCTAAAGAGGTATACCTGAAGTGGTATGAAGATATGACAATGTGGAGAAGGTTTGAAGACAAATGCCGTTCTCTTTACCTAAAACAAAAGATCAGAGGATTTTTACATTTGTATAACGGTCAGGAAGCTATCCCTGCCGGATTTACACATGCAATGGATCTTACAAAGGACAGTATGATTACTGCTTACAGATGTCACATCCATCCAATGGCGATGGGCGTGGATCCTAAAAGAATCATGGCAGAACTTTGTGGTAAAGCTACTGGTACATCCGGAGGTATGGGTGGATCTATGCACATTTTCAGTAAAGAACACCGTTTTTACGGAGGACATGGTATCGTTGGAGGACAAATTCCTTTAGGTGCAGGTATTGCTTTTGCTGATAAATATTTCGACAGAAAAGCTGTAAACATCTGTTTCTTTGGAGATGGTGCTGCAAGACAAGGTTCTTTACATGAAACTTTCAATATGGCAATGAACTGGAAACTTCCGGTAGTATTTGTTGTGGAAAACAACCAATATGCAATGGGAACTTCTGTAAAAAGAACTGCTAACCACGAAGATATCTATAAATTAGGTTTAGGATACGAAATGCCTTGCCTTGCTGTAGATGCAATGGATCCTGAGAAGGTAGCAGAAGCTGCTTACGAAGCGATTGAAAGAGCAAGAAGAGGAGACGGACCTACATTTATTGAAGCAAGAACTTACCGTTACAGAGGACACTCAATGTCTGATGCTGAGCCATACAGATCTAAAGAAGAAGTAGCTCTTCATAAAAATGATGACCCGATCGAATTGATAAAACATAGAATTTTAGAAAACGGATGGGCTACAGAAACAGAATTGGAAGCTATCGATAACAAATCCAGAGACTTTGTTGAAGAGTGTATCGAATTTATGGAAAACTCTCCGTATCCTGATGCAGAAAAAATCTATGAGTATGTATATGCTCAGGAAGACTATCCATTCCTAGACAAATTAGAAAACTAAAAAATAAAAATTTATTTGAAATTTGAAGTTTGAAATTTCTGAAATCTCAAATCTCAAATCTCGAATCTCAAATCAATATAGATTATGGCAGAAGTAATTACGATGCCCCGCCTGTCCGACACAATGACGGAAGGTAAGGTGGCCAAATGGCATAAAAAAGTAGGAGATAAAGTAAAAGAAGGAGATATTTTAGCTGAAATTGAAACTGATAAAGCAGTTCAGGATTTCGAATCTGAAATAGAAGGGACTCTTTTATACGTAGGTGTAGAAGAAGGATCTGCTGCTGCTGTAGACTCTGTTTTAGCTATTATCGGGAATGAAGGAGAAGATATTTCAGGATTGACAGGTGGGGCTGCTGCTCCCGCTGCTGCAACTGAAGAAAAAAAATCAGAAGAACAGCCTAAAGCAGAAACTGCTGCGCCTGCTGCTGCAGAAGTTCCGGCAGGAGTAGAAATTATTACAATGCCAAGACTTTCTGATACGATGACAGAAGGTAAGGTGGCTAAATGGCACAAAAATGTAGGTGATACAGTAAAAGAAGGAGATCTTCTTGCTGAGATCGAAACAGATAAAGCGGTACAGGATTTCGAATCTGAATTCAATGGAGTACTATTGAAGCAAGGTGTAGAAGAAGGAGGTGCTGCTCCGGTTGATTCCGTATTGGCAATCATTGGCCCT
Organism: Chryseobacterium sp. DZ-32; assembly: GCF_059587025.1. NCBI lineage: Bacteria > Pseudomonadati > Bacteroidota > Flavobacteriia > Flavobacteriales > Weeksellaceae > Chryseobacterium > Chryseobacterium sp. DZ-32. The sequence goes on from NZ_JCAIOM010000012.1 coordinate 23,662, forward strand.
GCAGGAACAGATGTTTCCGCTGTAGGAGCTCCAAAAGCTGCGGGTCAGTCAACTGAAAAACCAGCTGAACAAAAAGCAGAAACTAAAACAGAAGAAAAAGCTGCTCCTGCTGCCAATTCTTCATCTTCTGACAGAGTGGCAATCTCTCCACTGGCTAAGAAAATGGCTCAGGATAAAGGAGTTGACATCAACAGTGTTCAGGGTTCTGGTGAAAACGGAAGAATCGTTAAAAAAGATATTGAAAACTATCAGCCAGCTGCAAAACCAGCTGCTTCAGCTCCTGCAGCAAGCGCTGCTCCTGTTGCAGTAAGCTTTGTACAGGGTGAAGATACAGAGACTCCAAACTCTCAGGTAAGAAATATTATTGCAAAACGTCTTTCTGAAAGTAAATTCTCTGCCCCTCACTACTATCTGATGGTTGAGATCAATATGGATAAAGCAATTGAGGCTAGAAAAGAAATCAATTCTTTACCTGATACTAAGATCTCTTTCAACGATATGATCATTAAAGCCACTGCAATTGCTTTAAGAAAACACCCTCAGGTAAATTCAAGCTGGGCAGGTGATAAGATCATCCACAGAGGAAATATCAATATTGGTGTAGCAGTAGCTATTCCGGACGGATTGGTAGTTCCTGTATTGAAAAATACAGATCAGATGACCTATACTCAGATTTCGGCAGCTGTAAAAGATATGGCATCAAGAGCTAAGAGTAAAGGTCTTAAAGCTAACGAAATGGAAGGATCTACATTCTCTATTTCCAACTTAGGAATGTTTGGAATTGAAACTTTCACAAGTATCATCAATCAGCCAAACTCTGCAATCCTTTCAGTAGGAGCGATTATCGAGAAGCCTATCGTTAAAGATGGTCAGATCGTAGTTGGAAACACTATGAAACTTTCATTAGCTTGTGACCACAGAGTAGTAGACGGTGCTACAGGTGCTCAGTTCCTACAGACATTAAGAACATATTTAGAAAGTCCATTAACATTGTTACTGTAATTTTCTGAATTGAAAATATTGAAACCTCCCGGACTGGGAGGTTTTTTTGTTTTTTTGGGTTAATGGAAATGATGAATGACAAACCTATAAGGTTCCAAAAACCTTATAGGTATAGAAAAAGCTTCTGGTACAAATATTTTTATAAAAAATAAGACTGTAATAATTTAAAAAATTAATAGAAAAGAACTGTATAAGTAGATTGCCGGAATCTAAACATTCAAAAAGTAAAATAAAATACAAACCGCTTCAAAAAGCGGTTTTTTATTTGCAGGCAATTCACTATTTTTGAATCATGATTAAAGCAAGAAATATCCATAAATCTTATGGGAATTTAGAGGTACTGAAAGGAGTTGATATTCATATCAAAACAGGAGAAGTGGTTTCTATTGTAGGAGAATCAGGAGCAGGTAAATCTACACTGCTGCAGATTTTAGGAACACTGGATCATCCCACCCAGTCCGTTAAATACGATACTGAAATTGAAATAGCAGGTGAATCATTTATCAATATGAATGATAAGCAGCTTTCAAAATTCAGAAATCAGAATATCGGTTTCGTATTTCAGTTTCATCAGCTTCTTCCGGAGTTTACCGCGTTGGAAAACGTATTGCTTCCGACAAAAATAGCAGGAGCCAACGAAAGAGAAGCTATCGAAAAGGCTTATGCTTTATTTGAAGATCTGAAGATAGAGCAAAGACTGAATCATAAACCCAACCAGCTTTCTGGTGGAGAAGCGCAAAGGGTAGCGGTGGCAAGGGCTTTAATCAATTCACCGAAAATCATTTTTGCGGATGAGCCTACAGGTAACCTGGATTCCAAGAATGCGGATGATCTTCACAGATTGTTTTTCGATCTGAGAGACAAATACAACCAGACTTTTGTTATTGTAACCCATAACCCTAATCTTGCAGAAATTACAGACCGTAAGCTTGTTATGAAAGACGGAATGATCATAGAGTAGCAGTATAAAAACCGGATGATGAAACACTTTATTTTTCTTTTTTTAATAGTAATTTCCTGTTCAAAAGCTGAATCCCAGCAGTTGAACCCGTTGGGTATTCCTCAGGCAAGGATTTCGGAGATTAAAAATTATATTAAAGGAAAAGAGTACAATCAGGAACTGGCTGTTTTTATCAACTTTAAAATCCCTTCAGGAAAGTATCGCTATTTTATTTATAACCTGAAAAACAATACAATCGTACAGCAGGCTGTTGTCTCTCATGGCTCAGGTTCGGTTATTCCAAAGTCAGATGCTTTGAAATTCAGTAATATTGAAGGATCTTATCAGTCATCCCTTGGAAAATATGCTATTGGAGAAAGCTATGTAGGAAAATTTGGTAAAGCGTATCGGCTGGCAGGTCTGGATTCTACCAACAGTAATGCTATGCAGAGAGCCATTGTTCTTCATTCTTACGGATGCGTTCCGGATAGAGAATCCCGGAATCCTGCATGTTTAAGTTTAGGCTGTCCTATGCTTTCGGTAAATGCTTTCAAAGAAACGGCAAAATACATTGATCAGTCGAAGAAGCCGATCATTTTATATGCATTCTATTAACTTATAATTCCTTTTCCATGGCTATAAAATTTCTTGCAGAAGATGACAGACCCAGAGAAAAGTTTTTGCAGAAAGGCAAGAGCTCACTTTCTGATTCTGAGCTGTTAGCAATTATTATGGGAAGTGGAAACAGGGATGAGAATGCTGTAGAGCTCGCAAGAAAAATTCTGAATTCTGTCAATAACAACTGGCATCAGCTAAGTTTACTATCCGTTAAAGACCTGATGAAATTCAAGGGAATTGGTGCTACAAAGGCTATTTCAATCATTACGGCCTTAGAGATCGGAAAGAGAAGAGCTGTTCAGGAAATTCCTGAAAAAACAATGATTGGAAATAGTCACGATGCCTATGTCATTCTCAGAAACCAGCTCTCTGACCTGAGAACAGAAGAATTCTGGGCGATTTTCCTTAATAACAGCAATAAAGTAATTCATGTTTCTCAACTCACACAGGGAGGGATCAGTCAGTCTATTGTAGATGTAAGAACACTTTATAAGTCAGCTTTGGATCATTTTTCAACCGGCATTATCATTGCCCACAATCACCCTTCCGGAAGCTTAAAACCAAGCCGGGAAGATATCAACATTACACAGAAAATAAAAGAAGCAGGAAATACATTAAGTATCCAGCTTTTAGACCATATTATTGTCACGCAGGATGCTTATTTTAGTTTCTCGGACGCAGGATTATTATGATTAGAAGATTAAAATACCATGAAATTGACTTTGTAAAATATGCTCAGTGTTTAGAAAATTCCGAACAAAGAAAATATTCTGCTGCAAAGCATTTTTTAGATACTACTTCTACAATGCCCTGGGAAATTCTTGTTTATAAAGATTACGAAGCAGTAATGCCTGTTCCTTTCGTAAGAAAATACGGGATGAAAATCGTGCACAACCCTAAGCTTTGTCAGCAGCTGGGTGTTTTTTCCGTTAAAGATGATGTGGATCTTAATGAGGCTTTTCTGGAATATCTGGAAAAAAATTATATGATCAGGGCATATCCTTTCAATGATGTCAATCAGCTTCGTACAAAGATCAGAATCAAGAAGAATTTTTTACTGTATCCTGATGCTTATGAGAAGGTGTATACAAGATATTCACCCAAAAGAAAAAGAAAACTTAGGTTAGATGAAGCTGTTTTAAAAGAATCAGAAATTAAAATAATCACTTACCATAAAGCTAAAGCTTTTATTGAAGCGAATACCATAGGGTTGAGCAAGGAAAATGATCTCGGAGAATTCATGAGGATCTTTGAAAGTTTTCATCATCTTGGTTACCTCAAATTTACGGCATTTTACTATCAGCATAAGATTATCAATATAATTGCTACCTATACGGACTGTGGTATGGTAGCGCTTTTAGGAAATTTTAATGATAAAAATTATGTCAGATTATCAGGAGCATCCGTATTGATTGATCATGTCATTAAAGAGAATATTGAAACTCATATATTTGATTTTGAAGGAGGAGAACTCCCCAATATTGAGGAATTTTTCCGCGGATTCCGGCCGGAATTAAGGCCTTACGGAATTATTGAGAATTCAAAAAAGAACCTTTTCAAAAAGTTAGGGTATCTTATATTAAGAGGAAAGTCTTTTTTATGATGAAAAGCATTGTTTAGATTGGTTCTAATTAAGTAATATTCCGTAACTTTATAAAATCCTTAGTAAAACAGTTATGTTACAACAGATTCGTCAGTACAAATTATCATACATGCTTTATAACTTGTTTAAAAAGAATAAATTAAAGCATAATATTCCATTATATAAAAAATACGGAATCAATAAGAACTATTTTTCAAGTATTTCAAGCAAAGATTTTGCTCATCTTCCAACTAGTGAAAGAACACTGGATTATACAAAATTGAAGGAAACCCCTTTTTTTAAGAAGCTTTCTGAAGAAAATAAAGAAAGTGCTCTTCAGTATGATGAGAATGGGTATATGATTCTGAGAAATTTCCTTAGTCCGGAAACAGCAGATCAAATCAATACTGAAATTGATAAACTGATGAAGGATGGGACTTTGAAATTTATATACGGAGGAAAACTGATGTTTGCGATCCATCATTCAGAAATCATTAAAAATATTGGAAGTGATCAAGAACTGTTAGAATTTTTATCTGTTTTGCTTGACGGAAAATCCAAACTTTTCCAAAGTATCAATTTTATCAATGGCAGCCAGCAGAAAACCCATTCTGACAGTATTCACATGACCACGTATCCATTAGGTGGTTTATTAGGTGTATGGATTGCCCTGGAAGATGTAGACGAAAGTAACGGAGCGCTTCATTATATTCCTAAAAGTCATAAGCTTCCTTATTTCCTGAATTCTGATTATGATAATGAAGGTACAGCCCTGAAAATCGGCAAGAAAAGCTACAGAGCCTATGAAACCTTTCTGGAAGATAAAGTAAAAGAATTAGGCTTAAAGAAAGAAATTTTTAAAGCCAAAAAAGGAGATTTACTGATCTGGCATGCCAATATTCTTCACGGCGGAGAACCTCACACAGATAAAAACAGAACCAGAAAAAGCCTTGTTTACCATTTCTTTGATGAAAATAGTGTCTGTTATCATGAAGTAACACAAAGACCTGCTCTGTTTGAACTTTAGGGCACTTCTTCATAAAAACTTTCTTTAGGCATTTTAAATGATAGTTTTTTTACATTTGTATTCTTAATATCAGTGTATGGGAAAAAAGAAGAATATTCTTGTTTTTATATTTTCAATGTATGTATGCGTTATGTCATACTACCTGTATACCCACCATTACTACAATACTGATATGGAAGCCTATATGGGACTCATCTATAAAACGGAATATCCTGAAATGAAAATTGAAGAAATTCATCAGAGGGTATATGACGAACTGAGAGAAAAAAGTCCTGATTTCGCGGGACTTGGTTCTGTTAATCCAATGGCTGAGGAAGTAGCCAAAGGGGAGAGTACTTACTATAAAATCATCTCGCAAAATCCCAAAGCCTACGAAGAAGAGTTACAGCTTTTTGTGGTAAAACCTTTTTATAATTTTATCGGCTGGTCATTGTTTAAGCTTGGTTTCAGTGCTTCTGCTTCAATCTCCCTGATTTCAGTTATCTCTTATGCATTAATTCTGGTTCTGATTTTCAGCTTTTTGATAAAAATTCTGAGAAATTATCCTCTTGCCTTTATCCTTACTGTTTTAATTTCACTGTTCAAGCCCTTGCCGGAATCGGCCCGGCATGTTTCAGCAGATTCCTTATCATGCCTGCTGCTTCTTTTGAGCTTTTATGTATTTTTAGTGAGAAAAAATTTCTTTTTCGCAGGCATATTGGCTATGCTGTGTGTGCTTACAAGGCCTGAATATTTTATTTTTTATTCATTCCTGTACGCCCTTATTTATTTTTATAGAAATAACTTTCAGATTACAACAGGTTCATTACTGGTATCATATGGATATATATTTCTTTCCTTCTTTTTAATACAGGCTTTTAATCAGGTTTCGTGGTCTGCACTTTTTATGAATCAGTTTACCAAAGTTCAGATTTATCCTGTGTCACAGCCTGATCCGTTTTCCTTTGCAGATTATATTCTCTTTATTAAAAGTAATGTAATGTTGGAGTTCAATTCTTCCTACTTTCCAATCTTATTGATTTTTATTGTAATCATTTTAGCCAATCGCTTCTCGTTTTACAATAAAAAGAATCAGGCTCAGCTCTTGTTTTTTGCTGCTATTTACACAACTGTCATGCTGAGATTTTTGGTTTTTCCGTCTCTGGTAAACAGGATGATGCTTGGCTTTTATCTTATAATTATCCTTGCTTTGGTCTATATACAAATTTCTAAAGTGGATATCTTTAAAAACTCTTTAGAAGACGGAAAATAATTAGTAATTTTGCAGTCTAAAATTATGACGAGTCTATCAGGATATTTACCCTATGCATTTGCATTGATTATTGCAATTCCTTTTCTGGTTTTGCTCAGACAATTTGTACACTCATATATTACTCTTAAGAACCAGGAAATCAAATTACTTAGTGTGAAATCCAACTCAGAGAACAAAGCACATTCTTATGAAAGAATGACCTTGTTTCTGGACAGAATGAAGCCTTCCAACCTTATACAGAGGTTCGACAGGGGACTGGCCGTTCATGAGTTTATTTTCCTGACTGAAAAGGCGATCAATGAAGAATTTGAATACAACTCTTCACAGCAGTTATACATTACAAAAAACTCCTGGAAGAATATCGTAGACTCAAAAAATGCGATTATAGAGCTGCTTCATAAAACTTATGACGGGTTGAAAGGAGAGGTTCAGCTGGATGAATTCAAAACGATTTTCATCATGAACTATATGGAAGGCAACGACTATATTGCTGAAACCATTGAAGATTTAAGAAAAGAAATTTTAATAATAACTTAAAAATTAACAGATAAATAATGATTCCAAATTTTAAAGCACATCCATGGCACGGAATTTCTGCAGGAGAAGATGCGCCAAATGTTGTAAACGTATTTGTGGAAATTGTTCCTTCAGATACTATTAAATATGAAGTAGATAAAGAAACAGGATATTTAAAGGTAGACAGGCCGCAGAAATTCTCTAACATTATCCCTGCTTTATATGGTTTTGTTCCTAGAACTTACTGCCACAATGAAGTAATGAAACTTGCTATAGAGGCTGGAGCTGATGATGTAACGATGGGAGATCATGACCCGCTTGATATCTGTGTTTTAAGTTCTCACAACATCCATGCAGGAGGTTTATTGATGGAAGCTATTCCAATCGGTGGTTTCAAAATGATCGACGGTGGTGAAGCGGATGATAAAATTGTTGCTGTAATGATCAATGACCACGCTTTCGGACACTTCAGAGATATTTCTGAATTACCGGAAGCAGAAGTAAAAAGATTAATGCACTATTTCCTTACCTATAAAAACTTACCGGATGAGCCTGCAAAATGCAGAATCCAGGAAGTTTACGGAGCTGAGCACGCAAGAAAAGTGATCAAAGCTTCTCAGGCTGATTACGCAGAAAAATTCGGAGGATAAGATTTTCTTCCCAACGCATACAAAAAAGCAGATGAAAATTCATCTGCTTTTTCTTTGTGAATATTTTATGATATCAATAAATTCAGTTTCTTTTGTATACGGAATTTCCTTCTTTTATCGTTTCAAGCACCTTAATGTTTCTGAGATTTTCAGGACTTATCGTTAAAGGATTCTGATCGAGAATAACAAAGTCAGCCATTTTACCTGCTTTAATAGAGCCTTTTTTATTTTCTTCCTGCAACTGATGGGCTCCGTTAATGGTAATCGCTTTTAAAGCTTCCATGGGAGTGATTCTTTCATTAGGTCCTAAGATCATTCCCGAACGCGTCTTTCTATTCACTGCTGCATAAACTGCGGTAATCAGATCGGGTGGTGTAACCGGAGCGTCATGATGAATGGTAAACGTAATTCCTGCTTTTAATGCTGAGTTGGCCGGACTTATAAAAGCAGCTCTTTCAGGACCGAAAACACTTGAATAATGCCAGTCTCCCCATAAATAAGCATGAGTAGAAAAGTAAGAAGGAATTACCCCTAATTCTTTTATTTTTTGAATGTGATCCGGGCGGCTGTTTTGTACGTGAATTAAGGTTGCCCGCAATTCCGGATGGTAAATATTTTCATCTTTTAACCTTTTAATAACCCGTATAGCCTGATCAATGGCGGCATCTCCATTCACGTGAAGCTGTGCGGTTATATGATTCTGGAAAAGTGTTTTCAGGTCGTTATATAACGTTTCATCCGTAAAGATGGGAAATCCTTTGTAATCTGTAGACTGACCTTCGGGCGGAATTAAATAAGGCTGTGTCAGCCAGGCTGTTTTTCCCTGTGGAGAACCATCATCAGAAAATTTAAACCCGGCCAGTTTAAGGCGATTTTCATATTTCATATACTTTGGCTTGAAACGGCTGAAATCCTTTTTGAAATATTCATAATCCGGAAAGTAAACAACATCAGCTTTAAGAAGATGTTGGGATGCTGCTTTTTCTAACAGCGCAACACTTTCTCCCATTGTTCTCCCATCACAAATGGTCGTCTGTCCATAGCTGAGCCATTCTTCCTGAGCCTTCATCAGGTTTTCCATGGCGTGAGCCTGAGTATCTTTGCCTTTATTCATTTTTTCTGTTAAGGTCAGTAAAGCGGTGAAACTCGCATTCTCTTCTAGTTTTCCGTTCAGTTTTTCTGTTTTTTTATCCCTGCCAATGTGTCCTCCTTCAGGATCTTTTGATGATTCTGTTATTCCCAGAAGTTGTAACATGGCACTGTTTGCAACGCTGGCATGGCCCGAAGCATGAATAACAATAATAGGATTGGTTTTGCTGATGGCATCCAGTTCTGTTTTTGTAGGGTGACGGTGTTCTGCCATAATCGCATCATCATACCCATTTCCGATAATGGGCTGTTGACCGGTAATTTTATTGTTTTTGATATAGTTTTTAATTGTATTCTGTAAATCTTTGATTGAATTCACCGTACCATAAGGCTCTGGAGACAGATCTACAGCATCCATGATCCCGGCTCTTGAAGTAAGATGCCCATGAACATCTATAAAACCGGGAAGAAGAGTTTTTCCATTTAAATTAATCATTTTGGTGGCAGGTTCCGAGAAATGCTCTGCCTCCGGTCTTGTTCCGGCAAAAAGTATTTTCCCATCTTTAACTGCTACTGCTTCAACTTGAGGAGAAGAATCCTCCATTGTTATAATAGGACCTCCGAAATAGAGAATTTCAGCTTTTTCTTTAGGTATCTTATTGTGGCAACTGCTTATGCTTACAGATAAAAAAAGAGTATATAAAATCCTTTTCATAAATAATTAATTCAAATTGTAGTGAGAAACAAATTTACAAAATAATAGATTATTATTAGTGAATTTTATTACGTGTTTATAATTTCATTATATTTATAAGACTAATCTCAATTTTTTAATATAAAATAATAAACTATGGATCTATTTGTGTTAGTGCCAATTTTTGGTGTCATAGCTTTGCTTTATACATTTCTTCAGAGCAGCTGGGTCAATAAACAGAATGCCGGAAATGAAAAAATGAAAACAATCAGCGGCCACATTGCAGATGGTGCAATGGCTTTTCTAAAGGCTGAATACAAAATCTTAACGTACTTTGTTGTAGTCGTTGCCATTTTACTGGCAGTGATGGGATCAAGTAATGCCAATTCACACTGGAGTATAGGAATTGCCTTTGTAGTAGGTGCTATTTTCTCAGCATGTGCAGGTTTTATCGGAATGAAAATCGCTACCAAAGCTAATGTCAGAACAGCTGAAGCGGCAAGAACTTCACTGTCAAAAGCCCTTAAAGTATCTTTTACCGGAGGTTCTGTGATGGGAATGGGAGTCGCTGGCCTTGCTGTTTTAGGATTAGGTGCTTTATTTCTGATCATTAAGCAGATTTTTGCCCCTGAAGCTACCGTAGATTCCCACGAAATGGAAAGAACCATTGAAATTCTCACCGGATTTTCTCTGGGTGCAGAATCTATCGCCCTTTTTGCAAGAGTAGGAGGCGGTATTTATACAAAAGCAGCAGACGTAGGTGCTGACCTTGTGGGAAAAGTGGAGGCCGGAATTCCCGAAGACGATCCCCGAAACCCTGCTACCATTGCAGATAACGTTGGAGACAATGTAGGAGACGTTGCCGGAATGGGAGCAGACCTTTTCGGATCTTATGTTGCTACGGTTCTGGCTACTATGGTATTAGGAAGAGAAACCATTTCTGATGACGCCTTCGGAGGCTTTGCCCCGATTCTTTTACCGATGCTGATTGCAGGAACAGGAATTATATTTTCAATGATCGGAACTTTATTTGTGAAAATTAATGATAATGAAGGTTCATCCACTTCCAGCGTACAGAATGCATTAAATCTTGGGAACTGGGGGAGTATTGTGATTACGGCTATTGCTTCCTATTTCCTGGTAACGTATATCCTTCCTGAAAAAATGGTTTTAAGAGGGCATGAGTTTACGAAAATGGGTGTTTTCGGAGCGATAATGGTGGGATTAGTAGTAGGAACCTTAATGAGTATCATTACAGAATATTATACAGCCATGGGAAAAAGACCGGTTTCCAGTATTGTGAGACAGTCTTCTACAGGGCATGCAACCAATATTATCGGTGGGCTTTCCGTGGGAATGGAATCTACTTTGCTTCCTATTATTGTATTGGCGGGAGGAATTTATGGTTCTTATCTGTGTGCCGGGCTTTATGGAGTGGCAATTGCCGCAGCTGGAATGATGGCTACCACAGCCATGCAGCTTGCTATTGATGCTTTTGGACCTATCGCAGATAATGCCGGAGGTATTGCTGAGATGAGTGAACTTCCCAAAGAAGTACGTGAAAAAACAGATATTCTGGATGCCGTAGGAAATACAACGGCTGCTACAGGAAAAGGATTTGCCATTGCTTCAGCTGCCTTAACAGCATTGGCCTTATTTGCTGCTTTTGTAGGAATTGCAGGAATTGATGGTATTGATATTTACAGAGCAGATGTTCTTGCCGGACTTTTTGTAGGTGGGATGATTCCGTTTATCTTCTCCTCATTGGCGATTACCGCAGTAGGACAGGCTGCTATGGCAATGGTAGAAGAAGTAAGAAGACAATTCCGTGAAATTCCGGGAATCCTGGAAGGAAAAGCGCAGCCCGAATATGAAAAATGTGTTGCCATTTCTACCGATGCGTCCATCAGAAAAATGATGCTTCCTGGTGCTATAGCCATCGTTTCTCCTTTATTAATAGGATTTATTTTTGGTCCCGAAGTATTGGGAGGATTCCTGGCTGGTGCTACAGTATGCGGTGTTTTGATGGGAATGTTCCAGAACAATGCAGGCGGGGCCTGGGATAATGCCAAAAAATCATTTGAAAAAGGAGTTGACATCAATGGTCAGACCTATTATAAAGGTTCAGAACCTCACAAAGCATCTGTGACAGGTGATACGGTGGGAGATCCGTTTAAAGATACATCAGGACCATCGATGAATATTCTGATCAAATTAATGTCAATTGTTTCTCTGGTAATTGCACCTACTTTGGCTGTTTTACATAAAGATAAAATTGAAGCCAACAGAAAAGCGAAAATTGAAAGTCTTACAGGAGTTTCCGGTATGGCAACAGCTGCAAGTGGTGATAATCCGATCATTACTGCTGTTCCTGGAGAAATTAAGGGATATCTTAATGAAAATGGGGACTTTGTGTATGAAACAGGAAATATTCAGAAAATAAAACTGAATGGAGGGAAAACCATCGCCATAGGTGATGGGAGCCAACTTTACCAACTTTATAATGTGGTGAAACAAAAAGATAAATCGGCTTTAGATCCCAATAAATGGTACACCATTGAAAATCTTTATTTTGAAACAGGTTCCAGTGATCTGAAAGCAGAATCCGCACTTCAGCTCAATACGCTGGCGGAAATTTTAAATGCTTATCCTGATCTGAAAATAAAATTGGGCGGATATACAGACAATAGTGGTAACGAGGACAGTAACCTTAAATTATCCAATTTGAGAGCGCAGACAGCAAAACTCAAACTGCTTGAGCTAGGTATTGCAGCAGACAGAATAGAAGCAGAAGGATACGGATCACAATATCCTGTATGTAAAGCCAATGACACTGATGAATGTAAAGCAAAAAACAGGAGAATTGATGTAAGAGTACTCGCTCTTTAAAATCAAAGTATAAATAGTACAAAAGCATCGCTATGGCGGTGCTTTTGTATTATAAATACAGTCTAAAAATATCCACCATCATCTGTGAAAATCTGTGTGATCTTTGGGAAAAGCAAATCCAGAAAAATCAAAGACTTCTTTTCAAATGCTCCAAAGCCTGAATAATCAATTCATCTTTTTTAGCAAAACTAAACCTGACATAATCAGAATTCTCCCTTGAATTATAAAATGCAGAAAGTGGAAGACAGGAAACCTTCTTATCAATGGTAAGCCATTTTGAAAACTCTACATCTGTCATGCTTTTAGAAATAGTCCTGAAATTAACAACCTGAAAAACACTTCCTTCCGCTTGTTGTTCGATCTGAAGCGGTGTTTCTTTAATCATTTCATTAAAAATATCTCTTTTTTTCTGCATGAGTTTTTTATTGAGATCCGGATCAAATACGTCGAGATATTTTGCGATAGCATATTGTGCAGGAGCATTGGCACTGTAAGAAATATACTGTTGATGACATTGAAATCTTGTTGTTAAAACTTCTGAAGCAAGCATATAACTCACTTTCCATCCCGAAGTATGAAACATTTTACCAAAAGAAAAAATACAGAAAGTCTTTTTCCTGAGTTCAGGATGGATGAAAGAACTGTAATGTTCAGTTTCATCATAACAATAAGTATCATATATTTCTTCTGAAATCAAATAAATATCACGGTCTTTGATCAGTTCATAGAGCTGATTCCAGTCTTCTTTTTTCCATATTTTTCCGGTTGGATTCTGGGGAGAGTTGACAATGACTGCTCTTGTCTTTTCAGTAATACAGTCTTTAAACAGATCCCAATCTATGGTAAAATCACCATCAAGATCATAATAAACAGGAATTCCTCTATTCATAACAACAGCTGGCCCATAAGTGTAGTATGAAGGTTGAATAATGATAACTTCATTACCTTGATTCAGAATTGATTTAAGTGCAGTATATAAAGCAAAGGTTGCACAGGGTACAATCGTGATTTCCTTTGTGGTAACCGTTATTTGATGAATTCGTTTTGCATTGAATCTGATAATGCTCTCCATCAGCAGAGGATTGCCTGCAAGAGGTTCATAGTGATGCGTGTTGTGCTCAGCAGCTTCCTTTAAAAATACTTTCAGGCGTTCATCAATATCAAAATCGGGAAGTCCCAGAGAAAGATCAAAGCTTCCGTGCCTGGCTGCCAGCTCGGACATTTCCGTAAAAAAGGAATAATGAGTAAATCCGTAAATTTCTTTCACTTATTTTGTATTTTTATCAAATATAATAAAATTTTAATATCAAAATTACACTTAAGCTTATGTGTTGGTAGATCTGTAATGAACTGCATATTATTTTGTCCTGTTGATTATCAATGCGGGGATTCAATAAAAATTGTTATTTTTAAGAAATTTATTCTTTATGAAAAAAATACTTATCCCGTTATTGGCCATGGCGGTAGTAACCAGTTGCGGAACGGCAAAAATAGCTGACGGAAGCGCGCCACATTCTGTTTCAACAAAACATAACAAAGCATTTAACAATGCCTATAAAGAGATTAATGCAGAGGATTTAAAGAAAAACCTTTACGTCATTGCAGCAGACGATATGGAAGGGCGTGATACCGGAAGCAAAGGACAGAAAAAAGCGGGTGAGTATATGATTAATTACTATAAGAATCTGGGTATTTCAGCTCCTAAAGCACTAGGCTCATACTATCAGAAAGTGTCATCTGACTTCATGAAGAAAAGAGGCGGCGGCAATCTTCCTGATTCTGAAAATATTTTAGCGTTTATTGAAGGAAGTGAAAAACCCGACGAGATTGTAGTGGTTTCGGCACATTATGACCATGTAGGTACAAAAAACGGAGTAGTATACAACGGAGCAGATGATGACGGAAGCGGAACCGTTGCTGTAATGGAAATAGCAAAAGCATTCCAACAAGCTAAAAAAGCAGGAAAAGGGCCTAAAAGATCAATCCTGTTTCTCCATGTTACAGGAGAAGAACATGGACTTTTCGGTTCAGAATATTATTCCGAAAACCCCGTTTTTCCATTAGCCAATACCGTTGTTGACCTTAATATTGATATGATCGGACGTGATGATCCTGCCAACAGAGGTAAGCAATATGTTTATGTAATTGGTTCTGATATGTTAAGCTCTCAGCTTAAAGTCATTAACGAAGCTGCTAACAAAAGGACCAACAACCTGGAACTGAATTATAAATACGATGATCTGAATGATCCTGAACAATTGTACTACCGTTCAGACCACTATAATTTTGCCAAGCATAATATTCCTGTAGCCTTCTTCTTTGACGGTATTCACGAAGACTATCACAAACCAGGTGACGATCCCGAAAAGATTGATTATCAGTTATTGGAAAAAAGAACCCAGCTCATCTTTACAACAGCATGGGATATTGCCAACAGGGAAGAAAGAATTGTGGTTGACAGAAAATAATTATTAATTTTAATTGGAATGATATTTTTTTAAACCTTGATAAGGTTAAAAAAATATCATTCCTGTAAACTGCCAGCAAAAACATTACCATGAAAACAATAATCCGGGAAGCAAAGCCAGAAGATATCCCACAAATACAGATTGTGAGAAACTCCGTGAAAGAAAACACGCTGTCAGATCCTGGATTGGTTACCGATAAAGATTGTGAGGAATTTCTATTCCAAAGAGGAAAAGGTTGGGTTTGTGAGATGGAAGATCAGATCGTTGGTTTTTCCATTGCAGATCTGAAAGAAAACAATATCTGGGCGCTCTTTGTGCATCCGGATTTTGAAAACCTTGGAATAGGCAGGAAACTCCATGATATTATGCTGGACTGGTATTTTGAACAAAATAAAGATTCCGTATGGCTGGGTACTTCACCTGGAACAAGGGCTGAAATCTTTTACAGAAAATCTGGATGGAAGGAAGCTGGACCCCATGGAAAAGGAGAAATCAAGTTTCAAATGAGTTCTGAAAACTGGAAAAATAAAAAATTATGACACCAAAACTGAAATCCATCAGACCTTTTATCGGAGCGCAAAACTTTGAGATCAGCAGAAATTTTTACAGAGATATGGGATTTCAAGAAGTAGTTCTGGAATCTAAATTGTCTTTATTTACAAGAGAAGAAATCGGTTTTTATCTCCAGGATTATTATGCAAAAGACTGGGTGGATAATACCATGATCTTTATGGAAGTTGCCAATACAGATGAATTCTGGAAAGAACTCTTGTCTCTGGAGCTTACAGAAAAATATGAAAATGTGAGGCTTACTCCTGTAAGAACAATGGATTGGGGGAAAGAGTGCTTTGTACATGATCCTTCAGGAATATTGTGGCACTTCGGTGAGTTTTTTAAGAAATAAATATGATTTACGCATTTGATACCTATTATTATGAGGATTATGCCAATACCGTGTGTATTGCATTTGAAGACTGGACCTCTGAAAAAGAAGTGGAAGTCTTTATAGAACAGATTCCCGTAAGTTCAGAATATGAAAGCGGGGCTTTTTACAAAAGAGAATTGCCCTGTATTTTGAGTCTGCTAAAAAAAATAACATTAAGACCAGAAGACATTATCATTGTTGATGGATATGTCACTTTGGATAATAATGGGAAAATTGGCTTAGGCGGCCATCTTTATGAAGAACTGAAAGAAAAATATCCTATTGTTGGGATTGCAAAGAATGAATTTAGAACTCCTGATTCCCAACGAAGAAATGCAGTTCGTGGAGAAAGTAAAACCCCACTTTTTGTAACAGCGAAAGGAATAAATGTAGATGAAGTTCAATTAAAAGTACAACAGATGCATGGCGATTACAGAATGCCTACGCTGTTGAAAAGATTAGACCAACTAAGCAGAGCATAAATAATAAAGTCTTACAAAAAGTAAGATTTTTTTTGTCTATGAATATACCGATTGGTATATTTTAATTATCTTTGTTATATTCCTTTGTCAATATAAAAAGGATTTTTTTTAATCAAAAATATACTGATCGGTATATTGTAAAAAATAAATTCTATGAAAGAAGTATTTATAGTCGCCGCAAAACGAACCCCGGTGGGTGGTTTTATGGGAAGCCTCTCTGGATTTACAGCACCACAGTTGGGAGCTATTGCCATTCAGAACGCTTATGAAGGTATCAATCTCTCACCAGAGCATATAGACAGTGTATATATGGGAAATGTGCTAAGCGCAGGACTCGGACAGTCGCCAGCCAGACAGGCTGCGATTTTTGCTAAAATTCCCGTTGATAAAGATGCTACGACAATCAACAAAGTCTGTGCATCCGGAATGAAAGCGGCAATGATTGGGGCTCAGCAGATCCAGCTTGGAATGGAGCATATTGTTATGACGGGAGGAATGGAAAGCATGAGCAACGTTCCGCATTATGTCAAAATCCGTCAGGGGACAAAACTGGGAGATACGAATCTTACTGATGGATTGATTAAAGACGGGCTATGGGATGTCTACAATGATTTCCACATGGGAAGTGCAGCGGAATTAGGCGTGAAAAAATATGGACTTACCAGACAGGAACTTGATGATTATGCCCTTCTCTCATACCAGAGAGCTCAGGAAGCGGCAAAAAACGACAAGATTGGCAACGAATTGATCCCAATATCGATTGAAAGTAAAAAAGGAACTACAATCGTTAGTAAAGACGAAGATATTGATAAACTGATCCCAGAGAAAATTTCCCTTTTGAAACCTGCATTTGAAGCCGACGGAACACTTACAGCAGCCAATTCCAGCAATCTGAATGATGGTGCTGCAGCCCTTTTACTAGCGTCTTCTGAAGCAATAGAGCAACATAATTTAAAACCACTGGCAAAAATAATAGCCTATGCAGATGCCGCTCAGGCACCAGAATGGTTTACCACTTCACCTTCCATCGCTATTCAGAAATTGTTGAAACAAACAGGTCTCAATCTGTCAGATATCGACTTTTTTGAAATTAATGAAGCGTATTCTTCAGTAATTCTATCCAATCAAAAAATTTTGGATTATGATATCAGCAAGGTAAATGTATACGGAGGAGCAGTTGCATTGGGACATCCGATTGGTGCTTCAGGAGCAAGGATTATGACCACTTTAGTGAATGTTTTACGCCAGGAAAAAGGAAAGTATGGAATTGCTGCCATCTGTAATGGAGGAGGAGGCGCTTCCGCAGTTCTTATCGAAAATATAGACTAAAAGGGATAAATTACCTTAGATTTCAATTATTATATTAAAAAAGATCTTTCTTAAAGTTAAATTTGAGAAAGATCTTTTTCGTTGGCAACATATTGATTATCTATTGGTAAAACAGAATATTTAATGAGTGCAGACGAAATTTAAAGACTCTATTTTTATTAAGCTGACAAATATCATCGTATTGTTATTTTTATTCATTCTAAATAAATATAAATTTGTCCCAAGAAATTGAACAAAGAAAATGAAAAAAATAACTACTCTTTCTGGTATTGTACTTGCATCCCTGACGAATGCGCAGCTGCAATATTGTATGCCAACCTTTCAGTACGGAGCTGACAGCAACATGATCAGTAATGTAACTTTCGGAACGATTAATAATTCTTCATCCATTCAATCCTCCAATGCACAAATTTATGAGAACTTTACAGCAATATCTACAGACCTGCAGCTGGGAAATTCCTATCCGATATCTGTGAAAGGGCCATCCAGTACATTTCCAAGTGATGTAGTTGTTTTTATAGACTTTAATCAGAACGGAAATTTTGATGATGCAGGAGAAAGCTTTTATATCGGAAGACTTGATGCCGCTAATCCGGCCAATGCTTTTACAGTTAATAATACCATAGCAATCCCGGTCAATGCTGCCATCGGAAGTACAAGAATGAGAGTTCTTAAAAATACCAATGTTCAGGCCTATTCAAATCCTGCTGCTCCGAACTCTATCAGTTCAGCTTGTGACAGTAGCTTAAGAGCAGGGCAGACGGAAGATTATACGGTTAATATCATAGGAAATACGGCCAGTTTCCCGGCTCCTTATTGCGGTACTGAAAATATTACAAGCTTGACCGTGAGTGAGATCAGTACGGTAGAATTTGCCGGAGTTGTTAGAAACAGTGCACTTGACGGCAATTCTGATGTTCTTGAAAACTTTACAGCAACAGTGTTTAATGTGAACCGTGGAAATACCTATCCCATAAGTGTGACAGGTGGTACCCATGGCCAGAATACCGTATCTGCCTATGCTTATATTGATTTTAACCATAATAATCAGTTTGATGCTGATGAACAATTTAATCTGGGCTATCTGGATAATTCCAATCCGGTTTCCGGTCATGAGTCCGGGATTACAACAGCTAATATTACCATTCCGGCAGGAGCGCAGTTGGGAGAAACCCGTTTCAGACTGGTAAAAGCCTATGAATCCAATTCATGGATGGGCGCTTTAAAGAATCTTCCCTGTCCTTCAGATTGGTTTATCGGTCAGGCAGAGGATTATACTTTAAATATTCAGCCTGAAAGTCTTTCAACATCAGAAGTTTCCAAAGAGTTACCGGCCCAGGTGAACATATATCCGAACCCTACATCAGGTTCAGTGACAATCAAGATGAAGGAAGGATTGGAGAAATACGAGATTTACAATATGTCCGGACAAAAGATGCTGGAAGGTAATTCGATGACCGTTTCAATGGACAATTTTATTCCGGGAATCTATCTGATTAAAATTCAGACCAAAAATCAGAAAACAGTTACAGAAAAAATTATTAAAAAATAGACACATCATATCTAAATCATATCCATATCAATTTTTGTTTTTTAATCGACAGGTCTTTTACCTGTCGGTTTTTTATTTGCTGTTTTTAAGCTTTTATATTATGATTCAGATCCCAGTAAATCCATCAAATCCTGCTTAGACAATCCCTGAAGCTTCTTTCCGTCAGTGGTCAATAGATTCTGAGCCAGTTCTTTTTTCTTTTTCTGAAGCGTAAGAATCTTTTCTTCTACAGTATTGGAGCATATCATCCGTACAGCAATTACATTTTTAGTCTGTCCTATACGGTAACTGCGGTCAATAGCCTGGTTTTCAGCTGCAGGATTCCACCATGGGTCAACAAGATAGATATAATCTGCTTGGGTAAGATTGAGACCGACACCTCCGGCCTTTAAGCTTATCAAAAATACACGGATATCTTCATTGTTCTGAAAATGAGCTACTTTTTCCCCTCTGTCTTTCGTTTGACCCGTTAAATATTCAAACTGAATGCTGTTGTGTTCCAGTTCAGCTTTGATCAAATCAAGCATGCCTACAAACTGTGAGAAAACAAGGATTTTATGATCTTTTGACTTCCCAAGGATTTGCTCCATCAGAATTTCGATTTTAACGGCATTTTCACCGGAGTATCCCTCTTTCATCAGAACAGGGGAATTACAGATCTGTCTGAGCCTCGTAAGGCCTGTAAGAACATGCATGCTGTTCTTGTTCAGATCATCGTCATCGTTGGCGGCAATAAACTCACGAAGTTCCTTTTCATAAGCATCATAAATTTTGCGCTGTTCCGTATTCATTTCACAGTAGATTACTGTTTCAGTTTTCTGCGGAAGTTCTTTGGCAACCTGTTTCTTAGTTCTTCTGAGGATAAATGGCTTTATCTTTTGCTGAAGCTCTATGGCACGTTTGCTGTACTCAAATTTATCAATAGGGATAGCATAAATGTCTTTAAAATACTGTTTGCTTCCCAACAATCCGGGACAGGCAAAAGAAAGCTGACTGTAAAGATCAAAAGTGCTGTTTTCAACGGGCGTCCCCGTTAGTACGATTCTGTTTCTTGATTGAAGCAGACGTGCCGCTTTATACCTTTCTGAATTAGGATTTTTAATCACCTGTGATTCATCCAGAAACACATAATTGAAATTAAGCTTTTTCAAAAATTGAATGTCCGAAAGTAGCATTCCGTAAGTGGTAAGAACTACTTCGTAATCAGGCATATGAGCGGTTGTTTTTGGACGGTCTGCACCATAATGAAGCAGAACTTTTATGGAAGGTGCAAATCTGCTGATCTCTTCCTGCCAGTTGAAAATCAGGGAAGTAGGAACCACAATCAGATTGGTGGTGTGGCCTCTTTTTTCCCTCTGTGAAAGAATAAAAGCAATGATCTGAATGGTTTTTCCAAGCCCCATATCATCAGCAAGACATCCTCCGAAGTTGAAACTGTCAAGAAAATTAAGCCAGTTGAGTCCGTCATGCTGGTAATCTCTCAACTCAGCATTCAGCTCAGCGGGAACAGCCGTTTCCGGGATGTCTTTTACTTTTGAAAACTTTGTAGAATAGGAGGTAAGTTCTTCCTGAATCTCCTTGCTCAGAATTTCTTTTTCAAATAGTGACGTTACCTCCGAAAAATTGATTTTCGGAATCTTTAAAAGCTCTTCATCAATTTCTCCTGCTCTGAAATAAGCAGCTATCTTTTCCATCCATTCTTCGGGAAGAATTCCCATGCTGCCATCATCCAGCTGGACGAATTTACTCTTATTCCGGATGGCCCGGTGAAGCTGTTTCAGAGAAGCTTCTTTGGGACCAAATCCTACTTTCAGTTTAGCGTTAAACCAATCCAGTCCGCTGGTAATCTGAATATTGATTTTTGCCCGGTGAGGGTTTAATTTATTGTTTTTTAATTCGTTAAAGCCAAGTATGATGATTCCTTCGTTTCTCCAGGTTTCAAAAGCTTCAAGAAACCAGTTGTTATCAAGAAACTTATCCCTGTGGAGATAAAAATACTGGTAGCCGTCCATCTGATCTTCAAAATCAGGATGCTGCTGCATCACCAAAGAAGTAAAACGGGCTTCAGCTGATTCATTTCTTTCTATTTTAAATGGATTTCCATTATGATCGGTATCAAAGAGCTGCTTCCTGGAATAGACCGGAACTTCCACATCACCGTATTTCATGACGGGAGTAATTCCTATATAATTTTCCTGCTGACGGAGATAAATGACTTTTTCAGTCTGATAATTCTTGTCTTCAAGCTGTACTTTCGTTGCGGGTTGTATGTAGCTGTAATTAATATGGATACGTTCTTCTAAAGCGGAAAGAATGTCCTGCATAAATGCTTCATATTTTGAAGAATGAACCAGTAGAATTTCATTATGAGCCTTAAAGAACCGAATGATTCTGAGCATGTCCGGATTGTCTACAAAGCTGAAAATGTTTCGGTTATACACAAAATACTCATTTCTGAGAACTATATTTTTAAATGGAAAAGCAATGTCATTAAACAACAGTTCTCCGGTGATTTCAAAAAACGGATCTTTCTTAAATACAGATAATTGAACCTCGGCATCTAAAGTATTTAATTCAACCTGGGAAAGTGATTTTGAAGAAACCGTTTCTGCGATTTCCCGGTCGTGATAATACACTTCCAGTTCCAGAGGATTCTGTACAATAAGTTTTAACGCTTCAAGTTCTGCAGGGTTGTAATCTTCATTATAGTTATTCTGAAAAGTAGTAATGGCAGTATAAAATTTGATGTCTGCAGGTTTTTCTGCTTTCCAGATAAGCCGCATGGCATCTACGGGAGTGACCGGATTTTTGAGCTTTCCTGCCTGCGTTATCTCTGCCTCCATCAGAGAGAACGTCATATGATTGTAATAACGGTGTTTACCGATAACCAATATCTGTTTTTTACCTGTTTCCAGTATGGCCAGCTCATCCAGTTTAGATGGAAGCTGAGGAAGAAGGTCCCTTGTCAGCATCACATCATCTGCAGGAAGCATTTCTTTGATTCTGGGCTGTATTTTAATTTTGCCTTCAGTATATTCCAGTTCAAAATACTGATCCAGATCCGGCTCATTTTCCAGCCCATATTCTTTTGCTTTAGGAAGAAAGGTTTTTTTACGGAGTGTTTCATCAAAAAACAGGCGATAGTTTTTATCTTCAATAATGCAGTGAATTATTTCTGCCTGATGAGAACAAAGCTGGTTCTTTTCATTGCTGCAGGTGCATGAACAAAGCAGAGTGCTGTTTATTTTGCTGATGGTAACCACCGGAAAATCCTGTAATGAAGACTCTTTTGTAAATATTCCTGTATTGTTTTCAATAGCAACAGGATAGATTTCACGAAAATCCCTGATCCCGATAAATGCACTGTCTGAGGTATGTTTCAGCAGGTCATATACGGAAAGTGTACTGATATTGATGTTGTCAAGAATATATTCTGCCATAAAAATAGATCGGGACAAACTTACAAAAAACAAATATATTAAAGAATCCGTTTTGGCTACACCTTACCCCATTTTGGCAACTCGGGCGTTTGTTGTAATGCAGAACTTTGTCCTGTAATTTTAAACCAAGAAAAATGAAAACAATTTTTATAACAGGTGCTTCTACAGGATTAGGAAAAGCAGCTGCCCAATTATTTCAAAACAACGGATGGAAAGTAATCGCCACTATGAGAAACCCTGAAGCAGCAGCTGATCTTGCGGCTTTGGAGAATGTAACTGTACTTCCGCTGGATGTTACCAATCCGGAACAGATTAAGTCTACTGTAAAACAGGCTCTTGAACTTGGAGACATCGATGTGGTGTATAATAACGCAGGATACGGCCTTATAGGACCTTTGGAAGCGCTTTCTGATGATCAGATCGTTAAACAGCTTGACACGAATTTATTAGGGGTTATACGCGTTACACAGGCATTTATTCCTTACTTCAGAGAACAGAAAAGAGGAATGTTCATTTCTACAACGTCTATAGGAGGACTGGTAGCGTTCCCATTGGGTTCTACTTATCACGCGACCAAGTGGGCGCTTGAAGGGTGGAGTGAAAGCTTAGCTTTTGAGCTTAATACTTTGGGAATTGATATTAAAACGGTGTCTCCCGGAGGAATCAAGACGGATTTTGTAAGCCGTTCTCTGGACTCAGCATCCAGTCCTGCTTATGAAGACATGACGAATTCTCTGTTTTCTAAAATGGAAGGGATGATGGAAGCGGCTTCTACACCGGAACAGATTGCAGCAGTAGTCTATGAGGCTGCAACAGATGGTAAAAAACAACTGAGATATGTGGCCGGAGAAGATGCTAAAGCCATCTATGCACAGCGTCTTGAACTAGGTGATGAAGCATTCAGAGAGCAGTTCGGAAAACAGTTTATGTAATCAGGTTTTTGAAAGACAGTATAAGTAAATTACATTTGTACTGTCTTTTTCACCCAATAATTTATAATTTTATATCATGGAAAAGAAAGATAATATTCCACTGAAGATCTCATCCATATCAGAATTGCACAATATGCTGCAGCTGCCCAAGCCGCTTCATCCGTTGGTAAGCCTTGTGGATAATACGAAAATGAGCATCAGAAAAGATATGCTGAAGAGAAGCTTTATCCTGAATTTTTATAAGATCTCGTATAAATATTCCACGGTTGGAAAAATGGGCTATGGACAGGGATATTATGATTTCAATGAGGGAGGAATGATGTTTACTGCTCCCGGTCAGGTTCTTTCTACTGATGAGAATGCAGAATACTGCGGATATACTTTGTTGGTACATCCGGATTTCATCAGAAGTTATCCTTTGGCAAAGAATATCAAAAACTTCGGTTTCTTTTCTTATGATACAAATGAAGCACTGCACTTGTCTGATCAGGAAAAGACAACGATAACAGGCTTGTTGGATAATATTGGAAATGAACTCAATACAGCTATTGATGAAGTGAGTCAGGACGTTATTGTTTCTTATATTGATGTGCTTCTTAATTACAGCAACCGTTTTTATAAAAGACAGTTTATCACCAGAAAGGCAGTTAATAATGATGTACTGGCTAAAATGGATGTTGTGCTGGAAAAGTATTTTAACGAGCAGGAAACCTTAAATAAAGGGCTTCCTACGGTAGAATTTCTGGCCTCCACGCTCAATCTGTCACCCCATTATCTGAGTGATATGCTTCGTAACCTTACCGGATTAAATGCCCAGCAGCATATTCACGAAAAACTGATTGAAAAGGCGAAAGAATATCTTACTACCACAGGTTTTTCTGTATCTGAAGTAGCGTATGCTCTTGGATTTGAACATCCGCAGTCTTTCAATAAGCTGTTTAAAAAGAAAACCGATAAAACACCTCTGAGTTACAGACAGTCTTTCAACTAAATAAAAAACACCTGGTTCAAATATCAGGTGTTTTTTATTGTATACTTTTTAGCCAACACGTTGCTTTTCTTTGATCAGAGCTTCAATTTTGCTTTTTGAAGCTGCCCATTCATCATCCAAAATACTGTAATAAGCCGCATTTCTTGTAGTACCATCGCTGAGAACTTTGTCTTTACGTAAAATACCTTCAAATACACCACCGATTTTTTCGATCGCTTTTCGTGATCTGAAATTATCGTCTTTCGTTTTCAACTGTACCCTGTTTGTTTTGAGTACATTAAAGCAAAAGGTGAGGAGCAGTAATTTGCATTCCAGGTTGATGGCTGTTCCCCAGAACTCTTTGGTGATCCATGTCCATCCGATTTCCAGTTTTCTGTCTGCCGGATATATTTCAAAAAAGCGTGTGGAACCAATCAGTTTTCCGGTTTCTTTATGTCGTATGACAAATGGATACTGATTTCCGGTTTCTCTTTCTGATAAGGCGAATTCATACGTTTTATAAAACATCGTCTCCTCTGAGCAGTCGGTAGGAATCAGTTCCCAGAGTTCTTTATCTGAAGCAGCAGCATATAATTCTTCAAAATGCTCTTTTTCAAGGGGAATTAATTCAACAGTTTCTCCTTCCAAAATAGTTGGATAGGCGATCCATTTTTCTTTCATGGCTCATTTTTTATACAACGAAATTAATAAAAAATAAAAATCTGTATTCAAAAAACAAAGTGGTTTTCTACCATGACAAAGTTCTGTGTTGCTGTTATTGGTTAAAATGGAACATAAAAATGACAAAAATGAACTACATTTTAATAGCGCAGCGTGTCTAAATTTGCAAAAAGGATTTTTATTACCCTGTTATAATGAACGAGACCCCATCTTTTAATGCAAAAATGCCGACCGCCTGTTTTTTACTATTCTTTGCCCACGGGCTTGTTTTTTCTTCCTGGGCGAGCCGGATTCCTATCATTAAAACTGCTCTTTCCATTACTGAAGCCCAATTGGGAACACTTTTGCTTTTGATGCCGATAGGACAGCTGTCGACGATGGTTCTGGCCGGAAAACTGATCAGTATCTACGGAAGCAGCGGAATTATCAAAAGATGCTTTATGCTGTATCCTTTTTTTCTTCTCTTAATTGGTTTATCACCTTCTTACTGGACTTTAGGGGCTGTTCTGTTCTTTTTCGGTGTGTCCGGGAATATATGCAATATTGCCATCAATACACAGGCTATAGAAATAGAATCTATCACAAAGAGAACGCTTCTTTCTTCCTATCACGGTGCATGGTGTTTTGCTGGTCTTACAGGAGCAGTCATAGGTTTGCTGATGATTAATATCCATGTAGGAACTTTTTACCATTTTGCTGTTATTTTTATTCTGGTAGGAATACTTTGGTTTTACAGTACAAAAAATCTGACCAATATTATTCATAAAGCAGAACCGCAGACCCGTTCAATTTTCAAAGCAGTGAATCCTACACTGATTGGTTTGGGAATTATAGGCTTTCTGAGTATGGCGATTGAGGGCGCAATGTTCGACTGGAGCGGAGTTTATTTTCAAACTATAGTTAAAGCACCTGAAAACCTTGTCATACTGGGGTATACGAGTTTTATCTTAATGATGACTTTAGGTCGTTTTATCGGGAATAAAATCATCGAAAAGTATGGGAAAAAGATCGTTTTGCAGTGTTGTGGACTGCTGATGAGCAGCGGACTTTTTCTAAGTGTTTTCTTTCCGGAACTGTGGATCTGCATCATTGCTTTTATGATCATCGGCCTCGGAAGTTCCCTGAGTGTGCCTTCCGTTTACAGTACAGTAGGAAAAGTGAGTACAGTAGCTCCGAGTATTGCTTTATCATTTGTTTCCAGCATATCATTTTTAGGATTTCTGATGGGGCCGCCTCTTATCGGATATATTGCAGAAAGTTTTGATCTCAGGTACTCATATGGTCTTTTTGCCTGCTTTGGGATTTTACTGGCGATTATGGCGGGTCAGATGAAAGTCTTCAGGAAATCATAATCAATTTCTTTTTAAGGGGTTTTTGACATCTTTTAAGCATTTTTTGACATGTTCTGGCTCATGATCGTTACCTAATCTTGCATTGTAAAATACTTTTTATCTTTATTAAAAATTTCCTTTTATGAAGCCGGTCTCAGGAATTGTATCAGAATCTGTTATTGACCATTCTTTTTCCGTAAAACGATTGGAAGATGATCTCCTGTATTTCGTGGATTTTGTGAGGCTTAATTATCATCACATTGTAATGATTGAAAAAGGTAAAGGAGTACTGGTGATAGATGAGCGCTCTTTTGATATCACAGATCAGGAAATTTTTTTACTCTCAAAAGGCCAGATCTGCAGATTTGAAAATGATGCTGAAGTCTGTGGCTATCATATTTCCTTTGGCGATTGTTTCTGGGAAAGAGTTCCTTCCAGTGCCAGCAATTGCAAGGCTGTTCTGTTTAATAATGCTGCTGCGAATCAAAAACTGATACCGGACCAAGTTGAAACAGATGAATTTTTAAACTTATGTAAAAACTTATTGACGGAATACAAAGCAACATCTTATACCAATCAAATGGATGTACTGGCGGCCTATTTAAAAATCATGATGATCAAGCTGGCGAATGTAAAAATGGTAAAAGAGGATACTTTTGACAGCCAGGATTATATCATTTACCGCAAGTTTATGGAATTGCTGAGCAGTCAGTATCATAGCCTTCACGCCGTGAATGATTATTCGGAAAGATTGAATATTACGCCAAGAAGGTTAAGTGAATTGTGTAAACGGTGTTCTGATAAAAGTGCTAAAGAAATCATCAACGGACAGATTATAGCAGAGGCAAAAAGACTTCTTCAGTTCAGTTCCCATTCTGTAAAAGAGATTGCTTATCAGCTTCATTTCGGTACATCGGAACAGTTCAGCCACTTCTTTAAAAAAAATACGGAAATATCTCCGGCAAACTATCGCAGTAAGTTCATTCATATCGGAATATAATTTCGACGGAAATTTTGACATCTTATCGGCATTTATTGATATTCCGAAGCATTTCTAATCAGGATATCTTTGGATAAAATTATATAAAGATATGTCAGTACATCGTATGAAAGAAGTTGCGGGAATCATCATCCCGGACAGTAAAATTGCAACAGAAGCCACAGAACTTCTATTAGAACACGGAACAGAATTTATCTACAATCACTCTATGCGTGTTTTTCTATTTTCTTCCTTAAATGCAAAACGTGAAAACAAAGCGCATGACTCGGAACTATTGTATGTAGCATCCGTATTTCACGATCTGGGGCTTGTTTCTCATTACAGCAGCCCGGAACTGAGATTTGAAGTAGACGGAGCCAATGCAGCCAGAGACTTTTTGAAGGGTCATGGTATTGCTCAGGATAAACTTCAGCTCGTTTGGGACACCATTGCCCTTCACACTACCATTGGAATTGCTGAACATAAAGAAAATGAGGTTGCTTTAATGTATTCGGGAGTGGGATTGGATGTGATGGGCGAAGGCTATGAAAACCTGAGTGCGGAACATCGGGAAGAGATTATCAGAGCTTTTCCGAGAAATGATTTCAAAAAGAAGATTATTCCTACATTTTTCGGTGGTTTTGAATATAAAACCGAAACTACTTTCGGAAATATAAAAGCAGATGTATGTGCCTTCATGATCCCAAATTTTGAAAGGAAAAACTTCTGCGACTGTATTTTACATTCTCCATGGTCTGAATAGGAAAATAGCTCTTTCAAAAAATAAAACAGCCCCGGACATTCTTAGATGATCAGGGCTGTTATGGTTTATATCCAGTTTTCTATAAGATGAAGCCAGAGTGCTTTTTCTTTATCAAGCAGAAATACCGCAGATGATTTTCTCTTAGTCAGGACTTCTCCAGTGACCTGTGTTTCAATATATGCAGCAAGTCCGTGATGTGCAGAATGATTCACTTCAATATTTTCAACCTGAAGACTTCGCTCAGGAAATTTTCCAAATACAGTCGGAAGCCATTCTTCAAGCATAGATAGGGTAACAGTATCTCCGTTTCCATTAATCATTTTAAAATCTTGTGAAAATCCGGCTAATAATTCTTGATAAAGACTTTCCTGATTTTCGGCTTTCCCCTGAAACCATTTTTCGATATTCCCGTGGAATTCTTCGATTTTGCGAATGATCTTTTCTGTATGATTCATAATTAAATGTATTATATCTTTTGATTTAAACTTATCTTTTAATTAATAATTTTGCTTAATCTGTTTCGTGCCCAGAGCCCAGCCAGCTGAAAAATACCTATCATTCCTACAGTGGCTGCAAAGGCTTCTTTAAACCCCAGAATTGGGATCAGATTAAAGAACAGCGTACCAATAACAGCTCCTCCGGTGACGCTCCCAATCTGAATACCAATACTTACCAAGCCTGAAGCCTGCCCGGCTTTATCTTTTGAAACCAGGGAAATGGCCGTTCGCATCATGACCGGCATAATCGTACCATGTCCAAATCCGGCAATAAACAATGTCAGATGAGTCACAAATGAGGGTTTGTGCTGAAAATAAAAAACAGCTGCACTTATCAGAAATCCTGTCATTAACAATCCTAATCCTATATAGATCATTTTGGATACGTTTAATTGTACTCTGGAAGTAACCAAAGGTGCCAGAAAAAAAGCAAGCCCATAAGGAATGATGGCAAATCCTGTCTGCATTGAATTTTCATGAAGAAACTGCTGAAGATAATAAGGATAGCAAATAAATAAACCAGCTGTGAAATTATAAAAGAAAATAATCAGAAGACTTAATGCGAAAGGTTTCTGCTGCAATAAAGCCGGCTCTATAAGTATGGGGCGATTATCTTTGAGCTGTTTCTTCTCGTGTTTTAAAAATAAAATTATTAATATGATTCCGGTGACAAATATTCCGAAAATCCACCATGCCCATTCGAATTTCTGGCCGAAAATAAGAGGGCAGATGAGAAAAAGTAAGGCAATAACTAATAATAAAGCTCCCACAAAATCAATACCTGTTTGTTCTTTCTGGTTACTGTTGCCCATAGTAAAATGAATGCCCAGAATACAGATAATGGTAATTGGCACATTGACAAGAAACACCATTTCCCAGGAAAAATTTCCCCAATGCATGCTTAAAAGAATTCCGCCAAATAACTGTCCGATCACCGAAGCAAGACCAAATACCGAGCTGAAAATACTTACGGCCTTAGGCTGTTCCTGACTGTTGAAAAGGTCTTTTATAGAAGCCAGTACCTGTGGAGCAAGCAATGATGCACCAACACCCTGAAACAATCTGAAAATAATTAACCATGTAACATCCGGAGAAAAAGCGCAGGCAAGAGAGGAAAACAGAAAAGTATACAATCCTGCTATAAATATCTTTTTACGTCCGTAAATATCACCCAGGCGTCCGCCACACACGACAAGTGCGGCATAGGTGAGTCCATAAATGGCGATAACCATCTGAAGCTGATGATCACTGGCGTTCAGTGATTTTTTGATGGAAGGCAGAGCCATATTAACAATAAAATAATCCAGTGGTGATAGAAAAGCACCTGCAATCAGAAAGTTGAGTGCCTGCCACCGTTTCGGATGTACGTTCATATTTTTTTAAGCAAAATTACCTCCTTTGTGTTCTGTTAAAATTGTACTTTTGGAGGAAAATACAGTGTGTCATGAAAGGATTGCCTCTTGAAGAGATTGATGTGAGAAAATTAGAACTGAAAGAAGAGATTGTACTTAAAACAAACACTTTTCTCTCATTCGTTTATATTGTGAAGGGAAAAGGATCGCTTACTTATGATGGGCGAAACATTAATTTTTCGCAGGGCAAGCTCTTTATTATTCCACAGAAGGAGGTCTATCGTTTTGAAAGTGAGTCTGCCCAGCTTATTACAATTCAATGCCCGGTGGAGTTTATTGATAAAATCCGTTTGGAAGCGGACCGTATTGAAAGCTGTGAGAATTTACATAAACTACAATACATCAGCCATAATTATCATGCAAGAGCAGGCTGTGTCTTCAGAGATAAAAATGATGAGCGCTTTGCAGAAACCCTTATTCTGCAAATTGCAAATGAATTCAAAAATAAAGCTGAGGATTATTTAATTATCCGCAACTGCATGTCGATCCTTCTGAATCTGATTGCCCGAAATATCATTCAGAGTGAAACTTCAGATCTGCAGGAAAACCGGAAAGCTTTCTCCATCATGAAAATCATTGCATATATTCAGCAACATATAAAAGACCGTGAGAAAACCGGAATTCAGACTATTGCCGGTCATTTTGGGATTTCCAGGAATTATTTCGGAGAATATTTTAAACAGCAGACAGGAATTTCTTATCAGGATTATCTGCTGGACTATAGATTAAAACTGGTTGAAACCTATTTAAAATACAGCAGTGTCAGACTCAGTGAGATTGCCTACGAGCTCCAGTTCAGTGATGAAAGCCATCTTTCCAAACTGTTCAAGAAATACAGAGGAGTAACTCCCGGAGAATACAGGAAAAGTTTCAAGTAAATATCTTTTTATAAGAAGGCTTTTTTTATTAGGTTAAGATTTGATTTTAAAAAATATAAAGTCAACTATATAGTTGACTTTATATTTTTATATATTTACAGCAAATATATTTCAGATGGATTTTGACTTTATTAAAGAATTAGGGTATAAAGCGTTGGATAGCAGACTGAAGAGAATCAGTGACCGCATGTCTCATGATGTGCGGAAGTTTTATAAAGAATTCGGAATTGATGTGGAACCCAACTGGTATCTGGTTTTTATGTTGCTGCAAAAAAAAGGCGAAATTTCTATTACCGATATCGCTGAGCCTTTGGGCTATTCGCATCCATCCGTTGTGGCTATCGTCAAAAAAATGAGCGAAAGCGGTTATCTCATCATCAAAAAAGATAGTGCAGATAAGCGAAAGCAGATCATCTCATTATCTCCCAAAGCCATTGATATGCTTCCTCAGCTGAAGCAGATCTGGGACAGTTGTGAAAAAGCAATTCTGAAGGTATTATCAGAAGATCTGTCGATTTTTACGTATCTGGATCATATTGATCAGAAATTAAAAAATGAATCTTTTCATCACAGATTTAAACAGGAATATTTAAAATCAATTCAATCATGAAAGCATTACTTCTCATTACAGCATTTCTTTTTTCCACGAATTTGATTTCGGCAACAGAAACGAAAGTCATGATCAGAGCCAAAGCAAAAGATGCAAAGTTTATCGGAACTTCATTGGGTGGAGCTCATATTATCATCAGAAACAAGCTTAATCAAAGGATTCTGGCAGAAGGAAACACTACCGGAAGCACGGGAAACACAGATCTGATTATGAAAACGCCCAAAGTAAGAGGAAACTCCATTGCAGATGAACAGACAGGAGGTTTTATGGCTGCCATAGATATTGAGGAACCAACATTTGTGAATATAGAAGTAATTTCTCCTTTGAACAGCAAGCAGGCTCAGGCGGTAGTAAGTACAGAGCTATGGCTGATTCCCGGGAAACATATTCTGGGAGAGGGAATTATCCTTGAGATTCCGGGGTATATTATTGATATTCTGAAACCCAGAACCCATCAGTATATTGCACTGAAAAGTATTAAAGATAAACCTTTCCTGTTTCAGGCCAATATTGTGATGATGTGCGGATGTGTTATTGATAAAGGAGGCGTATGGAATTCTGATGAAATAGAAGTGAAAGGAATCCTGAAGAAAGACGGAAAATTTGTGAAAAATGTAGAGATGTCTTTAGTTTCAACCAATCTGTTTGAAGGAGATCATATCATCAGTTCGCCGGGAAACTATGAGCTTGTTCTGTATGCCTATCATGAAAAAACAGGAAATACAGGCGTGGATAAGGTCAATTATGTAGTTTTCGAATAAATGAAACTCAATATATGATGGGAATGAAAAGAGGCTGTCTCAAAAGGTAAATTAACGCTCTGAGAATTTCCTAAATGACAAAAGTTGTCAGACAGGAGTCCGAGAGAGGGGGTACTTTTGAGACAGCCTCTTTTTTTATGCAGAACAAATTATAAAACCTGAAGCTCTTTAAATACTTCTATAATGGCTTCAATAAGTCCTTTATCTATATTTTTTTCGGAAGCAGCATCGGGGAGAAGAGCTCTTAAGTCACCGTGATCATCACGCTCGATAACGACTTCAGTTCCATCTACGTCTACATACAGTTTATATCCGTAAGAGAATGTAGCCAGCTTTCCATTGAAAAGCAGTTCTTTGCCCTTATAAGTTACCGGTACTTCAAATTCTTCCATGCGTAAGCTTCTATTATAATTGGAGCAAATGTCGGGAAATTTTAATTCATATTATCATATAAACTGTAATGATAAAGCCAGATCATGCAAATTATTAAAAATATTAATGGAGTAAATCTGTATATTTATCCTTAGTTATGGAGTCATTCCCAAGCAGGAATGATCAATGAATTTGAATTAAGCAATTATGAAAGATACAATCACCATTTTCTGGTTCAGGCGTGACCTGAGATTGGAAGACAATATCGGACTTCACCACGCTCTGCAGTCTGATGCACCGGTACTACCCATTTTTATATTTGATACTGATATTCTCGGGAAGCTGGAAGATAAAGAAGACCGCAGGGTTGATTATATCCATCAGGCTTTGACAGATATCAATGTTTCATTGAAAAAGTATCATTCAAAAATCAATACCTATCATGGTAAACCTATAGAGATATTCAGAAAGTTGTTTGGAGAATACACTATCAAAAGTGTTTTCTGCAACAGAGATTATGAACCTCAGGCGATTGAAAGAGATAAGGAAATCTATTATTTTTTCAAAGAAAAGAATATTCCTTTTAAAGCCTGTAAAGATCAGGTGATTTTTGATAAGGATCAGATTGTTAAAAAAGACGGTTTGCCTTACACGGTTTACACTCCTTTTGCCAAAAAGTGGCGGGAAACTTTAACTCCTGAACATTATCAATCTGTTGAATTGGATTGTAAGAACCTCTTTCCACAGGAATATTCTGAGATTATGGCATTAAAGGAAATAGGTTTCAAAAAAACAGATTTTGATTTTAAAAAACCGGTTCTGGATGCGTCTATTATTGATGATTACGATAAGTACCGTGATTTTCCCGCATTACAGCATACCACACAGCTCGGAATTGCTTTACGCTTTGGAACCATCAGCATCAGAAAGTGTGTGGGTTTTGCATTAAAACATAATACGGTATGGCTGTCCGAGCTGATCTGGCGTGAATTTTTTATGCAGATTTTATATCATTTCCCACAGGTAGTTCATCAGTCTTTCAAAAAGCAGTATGATAATATCCACTGGCGGAATAATGAAAAAGAGTTTAAGCACTGGTGTGAAGGAACCACAGGGTATCCGATTGTAGATGCCGGAATGAGGGAGCTGAATGAGACAGGCTATATGCATAACCGGGTAAGAATGATTGTCGCGAGCTTTTTATGCAAACATCTGTTGATCGACTGGCGTTGGGGGGAAGCGTATTTTGCATTAAAACTGAATGATTATGATCTGTCTGCCAACAATGGAAACTGGCAGTGGGCTGCAGGCTCGGGATGTGATGCAGCACCTTATTTCAGGGTTTTTAATCCAACGGCTCAGACAGAAAAATTTGATAAAGATTTACTGTACATCAAAAAGTGGCTCCCTGAATGGAATACACCAGCATATCCATCACCCATTGTAGAACACACCTTTGCCCGCGAAAGAGCTTTGTCAGAATATAAGAAAGCATTAACATAAATAATGTGATATGAAAAATGCCCGGTAACAAAACGTCACCGGGCATCAACCAATTGATATTTAATATGAAAAGTTACTTACTAAAGTAACAGGATCATCAGATTGTTTTCAGATACAGCTCCTGTAATTCCTGCGCTGTAAATGCTTTGGAAGGTAAATTCTGGACAAGTTCTCCCTGTTTCATAATACCGATATTGGTAGCAACACTTACCGCATTGAAAATATCATGAGTTGCCATTAAAACCGTTCTGCCTTCTTTACCCAGCTGCCTTACAATTTCTGTAAATTCTGCAGTAGCAATCGGATCCAAGCCGCTGGTAGGCTCATCCAGAAGAAGCACTTTGGCATCTTTGGCCAGGGCAATGGCAATTCCAACTTTCTGGCGCATCCCCTTGGAATAACCGCCCAATGCTTTATGATGGGCGGTTTCCTGCAAACCGGTACGTTTAAGGAGCGCAGACAGTTCATCTTTCTGGTAATCAAAACCTGCGATTTTGGAGAAGAAATCAAGGTTTTCTATTCCTGTAAGATGAGGATATAAAAGAACCGTTTCAGGAATATACGCAAGATGTCTTTTAATTTTCTGAGGTTCCTCCTTTACCGAAATCTTATTAATGAAAGCATCTCCGGATGTTGCTTTAATGAGTCCAAGAAGAATATTAATTGTTGTGCTTTTACCCGCTCCGTTTTGTCCGAGCAGCGCAAAGATTTCTCCTTTTTTTACTTCCAGATTAAGAGAATGAAGTGCTGTGAAATCGTTGTATTTTTTATGCAGGTTGACTGTTTTTAACATAGTTTTCTGTATTTGTATTGTGAAAGAATGATGAATAAAGCAATGAAGATGAGGTAGGGAAGAAGTATCTGTATCCATTTGATAGAGGAAGAGAATTTGAAAACCTCTATCGTTTGTTGTGCCCAGTTGACAGATTCCGCACTCTTACCTGAGAAAATCAGAGGGTAGAAAAACAGCCTTTTTTTCTCATGGAATTTTTTGAGCGATGAAGCATACTGTAAATGATTATTCATATCAGATTTTGCTAAATGGCTTTGTGCCAGCTGAGTATGAAGATTCGGAAGGAAATAGCCTAAATAGTCTGCTGCCTGATTTCGTTTCTGCATTTTTTCCGTATACAGTTCGGATGATTTTGCAGATTCCAGGTCTCCCATATGCTGCATGGCATAATACCAGGTCCAGGTGAATGCATCATTCTCTTCCACGGTAAAATTTCTGTATTGAGGATATGCTTTGTAGAATTTTTCCATCGTAGGCTGCTTAGCTTCATCCCATTTGTTATGATAGCCTTCTCTCTGTTCCATCACAGCTTTAAGGGACTCATGAACCGGATAAAGCTTCTGTATCAGAATATTACTGCTCATCGGGATAATAAAATTGATGCCCACCCAAACAATCAGCAGAATTAATGCATTCTGGGCCGATGTTTTACGGAACGATACCATCCATCTGCACAAGGCAAACCAAAGAATAATATACAGCCAGCCACTGATGATAAAAGCAATATAATAAGAATCTAAAGGTATTTTTATCCAGACTGAAGCGATGATAATTAATGCAAAATAAACAGCTGTAACAGCCAAAAGACGAACGAACATCTTGTGATCCAGAAGTTTTTGTAAATTACCGCTCTGAACCGACAGCAGCTTCCAGGTTCCTTTTTCTTCTTCTTCAGAAATCAGATTATAGCAGAATGCGACAATCACCAGTGGAAACAGGAAAACAACAACGAAACTAAGGTCAAAATTTCCAACAGCTGCATTGGCGGGATTATAAAAATCTGCATTATAGCGCTGTTCTTCCAGATTCCGGATGGTTACTCCCTGAATAGAAGGGTTTAAATCACGCATTCCGATATTTAAAGCCGCCAATTTGGGTGTTTCATTCACCAGATTGAATTTAATATAATAAAGAACCAGTCCCAGATCATCCTTATGAAATTTTGTATTTCTTTCAATACTTTCTTTCTGAAATGCTCCGCTTCGGGAGATGATGTCTTCGTTCCTGTCCAGGAATTTTTTCCCTGTATAGATAGCCATAAGCCCTGCCATCAAAAGGAACAGAAGTGCAATGATGTACGATTTATTACGGTAAAATTGGATATATAAATAACGGTTCATTTAGATGAGTTTTAATTTTCTTCCACTTATTTCGATAGCAATGATGCAGATAACCATGCACAGAACTAGTGCAGCAGCAGGTATTGGCTGTTGCTTTAAACTTTTCAGAACAGAAGTATACTGATACTGAAAATCCGGAAACTTTTCCCAGTTGTGTTTGTCGATGACAGCAGGCGGCCCGCCGTTTTCCGGTTTGATATTACTGATCTTCTCAATTTGCAAATCATTTAAGTGCTGAGCCATTTTATAGCGATATTCTTCTGCCTGTTTTTGAAACTGATTATAAGAGAAGAAATCTGTTCCTGCGGCAATCATGGAAAAGTTTTTAATGGCAATGGCGGGATTAATGAATCCTGAAATATCAGTCAGATTTTGCTGTTTACTGTAAATGTTCTGCAGTTCTTTCTGATGTCTGATATAGATATGTGAACTTATTTTTTCCCCTTCCTTCATAACGAATCCGCCATAGTTGAAAGGAAGTTCATTGGTTGTTTTTACCTGATATTTTGCCAGTAAAGAATCCTTGATTTTTTTGAAATGTGGATCATCAGGATTATGGCTGTCTCCTGACTTTAAAATATCCTTTTCCAGGCTCGTTTCAAAAGCAATCCGGGAAGGGGCAGGATATAAATTCTGTGCTGCAAACTGAATTCCTTTAGGAAGAACGATAATAAAAAGAAGCCAGAACCCGATAAGGCTGATCAATGCTGATGAGGTACGTTTACTGTTTGCCGACACGACAACGGTTAATGTACAGATAAAAAAATAGTAAATCATGTAAGCAGGCAGCAGTAATGACAAACGTAATAGAATATCCGCAGAATCTGTTGTATCGGACATCAGTGCAGCGACGAAAACAACAGGAATTACAGGAATAAGAAAACAGAGAGAAAACAGCCAGAGTCCCAGAATTTTGCCCCAGATAATCGCTCTTCCGGAAGTTCCCTGAACACTGATGATTTTTAAAGTGGCATTCTCACGCTCCTGTACAATTAGCCCAAATCCTGAAAAGAGAATAATCAACGGGACAATGCTCTGCAGAATAAATGCACTGCTGAACGCTCCGAATCTTACCAAAGTACCCGAGCTCCCCGCTTCCGACAGATTGGCGGTATTCTGTTTATGAGCCTCCAGAAATATGACATTTCCCAGAAAGTCATCCAGTCCGTTGTCAAAAATATTCAGCGGATGTCCGATTCTGAAAACCAGATAGCCATAGTGAGCCATACGGTGCGGATGCTTATCAGGCCTGTGTTCCCAGTTTTCCCGGACTTCCTTCCGGTATTCTTTTATTTTCGAAAAAGAATCGGTGTATTTTGTATATCCTATGCCAATACTCAGCATACAGAACAGGAGTACGGCAATCGTGGTGAACAGATTTTGTTTTCCTTTAAACAAATCCTGCCAGGTTTTTCTCACCATCAGTTGTAAATTAGAAATAGCCATAGTTTAAAATTTATAAGTAGCAGTTAGCAGATAATTTCTCGGAGTTCCCGGAAACAGTCTTAAGTAGTTTTGAGCCCCGATCCAATAGACTTTGTTGGTTATATTATTCAGATTGAAAGAGAGCTGGACAGTTTTTGCCGGAGTGTAATACAATGCTGCATCCAATGTCGTATAGGCGGGAAGTTCAAAGCTTCTTGTAAACCAGGGGATTTTAGAACTCTGATAAAGCATTCCGGCACCGATTCCGAAGTCTTTCAGAAATTCAATGTTTGAAAAGTTGTAGCGTGTCCAGATATTCACCGAATTTTTAGAAGTGTTTTCCTTTCTTTTTCCCACAAGATCACGGTTGGTATCATCCAGTATTGTAGCATCAATATAGCTGTAGCCTCCGTAAATATGCCATTGAGGAAGGATATGTCCGGAAAATTCAGCTTCAAATCCACGGCTTCGGTCAGCACCACGCTGTACAAGTTCATCAGGTTCTGAAGGATTATTGGCATTGATGATTATATTTCTTTGTTTGATTTCATACACTGCAAGATTCAGTGAAATCCTGCCAAAAAGCTGCGCTTTGATTCCCAGTTCTTTAAGATCAGAAGTTAAAGGCTTAAATCGGGCTGCAGATCCGGTGAGGGCTGAGGTATTGGGCATCAGCGTTACGGTATTGGACTGGGGTTGATAGCCGGTTAAATAAGTTCCATATACATTGATATGATCCGTTACACTGTAGGTAATCCCGAATCTGTACAGAAGTTTATTATTTTTGAACGATGACTCATTGGCTTCTTTGAAATTGGTGATATCCTGAAACCATTCCTGACGTATTCCCGATAGTATTGTCAACTTTTTCCATGTAAGAAGATGCTGAATATAAGCCGCATGCGTTGTGGTAAGAGCAGAAGGCAGGGGTGTGATCACATTAAGCGTATTAAAATCAGTACCCTGATAATTGGCTGCTCCCGGATTCAGGTCAAATGGTGTTACATTAGGTCTGGGAATGATTGTTCCATTATAATTGATGGTCTGATAATCTGACGCTTTTGCAGGGTTGTAAGC
Organism: Chryseobacterium sp. DZ-32; assembly: GCF_059587025.1. Classification (NCBI taxonomy): domain Bacteria; kingdom Pseudomonadati; phylum Bacteroidota; class Flavobacteriia; order Flavobacteriales; family Weeksellaceae; genus Chryseobacterium; species Chryseobacterium sp. DZ-32. The sequence goes on from NZ_JCAIOM010000012.1 coordinate 62,441, forward strand.
GGAAACTACAGAGCCATTCTTTAAAAGAAAACCTCTTGCTGCATTCTGCTGTCCGCCTTTGCGTTTTTCCCATATCTGGCTGTCGTAACCTATCAGTGCCTGATGCTGAACAGAACCTGTTTTAAATTTAAAATTGAAATAGGCATTGATGTTATCTGTTGCCCAGTTTTGTTTTCTTTGAACAAACTGCATCATGGCAAGGCTGGAAACCGGGATATTGTTCATATCAGGAACAAATGAATTGGTAGTTCTGTGCTCCTGAAGATTTTCTCTCCAGTATTGCTTCATATAAGATGCATTAAAGCTGATATATTGGTTAAAATGATGGGCAACGGTTCCCATCAGGATCAGCTCTCTTGTTTTAAAAAAGTCATCAGGAGCTCCAAGATTCAAAGATCGTGGAGTGCTGTATAAATCTGTTTTTCCAGCCACTGCCCCGAAAATAGGCTGTCCACGATCCAGATTTCCATAGAGATCATTGAAAATCATTTCTACATTCACGGATGTTTTTTCATTCGGAACAAAAGTGATAGAAGGGGAGATCAGGATACCGCTGTTTTTAATATGATCCCTGAATGAACGGGCATTCTGATACGCTCCGTTAAAACGGTATAATAAAGTTTTGCTCTTATTTAAAGGACCTGTAAGATCTGTAGTGACACGATAAGTTTCAAAGCTTCCACCGGATAAACTGATTTCATGACGAGGATTGGATAATGGTTTTTTAGTAACCATATTGATGGTTCCTCCGGGATCTACACTGGACATCGTAATACTTGCCGGACCTTTGAAGACCTCCACACGCTCTATATTGGAAGTCATGGGCTGCAAAAAATAATATTGCCTTGTCCGCATTCCATTGATGATCTGGCCTTCTTCATTCTGGCTGATCCCGCGGATGTTGTATTGATTATAATAGCTTGAAGGAGAAACACCGTTCACATTTTTCATGACATCTCCAAGCTGAAAAGCCTGGCGGTCGGTGATCAGTTCTTTGGTAACGGTATTGAGTGTTAAAGGCAGATCTTTGTTTTTCATCGCAATCTTGGTGGCGGCAAAAGAATATTCGGAAGTATAATCTTTAGACTTTCTTCCGATAACTTCAACAGTTTGTACCACCGTAGATAACGAATCTTCCGGACGGGATTGAGCACAAAGAAGTGATGAGACAGTGATGAAACCTGTACTGAAAAGCTTCACCGGATTTGGGGAAATACAATAAATTATTCCCGAATAATTAAAATTACTGGTAGTCATGAATAAGCATGTACGGGCAGTGAATGGCCCATTAATAAAAGGATATCCTTAATTGTGTAAAGACACAGGTATCCACGGAATTACAGTACAGACCAAAAAATCTGTAAACGAAATATTAAGGCAGCATCGATTAAGCTACCGCGGAAAATAAGGCTGGGGGAGCTCTGGAGCTGAAAAAGTCAAGAAGACAACGATATGAAATGGCTTTTGGCTGCGGCATTTCATTATCACTGGTTGTGTCAATGGCAAAATCCATGTTCAAAGAGTCAGGAAGAAGAATTTGTGTCATATGCATATGAAGGGCACACTGACATTCGTCGTCCTGAGAAATGGAAAGAATTTTCTCTTCTTTTGACCCTTTTTTATAGATCACTTTACTTTTGGCGTGTCTGGCATGATCAAGACACGTGGTTACCCCGCTGACATTTGAAACAAATATCAGAAGTAAAGAAAAAACAAAAAAGACCCTGAGAAATTTTTGCATAATAGAAAACAAATGTACAATTTAATTTGATAAAAATTGAATGATGAAGAAAAAGTAGGTGATGTTTTCTTTAAAAATTAAAATAATTCAGTTCCAACTATCATTTACCGGATCGAAATGATTGTCTATTTGGGTTTGCAGCAATATTGATAAGCACTGATATGAAATAAAGCACTTATAAAACTACGGTATTTCGTATAGTATTTTTTGGTGACTCCATTTAAATAAGTTTATAATCAATGTATTATGATTTTGTGCCTGTTTATTGATTATAGATTATTGTAAAAATAAATACATTATGAATACTAAAGAATTCAGAACTTTTGATATGCCCTGGGAAAAGGCATATGGCTATGTGCAATCTGTAAAAAGCGGTGACACAGTGTGGATTTCCGGACAATTGGGCCACGATATGCAGGGAAATCTTGCAGAAGGAATGGAGAACCAGTTCAGACAGACCTATCAGAATATAGGCAAGTTGCTGAGTGAATTTGGATTAAATGCCGGCCATATTACAGAAGAAGTCATCTATGTTACCGATATGCAGGAAGGCTTTGAAAGCAGAAAGGTTTTAGGAAAAGAATTTTATGGTGAGTTCTGTATGGTTGCCAGTACCATTGTCGGAGTGACTGAGCTGGCACTTCCCGGACAGAAAGTGGAAATTAAAGTTACAGCTAAAGTTTAAAGGATTATCAGAATTCTTTGTACTGTTTTATCCGGTATATGATTGAGATCATATTCGACGGTATTGGCACTTTATTATATTTGGCCATTGAAAATTTCATATTTCTGACAAATTACAGTATAACCTCTCAGTGATTCGGGAGGTTTTTTGTTGAAAAAATTTAAGTATAACAATGTACAATTTGTTTCATGATTATTATTTATTTTCCTAAAATACAAATAATTAAACGCTAACATTACGGTTTCCCGTAGAGAATGATTACAGCTTATCCGTATATTTACAAAGTTTTAAATAACAATAAGTACAGAAAGTTTTTTTAGCCTCCTCAGGGAGGTTTTTTTATGACCATAATCATAACTCAATTTATGGAGATTTATTAATTTTGAAATGTTAATCAAATTTTTTTTATAAGTTTTATCCCCGGAGAGATCCGGGGATTTTTCATTGTATAATTTGGTATATCAGATTCAACCAGGGAAGCAGGCTTTGGAAGACTGTTTTATGATATTATGGATTGACAGGAAGATTGCAATCTGAAAATAAGATCAATCATACTTCCGGCTCAGACAGATGAGGCTATTTAATCTCATCTTTCAATTGAATCACAACTATTTCAAGGGTCTTTTTTATTTTTTCAAATAAGGAATACAGTTCAGGAAATTCCTTATTTTGTTCCTTTGCAAGTAATTCAAGCTGTTTTACAACATCCTCAATAGAAACTATTCCAATAGACTGTATGCCCGGTCTGATTTTATCCATCAGTGTTGCAATTTCGGTGTAGTTTTTCTCTTCAAACGCTTTTTCCACCAATGGAATTATTGTCTCGGTCTGCACAATAAATAATGAGATCATTTTCTGTATAAATTCTTTATCACCCCTGCTGAGTGCTTGTATCTTTTTCAGGTTGTAGAGGCTTTTTTCATCTGTATCAGATACTGTCTCTGCAGTTTTTTCATGAATTTTGACATACTTATAAATGATATTCAGTAAATTTTCTTCATTAAAAGGCTTAGTGATATAATCATTCATTCCCGCGTTAATGCAATGATCTATTTCTGTTTTAAAAGCATTGGCCGTAAGTGCTATTACGGGAGTCTTAATTCCAAGTTCCTTTCTTACTATTTTAGTTGCTTCGATACCATCCATTTCCGGCATTTGCAGGTCCATCAAAATAATGTCAAATTCTTCTCTTTTTAAAATTTCTATGGCTATTTTACCATTTTCGGCTTTGGCGACGCTGCATTTAAAATGATGTAGTGATTTTTCGGCAACCAGCTGATTAAGGGCATTATCTTCCACCAAAAGAACTCTTGTGCCGGCGATGGAAATATGTTGATTTTTCCAGTCATTTTTTTTCAGATCCTCTTCACTGCCTCTGTCCAGAAGTAAAGTTATTGTAATAGATGTACCCGTATTTTTTTCACTTTCTACATTAATTTCACCCTTCATAAGGTAAATAAGTTCCCGTGTAATAGACATTCCAAGACCAGTACCTCCATATTTTCTCGAAATTGAACTGTCTTCCTGATTGAATTTTTTGAATATATCACGTACATATTCTTCGCTCATTCCAATTCCTGTGTCCGTAATGCTGATTGAAATGGTCTGTTGGTCGGGGAAACTTTTCAGGACCTTGGATTCAACTCTGATCTGGCCCTCATTGGTGAATTTTAGGGAATTCCCAATAATATTATACAGAACCTGTTCAAGCCTTAACGAATCACCTTTTAAAACAGAAAAAATATCAGGTGAAAAATAGGTAATCAGTTTGAGTTTTTTCTCATCCGCTTTTGGTTTAAGAACAGAAATCACCTTTTGAATGCTGTCTTTTAAAGAAAAACTTTTGTTTTCCAGAGACATTTCTCCCGATTCAATTTTAGAGATATCCAGTATGTTATTGATAATTGATAATAAATGTTGTGAAGCATTATAGCTGTTTTCTACAAATTCTTGCTGATCTGAAGACAGGTGGCTTCTTTTAAGTTCACGCAAAAAACCAATGATGCCATTAAGAGGAGTTCGGATTTCGTGGCTCATATTGGCCAGAAAAACCTCTTTTGCTTTTGAGGCCTCCAGGGCTTTTGCTTTTTCAAGTTTTAATTCGTCTTCCAGTTTTTTTTGGTCGGTTATGTCAAGATGAATTCCTATGGACCCTAATAAATTTCCCTGATCATCATAACTGGGAGCTCCACTTATGGCCCACCATCTTGTTTCCCCCTTCTTATTCCTGACAGGAAGCTGATACACACTAGAAACTCCTTTTTTTCTTAATTCTATCTGATCTTGTATGAAACGGATATTATTTTCTCCATACAGGAAAAGTTCACTGGGATTTTTGCCAATGACTTCATCCAGTGAAAACCCTGAAACATCACAAAAACTCTGATTAGCGTAGCGGATAATTTCATGATTATCTACTTCAATGAGCCCTAAATTCATATTAGCAATAATATTACGGTATTTTTCTTCCTGTTGCTTTATGTAATCTTCGGCCCTTTTTCTTTTTCTCAGCTGTTCAGAAAGATACAGGGATAATTCTTTAAGGTCTTCTGATTTTTTTATTTCAATATCGGAGTCAATAATCTTTAATGACTCGTATAAATTGCTGATAGATTCCTGTTTAAGGGTATTTTCATCTTTAAGATTTTGATAAAGCTCCTGATATTCTTCTTCACTTTGTTTGAAAGCGTAGTCCATGAGTTCCTTATCCCTGTCAAATGATTTGTAGGATTCATTAACTGCATTGATGAAATTAGTAAACTGCGAATGATTTTTACAGTCGTCCGTAAGGTATTTATTAATCTGCCTTTCAAGCAAATTGTGTAATTTGATTTCCATAGCTATTCAATTTCATTCACTGTGGTAATGGTAATCGTTTGATTGTGCAGAGCACAGTTGCCAAACGGGCTTAAAGGAGATAATTCTCCATATGAATAAAATCCGGTCAGTACCGTATCTGATTTGAAAACATCCCGAACAATATCTGCTTCTTCATACACTCTGTCACCCAGTACGATCTTTCTTCCCACGCAGCTGATAATGATTCCCAGTTTAATGTTATGTTGGGTCATCCGGAGGCATTCATTGGCTGCGTCATTTGCTGCATCAATAAGCCTGTCCATATTGGCTTTCATAAACCTTACTTTGCTTCCTTCCGGTAAATCTCCCGCAAAAATCATTGTGTCATCTTTAATGGACAGAATCGTTCTTACTACTGATGACGGATCTTTGGATAGCTTAAGCGATAATGGAAAAAGCAGGGCAGAGCCGGGAAGCTCTTCAGCATATTTTCCTAGATATTTTTTATAGAGATCCAGTGCGTTTTTATTATCAATCTCGTAAAGAAGATTATTTTGTGATTTTGTAACTATCCTTTCAAGTCCAAAGCTTTCCCAGCCTCCGATTGAAGAATGTGATAATTCAAGATGTTCTCCATAAAATCCAACAGCAAGAATTTTATTGGGCTGGGGAACCTGATTGAGCCCAACCACTGTTTTTTCAAATTTATCCCCATCTCCGGCAAGTCCCCCTGAGATCAAAACTTTTTCCGGACGGCTGGCGTTAAGTCCATGTACCAGCTGGCTGCCATTTACCTTGTTGCCATCTGAAAGGATGAATACCCATCTAAGCCCTTCTGAAGGCAGATTTTCAATTAATTTTTTTCCTGCGTCATAGCTGTCTGAAAAATTTTCAATATCAATTTGTGACGTTTTTATGAAAGATGTTGAAAAACTGATTGCGGTTAAAACAACTGTTCCATCATACACTTCATTACAAAAAATTTCTCCTGAGGAAGAGGAGAGGGCGATCTCTGCATTCGGAAACTTTTTCTTTAAAAGAATAAAAAAGTCCTCTTTTTCTATAATATTTCTGGTTCCAAATCCTATGACGAGCTGCACTTCGTGATAGTCAAGCTTTTCTTCATTTCTTTCTGATTTGAAATCTCCGTTTATAAAAAGTAATTTGGCAACTTTCATGTAATTATTGCTGTTTCAAGGTTATTAATCGCTTATAAATAATTGATTTTCCTATTTTTTTTAGATGGCTTTAATCTGTTTAAAGAGTTCACCATCTTGAATGTCAGGTAATCGAAAGTCAGTACAAATTATACCAGGATATTTGTATGGGGTTGAAATGCAGTTTTTTGTATTGCTGAATAGCAGGACTTCGTAATCGGGATTTAGCGGGAGATGATATTTTAACATTTCTCCAAAGAAATTATTATCGTCGGCTATAAATATTTTACACATTTGCGTTGGTTTTAGTTTTAAGTTTACTACTAAAATAAGTAATTTTCATCAACTAATGAATTATTTTATCATAAAGATTGATAAATTTAAATTATAATCGATTATTATTGAATATAGTGTGTGAAAGTAGTAGGTGAGTATTTGAATCTATTAAAACAGGCTCTCACTTATTCCTAGTCTTTTTTTTGAAATATCCTCTCAATAAAAAGTTGTTTCGGGCCGCAGCCTCTAATTCCCTGAGTTCATCAACCCCTTTACCGATATTATTGATGGTAGAATCTACAGACCTTCCCAATCTTGGATTATCAACCAATTTGGAAACTACATTTTCGTCATTGTTGATCTTTGTAGTGAATTTTTTCAGATCCTCAGAAGATTTCTCCAGATTGGTCAATGTTTTTTCCAGTGAGGCCGCTAAAGTATCATTTGTCGTTATTTGAGAAAGTATATTGTTCTTATCATTGAGTTTCGCAGCGAAAAGGCTGATCTGCCCTGCACTGTTTTTTAAATCAAGAATACTGCTTTCCATATTATCGCTCAGACTTTTATCAGCAAATACCCTGTAGATAATTCCATCCTTATTGTGGAGAACAGGAGTGAATGAAGCGAAATCATTCATGCTTGTCTGAAGATTCTGTACCGTTTTGTCTATACGGTTCGCAAAATCCTTACTGGTCATTATTTTTACCAGTAAACCGTCCTTATTGTTCATCTTGGCTGTGAAATCAACCAGTCCGGTGGTAACGGTCCGGATATTGTCTGCGCTTTTCTTAATGCTGAAAAGGACATCTTCAATTTCCGTGCTTTTGTATGAAGCAATTACAGTATTATTACCAACTACATTGGCAGAACCTGTTCCCGGAGAAATAACAAGTACTTTATCACCAACCAATCCGTCTGAAGCGATGCTTGCAACCGCATCTGTCTTAATATACTGCTGAACATCTTTTTTGATGCTCATTTTTACCATAACCAGTGAATCAGAAATAAAATCTATTTTACTGACAGTTCCGATATTGATCCCGGAAAGGCGTACATTGCTGCCTTGTTTTAATCCGCTTACATTTTCGAATTCTGAACGCAGAATAAAGTTAGAACCAAATATATTTCTTTTAAGGCCAATAAAATAGATGGTCAATATAAAGAGGATGATCCCTGCGATAACAAAGATTCCTAATTTCAGATTATTTGATGATTCGTTTTTCATGACTTCCTCCGTTTATTTTTCAAAAAATGATTTTATCCAGCTGTCCGTATTGCTTTCAATAGATTGATAGGTTCCTTCCATATTGACCTTTCCATCTTTCAGTACAATAACCCGGTCACTGGTATACTTTGCACATAATAAATCATGGGTGATAATGATAGAAGTTGTATTGAACTTCTGCTTAATGCTGCGTATCAGTTCTATAATTTCTTTGGCAGTAATCGTATCCAGCCCTCCGGTTGGTTCGTCATAGATCATTATTTCAGGCTTGATGATCAGAGCTCTTGCGAGGCCTATTCTTTTGCGCATTCCTCCTGAAAGTTCCGATGGCATTTTGTCGATGGCTTCTTCAAGGCCAACATTGCTTAGCGCTTCTGTAATGGCTTGATATATTGTTTCTTCACTCAGATTTTTATTATGATGCTGTAAGGTGAATGCTAAATTTTGTCTCACCGTCATAGAATCATATAAAGCTCCGCTTTGAAACAGAAAACCAATTTTTTTCCTCACCTTGTTAAGCTCTTCTTCATTAAGGCTGGTTATTGCTTTTCCGCCAATATAGATTTCTCCTTCATCAATTTTGGTAAGACCTACAAGGCATTTTACCGTAACGGACTTTCCTGAACCTGATCTTCCTAATATCACCAGATTTTCTCCTTTTTTAACCTGAAAGCTGATCCCGTCCAATACCTTATTATTGCCATAAGATTTGCATACATTCTTAAACTCGATTAGCGGTCCGTTAATCTGAGGTAAGGTAAATTCAGCGTTAAGGTTTTCATATGTTTTCATTACAATTCAAAAAATAAATCCGCGATCTGTACTGCGAGCAAATCAATAATAAAAATCATCAGGGAAGCTGAAACTACGGCTGTGTTGGCAGCTTTTCCTACACTTTTTGTTCCTCCTTCAGCACTAAAACCATGATAACAGCCGATAATTCCGATAAAAAAACCGAAAAAAAATGTTTTCAGGGTTGCCGGAAGAAGATCGGCAAATTCCAGTGACTCAAAAACATGGGAAAAATAGTGACTGATACTATTATCTCCGTGAATATTGATTCCTATAAAACCTCCCAGAATTCCCACCAGATCGGCAAAAATTACCAGGACAGGGATCATTAATGTTGTGGCAAGGGTTCTTGTTACAACAAGATAACGGTAAGGATTAATGGCAGAAACCTCCATAGCATCAATCTGTTCGGTAACCTTCATAGATCCAAGCTCGGCACCTATTCCGGATGAAACTCTTCCTGCACAGATCAGAGCGGTAATAACCGGAGCAATTTCTCTTATTAATGAAAGGGAAACCATACCCGGTATCCAGGATTCAGCCCCAAATCTGGACATCGCCGGACGTGACTGAATGGTAAGTACCAGCCCCATGATAAAAGCAGTTACGGTTACCAGAGGTAATGACTGATATCCCACAACAAAACATTGTCTGGTAAACTCTTTATATTCAAAACCGGATTTCACCATTTCTCTGAAAAACCGGGCAGAAAAGGAGGCAATATTGCCTGCAATAGCAAAGCTTTTTGTAAGAAAAGATTTCACAATATTCTGTTTAATTTCTGATAACCGGAATCGTTTACTTATACATTGTATTCATAATCGACTTCCAGTTTGTTTTTTAAATGTTTAATACCAGGAGTTTTCCAGGCAATCCGGCCTGCTTCTTCCTTTTGCTGCCATGAATGGACAGTTCCTGTCAGGGTTACTGTTGTACCAGTTACAGAGACCGTTATTTCTCTTTCATCAACAGCACTTCTTTTCAATGCTTCTTCTACTTTATTTTTACTGACCGTATCATCAGTATCGGGATTGATGGTGATATTATTAAAGATACCTTTTATTCCGGGGAGGAATTGTACTGCATTTTCAGTAATCTCTCTCTGATAATCCCAGGGAAGCTCACCATCCAGATCTACCCATCCGTTTTCTACCTTAACCTTTATCTTATCCTGAGGAATAATAACATTGGAAGCAAAAGCACTGATGATTTCAGCACCAATTTCAGCATCCGTTTTTACCTTTGAATCCGGAAGTTTTACCTGGATGTTTTCGACCAGTACCCTTACTCCGGCTACATTTCTGGCTGCATTTTCTGCCTGTTTCTTTTTCGAAAAGCTATCAACAGTTCCGGTTAAAGATACAACCCCATCTGCTGCCGTAACTCCTATTTCTGCAGGGTGGAGCAGAGGTTCCCACTTGATGGCATCCTGTACATCTTGCTGTAATTGTTCGTTTGTTTTCATCTGTAGTCAATTTTATACTTCAAAGTTCAGGAAGACTTACAGTTAAAGGAATGATGGCAGTCATTCTGAAAAATGATGTTGATCATATGATGGTTGTGCATATAATTTTTAAGTTGATTTATCAAAACAGATGATTGCTATTCATATAAGAAAAATAGAGTACAGGATTATGTCATTTTTTTATGTGATAAGGGTCATTATTCATCAGGCAATGAATTTGGAACTTTACATTCATAAATTAAGGATTATGAAGACTTTATTGAATTGGATAACTGTTATTTTCAGTATTACATTTTTCCACGGACAAGATATAAGTGCTGCCAATCAAATAGCAATTGTACTCCGTGATAAAGCTGAACTTACGGAACTGCACTTTCCAAAATCTGTAAACCAGTTTTATCATCAACACGGGTTTGAATATGTCTGGATCAATCCTTCTGTAAAGAAGAGCCTGCTTCAGGATGCCATTCTTTTATTGAAAGATACCGGTAAAAGGGGATTGTCTTCCAAAGATTACCATGGACAGAGTCTTACCCCGGAAATTTTAAATATTGTTGCAGAGCAAACTCAATATACAGATACCAAAGAAAATGCTGTAACTGATATTTTAATGACAGATGCTCTTATTACTTATATCAATTACCTGCACTTTGGAAAATACAATCCTTTTTACAGTTCGTCTTTTATTGATGGTAATAATATAGAAGGTTTTAAGGCAGTAGAGATATTGCATCAGGCATTACAGAAAGATGATTTACAAAAAACAGTTCTGGATGTTCAGCCTGAAATTAAGGAATACGTTGATTTTCAGAATTATCTGAATGTGAATTATGGCGATGGTGTTAAAAGCCGGGAAGAAGAATTTAAAAAGATAGCTATCAATATGGAGCGTTTGCGCTGGATGGACGCAAGCAGAGATACTTATCTGTTGGTGAATATTCCTGCTTATTCCCTGGATTTCGTTCAGAAAGACAGGATACTCCATTATAAGGTGATTGTAGGAAAACCCTCTACGCCAAGTCCTGTTTTAAAGAGTACCGTTGATTATTTTACAACTGCTCCTGACTGGAAAGTTCCTCAAAATATATTCATAAAAGAAATGCTTCCTAAAATAGTAAAAAACAGCCGGTATCTCGAAGATCATCATTATTCACTGTATGACAGATCAGGAAAAGCAATACCTGCTACTTCTTCAAATTTGAAACAAATATATAAAAACCCGTATCAATACAGTATAAGGCAGTCTTCCGGCTGTGATAATGCGCTTGGAGCTGTCGTTTTCAGATTTTCAAACTCCTATGGGGTATACCTTCATGATACCTCTCAGAAACAATTATTTGAAAAGACGCAGCGGGCCTTAAGCCATGGATGCATCCGTGTAGAAAATGCAGGAGACCTGGCTGCCCAGCTGCTGAAATATGATGGAGCTGAAAAAGAGATCCCGCTTATGAAATCTTTTATGGATCGTTATGAAAGAAAAGATTTTGTTTTAAAACATCCGGTTCCTATCATGATTGCTTACCTTACCTGCCTTATCAAAAACGGAAAGCTGGTATTCTATAATGATATTTATAATCTTGATCCTATCCTGGAACGTAAACTTCAATTTTAATAACTAAAATAATGAGAACAATTGTAGTACCCACCGATTTTTCAGAGCCCGCCAGAGCTGCCGCAGAATATGCTCTTCACCTGGCACATACATTAAAAAGTAATATAGAGCTGTGTCATGCCTTCCATATTCCTGTAGAAGAGCCGATGCTCGGACAGACCGCTTGGACTTTATATGAATATCCTGTACTAAAGAAAGAATATGAGGATGAATTGAAGAAAGAGGTAAAAAGTATTGAATATAAAGAAAAGCATTTGTGGGGAGAGGATTCTTTTCCTTTTCATCCTTCCATCTATTATACATGCGAAACAGGAGATCCCATACGGCTGATCAACGATACAGCGGCTAGAAACAGAACATTACTGGTGGTAATGGGAATGAAAGGAGCAAGCAATCTTGCACGGTTTCTTCTCGGGAGCAACAGTATCAAAATGATTGAGCATACTGAATATCCATTACTTCTCATACCGGCAGGATATCAATATCAGGACCTGAAAAAGATTGCATTTGCTACAGATTTGAATATACAGGATATAAAAATATCACATGCGCTGATCAAATTTGCGAAGTATTTCAATGCTGAGCTGCTTATTACCCATATCACAGACACCGCTGTTGATCTTATAGATAATACATCCTATCAGCAGAAGAAAGATACTTTTTTTAGAGATCTGGAAGGAAAAATTTGTTATAACTATATTGAAAGCGAGAGCATTGATACAGGACTGAACATTTTAAAAGAGAAAAGCATCGATATGCTGGTTATGGGTCATCAGCAAAAAGGTTTTATAGGCAGGCTTATTGCCGGCAGTCATGCAGCCAGACAAGCTCACGATTTGCAGATTCCTTTATTGATTATTCCGGAAGGAGGACACATCTATTTTTAAACTCCGGAATATTGATAAAAATAATAATTAAAAAATATTTATTTGTTAACATATTAAAGTGTTTCATAGGAGATTGATTTAAAATACTTATCTTTAATAAGGGTAAGTATTTATTTTTTTATGGAAAGCACCAGACTCTTACAAGCAATTATTGAAACAGCAATAGACGGGATTATTACTATTGACAGTCAGGGTAAGATTGAAAATTTAAATCCCTCTGCGTTAAAGATATTTGGGTACAGAGAAGAAGAGTTAATTGGTAAAAATATTTCTGTATTAATGCCGGAACCCGATCACAGCAGACACGATGGTTATCTTCTGCGCTATCAGCAGACAGGAGAGAAAAAAATAATTGGTAAAGGCAGAGAAGTAAAAGGACTTAGAAAAGATGGTACCCAGTTTCCATTCAGGCTTGCTGTAAGCGAAGTCCAGCTCCAGGACAGGGTTATTTATACCGGGTTTATTCACGACCTGTCTAAAGAGAAAGAAGCTGAGGAATTCCTTAAAAAATACACCGGAGAACTTGAAGACCTGGTTGAAAAGAGAACAAAATCTCTTCAGGAGATGCTAAGTGCTTTGGAAAAAGCAAAAGAAGAAGCGAATCTTTCCCTTGAAAAAGAAAAGGAGCTTAACCGGATGAAAAGCCGCTTTGTATCTATGGCTTCGCATGAATTCCGTACCCCTTTAAGCTCTATGCAGCTTTCTGTCGTTCTTATTGAAAAATACCTTCAGCTTGCTGATCATTCTCAAATCCTGAAACATCTTCATAAAATAAAAAATGCAATTGCTGGTCTCAACGGGATTCTTAATGATTTTCTTTCCCTGGAAAAACTGGAAGCGGGTATGGTAACCCCGGCATATAATGAGTTTGATATTATAAAATTCTCAGAAGAACTTGTGGAAGAAATGCAGCTGATTACCAAAGACAATCAAATTATAATTTATCAGCATACCGGAGTAGAAAATCTTGTCAGTCTGGATCAGAATTTATTAAGAAACTGCCTCATGAATCTGATCAGTAATGCTATAAAGTATTCCGGGGAAAATACACTTATTGAGTTTTGTACGGAAATAAATAAAGAATATTACCTGATGACGGTAAAAGACAATGGAATAGGGATTCCTGAAGATGATCATGCAGGGCTCTTCCAGCCTTTTTTCAGGGCTCATAACATTGGTAATATTCCGGGAACCGGTCTGGGACTAAATATTGTTCTACGGTATGTTAATCTGATGAACGGGAATATAGATTTTAATAGCGAGCCTGGTAAAGGAACTCAGTTTACGTTGTCTTTTACAAGGAAATAAGTTCATTATGTATGGAAAAAACAAAAATATTGATCATTGAGGATCATGATGACATCCGGGAAAGCACATCCGAAATTCTGATGCTGGCCGGCTATGAGGTTTTGCAGGCAAAAAATGGCAGACAGGGAGTGGAGCTGGCCATCAGATATATCCCTGACATCATATTGTGTGATATTATGATGCCTGAACTCGATGGGTATGGAGTATTATATCTTTTAAGCAAAAGAGAAGAAACTTCACTGATTCCCTTTGTCTTTATTACAGCTAAAGCGGACAGGGCAGAAATACGCAGGGGAATAGAAATGGGGGCGGATGATTATCTGACAAAGCCGTTTGATGATATTGAACTTTTAAATGCTATTGAGAGCAGGCTTAAGAAAAGAGAGCATCAGAAAAAATTTTATAGCGCTAATGACGACCAGATGAACCATTTGTTCCGATCTGTAAGTGGTCTTGAAGAACTGAAAAAATCTTTTGATGTCCGCAAAATCAAAACTCTCAAAAAGAAACAGATTATATACACTGAAGGTGATACGGCAAATGCTGTGTACCTCATACTTTCCGGGTCGGTAAAAACTACAAAAATGACAGAGGAGGGAAAGGAGCTGATGACATGTGTATATTACCCTGACGAATATTTTGGAATTACCTCATTGTTTACAGGAAGAGAGTATAAAGAAACGGCCGAAGTACTTGAAGATGCTGCTTTATGTTCTATTCCCAGAGAAGAGCTGGATCAGCTGATCTGTAAATATCCTGATGTGGCAGAAAAGTTTATTAAAATTCTTGCACAAAATGTGGTCAATCATGAACAGCAGCTTTTACATCTCGCTTATTTTTCAGTAAGAAAAAGGATGGCAGAAATTCTCAGCAGATTATATCAGGTGCATTCGGAGACGGGAAATTTTGAAATTTCCAGGGAGAATCTCGCTTCTATGGCCGGTATGGCTATCGAGACAGTAAGCAGGATACTCGGAGACTTTAAAGAAGAAGGTCTTATTGACAGAAATGCAGGGAGAATTACAATTTTGGACATTAGCCGATTACAGAAAATGAAAAATTAAAATACAGATCATCTTTAATAATGATTTTGCACACGGCTGGCTTTTTTATTCTTCAATACATTTGATGAATGAACAGAAGCTATGAAAGTGATCGCATATAATATAAGTCAGATTGACAAAGAATTTCTTGCTTTAGCCAATCATAAAAGACATAAAATGACCATCATCAGCGTTCCGTTGGATGAGGCAACAGTATATTTTGCCCAGGCAAAGGATGTTGTTATCATTACCGGTGACGCCTGTTCTGTTTCGCCCTCTATTTTTGAAATTCTTATTTCATTAGGAGTCAGATATATTATAGCATGGCTTAAAGACCCTTTTAAAGATGATGTGCCCGGAATACGGAATGACAGTTTACGATGGACATTTATCAGAAATGCAGATCCGTCCGGTGCCTGGGAAGTTATCAATATTATCAATAGGTGGCAGAAGGATGATGACGATCACAATTAAGTACAATCACTGTCACGGTTTCTGAATACGTCTTATGGTACCTTTGATATCTAATCAAAAACGGTTATTATGAAAACTTTAGCCCAAAAACAATCTGCAGTAAAACTATTAACAGAAGAGTTCTGGAGTAAAAACGAAATTGTTAACCAGCCTGCTAAAATAGAACATTCAGTCAATATCATTGATAAAAACGGAAATTACAAGATACAGGTTAATGCTCCCGGCTTTAAGAAAGATGAATTTAAGATAAAGATAGAAAACGGCGTTTTGAACATTCAGGCTTATACATCAGATAAAAAAGAAGAAATTAAAAAAAATTATGTAAGAAAAGAATTTTTAACCTCTTCTCTTGCAAGAAGTTTCAGGCTTCCGGAAGGTATTGATATCAGTAATATCAAAGCCCACTATAAAAATGGCCGGCTGTACATTAAAATGGGTAAAGCCAATACCGTAAAACAGATGAATAAAAAAGTAAAGGTCCAGTAAATTATATCAAAATGAAAACGATTACTTTAAAATCACTTGGCGGTGCAGAAACAGTTACCGGATCGAAACATTTATTAAAAACTCCTGAACTTACTATTCTTATTGATTGTGGTCTGTTTCAGGGCGTAAAATACCTTAGAGAGCAAAACTGGATGCAGCTGGATACCGATGTTTCGGAAATAGATGCCATTATTCTTACCCATGCCCACCTTGATCATTGCGGATATATTCCGCTTATCGTAAAAAATGGGTTTAAAGGTAAAATTTACATGAGCGGCCCTACTAAGGAACTTACAAAATTGATATTACTTGACAGCGCCAAACTTCAGGAAGAAGATGCCGAAAAAGCCAACCGTCATCATTATACAAAACATCATCCGGCAAAACCTCTGTATACGGTAAATGATGCAGAAAGATCTTTCAAACAGTTTTTTGTGATTGATGAGAATAAGGAAATTAAGCTAAGCGAGCATATAAGCTGTATGTTTAAACCCTGTGGGCATATTATAGGAGCCTGTTCTGTGAGAATTACCTGCTTTGGGAAAATAATAGTTTTCTCAGGAGATATAGGAAGAAATCACAGCGCAGTTTTAGCTCCTCCCGATTTTTTTACACAGGCTGATTTTTTGGTTATGGAATCAACTTACGGAGACAGACTCCACGAAAATAAAGATTTATCTGATCAGTTGGAATATTGGATTAATAAGACTGTAAAAGACCGGGGAAATATAATTATTCCCTGTTTTGCAGTGGGGCGGGCACAGGAAATCATTTATATCCTTCAGGAACTTAAAAACAAGAATAAAATCCCGGTCAGTATTCCAGTGGTTCTGGATAGTCCTATGGCAGCTGCTGCTACCGAAATTATGGTAAGATACTCAGATTATACATTAGTTGAGAGGCAGCAATGGAATGATATTATGGAAAAGATTTGCATAACAAAAGATTATACTGAAACCCAGGAAATAATTGCAGAAAAGCAATCAAAAATTGTCATTGCAGGAAGTGGTATGATTACAGGCGGAAGAGTGCTTGAATATCTGAAACACTATATCGGCGACAGGAGAAATACAGTGCTGATCGTTGGATTTCAGGCTGAAGGTACGAGGGGCCGGGCATTGTTAAATCAATCTCATGAACTTAAAATGCACGGAAAATACTATGAGGTCAGAGCCCATATTGCAGAAATTACAGGGTTATCCGCTCATGCAGATCAGGCTGAATTATTGGAATGGATCAGAAAATATAAAATTCCTCCAAAGCAGGTCATGCTTGTCCATGGTGAGCTGTCTGCATTGGAAGCCCTCAGGGTAAAAATCCAGACGGAACTTCAGATCCCGGTTAAGATTCTTAAAAAAGATGAAGAAAGTATTTTAGCACAAGCGGAATAGGAAATTATTATTTTAAATGATAAACCGCATTGCCACTGAAATGGTGTCCATAAAGATAAAAGTGAACCACAATGAATTTTTCCAATTCTCCACAGTACGTTTCTTGCTGATAAAGTTCAGGTCTATATAATAATATAACAGAAAGCATAAAATAAGAGAGGCCTTTTTCCTTCAGGAACAAAACCTCTCTTTATTGTTGATATTTTTTAGGATTATTTAATGAGATATATCGGATATTCTTCTTTCAATTTCAATTTCAATTACAATAATTGTTTCGTGGATTGGTATTGCTTCCGCAGAAAAACTGATATTTACTTTGCAAATACTTCGGGGTAGGATTATCTGTGACTTCGAGTGGGGCCATTATCTGTCCGTTGTAGGACGGCATAGTAACCTGTGCCGTTGAACCATTACCTAAAGCAACATTCTTGGCATTGACATTTCCATTAAAGCTATAATCCATCATGGCATCCAGAAGACGGTATACCCCATAATAATCCAAGGCATCAAAAGCTTTCCGTGAACTTGGCATAGCATGATCAGTGATGTAATTGTATCCATTAATAGCAGACGATTTAAAATAAATAAAATCTTTTTCAGTTGTAGAAATATTAATGTTTTTAAATATATCAATTGCCATTCTGTGATCATTTACAGTATCTTCATCATAAACCTGGGTAATCATTTTGGTATTGGCTGGAAAATTCTGCAGTTGCTGTTGTGTGGTTAACGGGCTGTTCCAGTTAAAAGAATACCAGGGTGCCATGGTAAAAAGAAAGCGTGCATTTTGTCCCCATCCTCTTTCTGTAAATGCTTTATAGGCAAGATCTATGCTGGCCCCACCACCAAAAGAATGTCCCATAAAACCTACTTTCTGCGTATCTATGATGTTGGGATAATCTGTTGCAGCTTTTATAAATCCTTCCCAAAGTGTCTGGTAACGGTGATCAACACTTATATCTACGGTACGGTATGGTACAAATACCACAACATAGCCTTTCTTGGCAATAAAATGATACAGCTCTATATTGTAATCCTTTTCTTCACCACCAAACGGATGCGAAAAGAATATAGTGGGTCTGGGTGAAGTAATCCCATTTGGATAGAAAATGGAAACTTGTGTTCCTGCGTATTGCGGATTATTAAAATCAATTTCAGCAACTTCATAATTTCCATCTGAGCCATACCCTGATGCAGGTTTTTGTATAGGTCCCTGAAGACTGTTGGTGAGCTTGGATTGTTGAGAAGAGCCTTCCTCAGTATCGTTATTACTCTGAGAGCATGCCGAAGTGGTAATAAACATTATCATTACCCATGGATAAAATAGTTTTTTCATTGTTTTTTGTCTTTAATATTATGAATCATCTGATCTTTAGCTTCCAGATATTTTCTATATTGTCCTGCATCCAGAATGTGGCTTAGGGCATTAGATTTTTCATTCTGTAACGCTTTCATCTTTTTGAATTTAAAAAAATTACCCTCCTTACTTTGAATAATGGGATCATTCTTTTGGGCATACTGAAGGTTAAGAGCATATACCTGTTTAACTTGTATCGTGTTTAATGCAAGCTTCGTTCGCATCCATTCAGTCTGCATTTTTGCCCTCTGTTCAGGGGTAGCTTGTTTGAGGCTTTTACTTTGTGCAGATACTGTAAAGGGTATACATAATATAACTGCAGTAAACAGAAGCATTTTCTTTATTGTTTTTACATGCATATTTGATAAGTTTTAGTTTTTAATGAAACAAATGTAATAATGCAGGTAGATTTTATAAAGAAAAAAAAGGGTCAACCGACTAAATCCGGGGGTGAAATTGTTACTGATCTATCCATTTTCGAAAAGCTGGTGCTTTTGCTTTACTTATAAGTACTTGTTCCTCCGGAGCAGGATGTATTATAACGGATAACCTTCCATTGAAAAAATACTCAATAGAATCAATAGCCTTCTTATTAATTATAAACTGACGATTGGCACGGAAAAAAAGCTCCGGGTTCAGTTGCTGCTCAAGTTGTTCTAAAGTATATTCTACAATATATTTTTGTCCGTTCTCCAGCTGGGCATATACCATTTCATTGGAAGTTTGAAACCAATAAATTTTAGAAGCTTCAACAGGAATCAGCTTTCCGCAGTAATGGATAAGAAATGTTTTTTTATAACGACTCACAGAAGATTGTAGCTGTTGTAATAAGGCAAGTAGTTTTGATTGTTCCAGACCATTATCAGTAGCAGTCAGCGTTATATATTTCAGTAAAGAACGGTTGATTTCTTCTTTATCAAAAGGTTTTAAAATATAACCAATACCATTATTCCTGAAAGCTTCCAATGCATAACCATCATAAGCTGTCACAAAAATAACGGGTTTCAGGATAAGAATCTGCCGGAAAATTTCAAATGAGAGACCATCCGAGAGATGGATGTCCGAAAATATAAGATCATAGTGATCCTCGTTTGAAGAAAGCCACAGTACTGACTCCCGGACAGTTTGTAAAATGACTGTAATCTCAAAACCAGAATTGATTTCTTTTAAAATAAACTCAAGATCTCTTGCTGTGGCAGCCTCATCTTCAATAATTACGATGCGAAGTTGCTGGCTCATAATAAGGGTAGTTTTACAATAAAATATTCTTTTGTTGTATGAATTTCTATCTCATGTTGTATTTGCAGCTTGTATCTTTCACCCAGATTAATTAACCCAAGTCCAGTACCTTCCGTCTCATGAGGTAAAGGCTGAAGATTGTTTCGGACAACCAGACTGTTGTTTTCATTATAAATATCAATACACAAAGGTTGTGAAATTGTAGCAATATTATGCTTAACCGCATTTTCAACCAATGGCTGCAAGGATAAATGCGGAATCTCCCGCTGTAAAGTCTCCTGGCTTATGGCGATGTTGATTTGGAAACTATTTTCCAGACGCATGCTAAGCAGTTGGGTATAGGAAGAAAGATGCAGAAGTTCCTGATTGATAGTTACCAAATCATTACCCGTGTGTACCAATGTGTATCGGAAAACTTTAGACAGATGTACAATATAGGATTGTGCCTGTTGGGGATTTTCCCGGACAATGGCAGACAGACTGCTGAGGGTATTGAAAAGAAAATGAGGATTAAGCTGCTCCTGAAGCTGTCTGAGCTGGGCCTGAAGATAGGCTGTTTGCAGTTGCTCATTAATCTGGTCCTTATTTCTGCTCTCCCGCATCAGCAGAATTAGCCGGATGACTACAGCAATCATAATGGTACTGAGTAAAAACCTGGCAAAATATCCTCTGATCATAGTCCCCGGAAGATGCACTGTACCGAAAAATATATAATGGATAGTACTTCCGGCAATAAAAAAAACAGCAATAAGAAAAGTATTTGCCAGATAGAACCTGATCCATTGTTTGTTTTCTCTGAATATGCCAAAAAATCTGTTGCGGGAAAGATTAAAATAAAACAGCAGAAGACAAAATACGAAGTTGTAAAGAAACTGAAAACTATATTCCCAAATATTGAAGTGCCAGTAGCGGGCAATAATTCCATTCGTGTTAAGTGCCATGAGTTTAGCTGAATTGACTACTAAAGTAATCAATAGTGAACTGTAAAAATATATTTTTCCTTCGTTTTTAATCATTTATACAAAGAAAATAAATATTAAGTTTAATATGATGAAATAAAATGCTGAAACTGGAAAATTAAAGGATGAACTGACTGCTTTGCTTCAGAAATCTTTATTATGAGCTATAGAACCTGTTATTTAAAATCATTCTTAATGAAAAAAGTTGTAATTTTGATAGAGTGAAAAAGCTGATTTCCATACTGTTGTTAACATTGTATTTGGTTTCTACAACCGAACTTTATCAGCTTTTGAAAATGCCGTTGCTCATTGAGCATTACATTCAGCATAAAGACCTGAATCCTGAAATGTCATTTACTGCATTTCTGAAAACCCATTACGATCATCCTGTAAAAGACAGTGACCACGATCAGGACCAGAGATTACCTTTTGTTTCACATGCAAACCTGCTAGCTGTGGTTTTCACTATTAATTCTTCCTTAGATTTTCATTGTATAGAAAAGGTTTGTAATCCTATTGAAATAAAAAAGACCTTTTACAAAAACGCGCTTTATAACAAGGAAATTCTTAATTCTATCTGGCAGCCGCCAAGATTTTGTCAATCTTAATCTGTTTTCCCAGTCATTTTTTGACCGGAAAGGTATTCTGTATCTGTATGTCATGCGGATGCATTGAGTCTATGCGTCAGAATACCAGAATTTTATTACGATAATTAAGATTAATTAATCATTATATGCTTACAAAAATCATTGAGTTTTCTGTAAAGAATAAACTCATTATTGCATTGTTGGTATTGGGACTTATTGGTGTAGGCGCCTATCAGGTTACCAGACTGCCGATAGATGCGGTACCGGATATTACCAACAATCAGGTACAGGTTATTACCACTGCGCCATCATTTGGTGCAACAGATATAGAACGGCTTGTTACTTTTCCTATAGAGCAGGCCAACAATAATATTTCAGGATTAAAGGAAATCAGAAGTTTCTCCAGGTTTGGACTTTCCCTGGTGACTATTGTCTTTGAAGATGATGTTGACATTTACTGGGCGAGGCAGCAGGTTGCCGAAAGACTTCAGCAGATACAGGCTGTTATTCCGCAGGGAATAGGAAATCCACAGCTTGGGCCTATTTCTACAGGGCTTGGTGAAATTTTCCAGTATGTAGTAAGACCTGAAAAGGGATACGAAAAAAAATACAATATCACAGAACTCCGCACCATTCAGGACTGGATTGTAAGAAGACAGCTTTTGGGAGTAAAAGGAGTGGCAGAGGTGAGCAGCTTCGGAGGCAAGCTGAAACAATATGAAATTGCTGTAAATCCAGACAGGCTTAATGCCTATGGAATAACAATCAATGACGTATTTGATGCATTGCAGGCCAACAATCAGAATACAGGAGGTGCCTATATTGAGAAAGGGCCTACTGTTCTGTACATCAGGAGTGAAGGGTTAGTAGGAAGTATTGAAGAAATCAACAATATTTCTATTGCGACAAAAACAAATGATGTTCCGCTGTTTATACGGGATATTGCTGAGGTAAAGCCGGGGTTTGCTACGCGTTATGGAGCGATGACTTTTAATGATGAGGGAGAAGTGTCAGGTGCTGTAGTAATGATGCTCAAAGGTGAGAACAGTAATCAAGTCATAAAAAATGTAAAGGAAAAAATTGCCCAGGTTCAGAAATCGCTTCCGAAGGGAGTGGTGATAGAGCCATTTCTGGACAGAACCAAAATGGTGAACAATGCCATAGGAACAGTAGAAAAAAACCTTACAGAAGGGGCATTGATTGTAGTCTTCGTACTGGTTTTATTTCTTGGGAATATAAGAGCAGGGTTGCTGGTTGCCTCTGTTATTCCTTTGGCGATGCTTTTTGCAATATGTATGATGAACCTCTTTGGAGTCAGCGGGAATCTGATGAGTCTTGGGGCTTTGGATTTCGGGCTGATTATTGATGGAGCAGTGATTATTGTGGAATCTGTTTTACATCAGTTTAGTCATAATTCAAAGTTTAAAAAGATTTTCTCTGTCGGAAAATCAGAAATGGATACCGTCGTTATAGAATCTGCAGGAAAAATGATGAACAGCGCTGTTTTCGGACAGATTATCATTTTGATTGTCTATCTCCCGATCCTTACCCTGCAGGGAATTGAAGGCAAAATGTTTAAGCCTATGGCCCAGACCGTAGCTTTTGCACTGCTGGGAGCATTTTTGCTCTCACTGACCTATATTCCAATGATGAGCGCGTTATTGCTTAGAAAAAGAAGCGGTAAGCCTACATTATCAGACAGAATGATGAAAAAGGTAGAGAAGGTATACCTGGCAGTTTTGCTCAAACTTCTCAGAGTGCCCAAAATAGTTTTTGGGATAGTGGCAGTCTTATTTATAACTGCTGTTTTCATTTTGTCCAAAATGGGTGGTGAATTTATTCCTTCCCTTGAAGAAGGTGATTTTGCAGTAGATACCAGGGTTTTACCTGGAAGTAATCTGACGACAACTATCGAAAGTACCCAGAAAGCAGCACACATTCTCAAATCCAGATTTCCTGAAGTGGAAAAAGTGGTCACAAAAATTGGAAGCGGGGAAGTTCCTACAGACCCGATGCCAATGGATGCTTCTGATATGATGGTTATTCTAAAAGATAAAAAAGAATGGACTTCAGCGTCCACTTTTCCGGAGCTGGCTGATAAAATGGGGAAACAACTGCAGGATGTACCAGGAATTACTGCCAGCTTCCAATATCCTGTTCAGATGCGTTTTAATGAACTGATGACCGGGGCAAGACAGGACGTCGTGATCAAAATTTTTGGGGAAGACCTTGATATACTTTCCCAAAATGCACAGAAGCTCGGGAAGATTATAGAAACAGTGGAAGGAACCCAGAATCTCTATATAGAGCCTGTTTCGGGAATGCCGCAGGTAATCATTGAATATAACCGCCCTCTGATCGCTCAGTACCATTTATCTGTTTCAGATATCAACCGGGTGGTTAATACCGCATTTGCGGGGCAAAGTACCGGATTGGTTTTTGAAGGTGAAAAACGCTTTGATATGGTCGTACGCCTGGATAACAAAGACAGGAAAAATGTTACCGATATTAAAAATCTTTTGGTTCCTACACCGTTTGGAAATCAGATTCCGCTGTCTCAGCTTGCTAAAGTAGAAGTGAAGAATGGTCCCAATCAGATTCAGAGGGAAAATGCCCAACGAAGAATTGTAGTAGGTTTTAATATCAAAGGCAGGGATGTTCAGAGTATTGTAGAAGAACTTCAGCAGAAGGTAGATCAGAAGATGAAACTTCCTACAGGATATTATATGACGTATGGAGGTTCGTTTGAAAACCTCAATAATGCCAAACAGCGTCTCATGATAGCAGTTCCCATTGCTCTGGCTCTTATTTTCGTAATGCTTTTCCTTGCCTTTAATTCCGTTAAAGAAAGCTTGTTAATTTACACCGCGATTCCACTTTCTATTATTGGTGGTGTATTTCTGATGGCACTTAGAGGAATGCCTTTCAGCATCAGTGCGGGTGTGGGATTTATTGCGCTCTTCGGAGTGGCAGTGCTCAATGGAATTGTGCTGATCTCAGAGTTCAACCGTCTTCAAAAGAGAGGAATTAAAAATATTGTAAGAATCATTATAGATGGTGGAGAATCGAGGCTTCGTCCGGTTTTGATGACGGCTTTTGTTGCTTCATTAGGATTTATTCCGATGGCGGTCAGCAACGGAGCTGGAGCAGAAGTACAAAGACCTTTGGCCACAGTGGTTATTGGGGGTCTGATGGTTGCAACTTTTCTTACTCTGTTCGTCTTACCATTATTGTATGTAACTATTGAAAAAGGATTTAAAAATGAAAAAAATAAAAAATAAAAAACAGATTTCCGTTCTGGTCTTTATTATATGTTTCGGTTTTGCGGGGCAGGTAAACTCCCAGACTTCCGTTACATTGCAGGATGCTGTTGATATTGCTTTGAAAAATAACAGAAATCTTAAAAATGAAAAATTAAAATCAGAATATACAAAAGCCCTTATCAGGTCATCATCTGATATTCCTCAAACGGGAGTAACAGTAGATTATGGTCAGATCAACAGTGCACTGACGGATATGAAATTCGGAATTTCACAGAATATAGCATTTCCGACTGTGTATAAAAAGCAGAAGAATGTATACACGGAAGAATGGAAAAAGTCTCTGCTGAACGTTTCTCTTAAGGAATATGAACTGAAGAAAGCGGTGAGTCTTACCTTTTATAATATTCTGTATGCGAAACAAAAAGAAAAGCTGCTTCAGGAAACATTAAAGCTGTACACTGATTTTCTCAATAAGGCAAATATCCGTCTGAAAGCAGGAGAAAGCAATATTCTGGAAAAAACTACGGCTTCCAATCAGAAATCTTCTATTGAAATTCAGCTGAAGCAATTGCGCCAGGAGCTTACTGTGCTGGGATATCAGCTTCAGTGGCTTTTAAATACAGAAACAGATTTTCTTCCTGAAGATCAGAAAATTTACCATGGAGGTTTTAAAGAGGAGCTTAGCTTGCATCCGGCTATTAAAGTATTACAGCAACAGAAAAATATTTCTGAACAGCAGATTGCCCTTGAAAAAGCAAAAATGCTTCCCGGACTTCAGCTGGCCTACAACCTCAACAGCTTTAGAGGGACGGGTGCTGATGAAAAAGTCTACAACGGTGCACCACAGTTTCATTCTGTACAGCTTGGGGTTTCGGTTCCTGTTTTTTCAGGCGGACAGAAAGCCAGAATTCAGGCCGCAAAAATTGCTGAATCTGTTGTGGACAGTGATATTGCCAATATGGAATTCAACCTGCAGAATCAATACAGAAAGGCATCCGGAATTTATCAGGCTAACCTTGATATTGTTTCGCAATATGAAAACTCGGAACTGAAAAATGCCGATATCATCACTGAAACAGCTAAAAAACAGTTTCTTGCCGGCGAAATCAATTATCTGGAATTTGTCATCCTGATCAATCAGGCGGTTACTTTAAAAAACAGCTATACCGATGCAGTCTGGAAACTAAATCAGAGTGCTATAGAGCTGGAATATCTCACTTTAAATCCATAACAATGAAACGTACATTTAAAATTATATCATATTCCCTGTCAATAATAGGATTGCTCATGTTTTATGAGTGTCAAGACCATGGAAAAGCCAAGCCGGCACCAGCCGCAGTATCTTCTAAAGATGAAAATGTTGTAACGCTTACGGATGCTCAACTGAAAAATGCACCTGTCGTAACAACGGTACTTTCTTTACAGAAGATTTCCTCTGTTTTAAAACTTAACGGAATGATAGATGTACCACCGCAAAATCTGGTTTCTGTCAGTATTCCTTTAGGCGGATACCTGAAATCGAGCAGCCTGCTTCCGGGAAAGCCGGTATCAAAAGGGCAGGTGATTGCAGTGATAGAAAATCCACAGTTTATTCAGCTTCAGCAGGATTATTTAATGGCAAAATCTAAAAATCATTTTGCCCAATTGGATTATAACCGCCAGAAAACCCTTAACCAAAGCCAGGCCACCAGCGATAAGGTAATGCAGCAGGCTCAGTCTGAAATGAACAGTCAGAAAATCCTGATGAACTCCCTGGATCAGCAGCTCCGCCTTATCAATATCAATCCTGAATCTCTCAATTCGGGAAATATTCAGAAAAGCGTACCGGTTTACAGCAGTATCAATGGCTTTGTAAGCAAAGTCAACGTGAACATCGGTAAATATGTCAATCCTTCCGATGTTCTTTTTGAACTCATTAATCCGGAAGATATTCATCTTAATCTTAAAGTATATGAAAAAGATCTGGCTAATCTGAAGAAGGGGCAAAGATTTGCTGCGTATACCAATACTGAACCCGATAAAAAATACTACGGTGAAATTCTGCTGATCAGCAAAGATGTGAGCCCGGGCGGATGGGCTGAAGTACACTGTCATTTTGAAAAATATGACCAGAGCCTTGTACCGGGAATGTATATGAATGCAGAGATCGAAACCAGTACTTCTTTTTCCAATGCTGTTTCTGAAGAGAGTATTGTCAATTTCGAAGGAAAAGACTTTGTCTTCGTTGAAGAAAAGAAACAGACCTACCGATTGACTCCTGTAACGTTAGGTGAAACAGAAAACGGATTCGTACAGATTATGAATACAGATGATTTTAAAAATAAAAAGATAGTCATCAAAAATGCTTATACACTTCTTATGAAACTTAAGAACACTGCAGATGAATAAAAATTATAGTAAAATAAAAGAACTTATAAATAAATACAAATTATGAAAACATCATCTTTATTAAAAACAGGAGCAGGTTTTATAGTCTTGTTTCTGATTACAATTCAGTTTTTTGATACTGATAAAAATATAGCGGCAGCTCCTTCAGAAAATGCTATTGAAAAGCATTACCAGGTTCCGGATCATATACAGGGATTATTAAAAGCAAGCTGTTATGACTGTCATTCCAACACTACAGCTTATCCGTGGTACAATAACATACAGCCTATAAAATGGTGGCTGGCAGATCATGTGAACTCAGGAAAACGGCATTTCAATTTTGATGAATTTAACAGCTATTCGAAAGAAAAAAAATTAAAGAAACTTGATGAGGTTGCAGAAACCATCAGAGAGGGAGAGATGCCCCTTACATCCTATACCGTTCTTCATCAGAATGCAAAGTTGTCTGATACCCAAAAGTCAGAAATAGAACAGTGGGTAAAAGAAACCAAAAAGCAGATTGAATAGCAGGTTGTTAAAAAAAGAAATAGTATTCTGATATAACAAAAACAATCAGTAAATTTAATATCATATCCATTTCGTATGAATTACAATATACCGGAAGATTTGAAAGGGCTTACAGAATCTGAAGTAGCCGCTTCCAGAAAAAAATACGGATACAACCGTCTCGAAGCAGTTAAGAAAGAATCATGGGCAGATCTTCTTCTCAATATCCTGAAAGAGCCAATGCTGATTCTTCTTATATGTGTTTCCTTCATTTATGTGCTTACAGGAGATTATGGCGAGGCTTTATTTATGTTTGCTGCTATTGTTGGAGTTACTGCAATTTCTTTTTACCAGGATAACCGGAGCAAAAAGGCACTGGAAGAACTTGAAAAATTGAATGAACCTTTAAGTAAGGTCATCAGGGATTCAAAGATTATAGATATTCCTACTTTTGAGATAGCAGTCGGAGATCTGTGCATTACCGAAGAAGGCAGCCTCATCAATGCGGACGGAAGAATTGTTTACAGCAACGATTTTTCTGTCAACGAATCTTCCCTTACCGGAGAGAGCTTTTCTGTTTTCAAGGACAGCAAATCTGAAGATAATAAAGTCTATAGCGGAACAATTACGGTTTCCGGACTTGCGGTTTTTGAGGTTGAAAATATTGGAAAGGAAACAAGAGTAGGAAAAATAGGACAGTCCATACTCAATATAAAAACAGAAATATCGCCTTTACAGCTTCAGATCAGGAACTTTGTAAAGGGGATGGCTGTTATCGGGCTCATCATCTTCCTGGCAGTATGCATCTTCAGCTTTGTCAAAACAGGAGATTTTGTGACCAGTTTATTGAGTGGGCTTACATTAGCAATGTCTGTTCTTCCTGAAGAAATTCCTGTAGCCTTTACGACCTTTATGGCCTTGGGTGCATGGAAACTGATGCGGGAAGGAATTATTATTAAACGAAGCAGTATTGTAGAAACGCTGGGAAGCGTTTCTGTAATCTGTACTGATAAGACAGGAACGATTACGGAAAACTCCATGCAGTTGAAGCATCTTTATGATTACCGTTCTGACAGAATTTATGAAGAAACAGAGTTTGAAACAAAAGAACTATATGAGCTTATTGATTATGCAATGTGGAGTAGTGAACCTGTACCTTTTGAACCTATGGAAATAACACTACATAAGGTCTATGAACAGAATCGTAAGCCTGATCAAAGAAAAGACTATCAGCTGTTTCATGAGTACCCGCTGGAAGGCAAGCCTCCGATGATGACCCATCTTTTTGAAAATGAGCACAAAGACAGAATTATAGCAGCTAAAGGAGCTCCGGAAGCCATTATAAGTGTTTCCAGTCTTTCAGAAGAAGAAAAAAATAAAATAAGAACGTTAATAAAGAATTTCGGAGAACAAGGATACAGAGTTCTCGGTGTTGCCAGATCTCATTTTGAAGGAAATGATTTTCCTGATAAACAGCAGGATTTTAAATTTGACTTTTTAGGATTGACTGTATTTTATGATCCTCCTAAAAAAGGAATAAAAGAAGTATTTAAACATATTTACGACGCCGGTATTCAGGTAAAAGTCATTACAGGAGATAATGCAGATACTACTAAAGCCATTGCATTGCAGGCAGGAATAGTAAACAATACTCCGCCCGTTAATGGAAGTGAAATAGCCGCGTGTTCAGAATCAGATCTTATAAAACTTTCTGAAGAGACTACTTTGTTTACAAGAATGTTTCCCGAAGCAAAGCTGGAAGTGGTCTCTGCCTTGAAAGCTCAAGGCCGCGTAGTAGCAATGCTGGGAGATGGTGTGAATGACGGGCCAGCTTTAAAGGCAGCTTATATTGGAGTGGCCATGGGAAATAAAGGGACTGAAATTGCCAAATCAGCCGCAGCACTGGTCATCACCAATGACGATCTGGATAAGCTCGTAATTGGTGTTGCTGCTGGAAGAAGAATTTATGCCAATATAAAAAAAGCGGTCCAGTATATTATTTCTATTCATATTCCCATTATACTCACCGTTTCTTTGCCTTTATTTCTGGGCTGGGTATTTCCACATATATTCACTCCGGTACATGTTATTTTTCTGGAATTGGTTATGGGGCCAACCTGTTCCATTGTTTATGAAAATGAGCCAATGGAAAAAAATGCAATGAAAAGACCTCCAAGAGCACTGACAGATACTTTTCTGAACTGGAGAGAACTCACAATAAGCATTATTCAGGGGATCATCATTACCGCAGGGATATTATGGCTGTATCAGTACTCTGTCAGTCATGGAAATGGTGAAGCTAAAACCAGAGCATTGGTTTTCACTACGCTTATATTTTCCAATATACTGCTAAGTCTGGTGAACCGTTCTTTCTATTACAGCATGTTGGAGTGTTTTAAGAACCGAAACGTCCTGCTTGCCGGGATTTCAGTATTGGTTGTAATTTTCCTTCTGATTATTCTCTATGCAGCTCCTGTTTCCGGGTTTTTCAGCGTAACCGCTCTCAGCATAGAAGAACTTGGACTGGCACTGCTCACTGCTTCAGTTTCCGTACTGTGGTTTGAGGTTTATAAATTCATAAAAAGACTTTATTTTAGGAAATAATCTATAATAAGAAAATAGAATTTAGATCGTATGCAGGAATATACATTAATAAACGTCCATATATTAATAAAAAAATAACATATTTTTGTTATATTGACTTGATTTTTTCCCCGGCGAGATCCGGGGATTTTTCTTTTCATAATTTAGGGTAAAAATCAACTATAGAAGTAAAGAAATTGCTTTTTAGCAAATTAATGACCGGAAATGGTAAGATGTTAGGAATTGATTTTTAATAAAACTACGATGCCCGGGAAATCATTTTCACTTACTCTCCAAAATTTACGTTAAACTTTTGAGCTGGTCGCAAAAGCTTTACAAGTATAAAAATTTTATTTTTTAATCGAATATCTCTTGTAATCATGTTTTTTAAAATAAACACCAATGGAGAAAGATGATATACAAAGTAAACTTTTATAAAATTGATAAACCCATCTTTAACACTTTAATTGTACTCATTTTCCAATATCTGCTGACAAATTTTTAAATTAATTTGTTAATATTACAAAATGACCTATTTTTAGTATTTTATTGCCAAAATACGATTAAATGCCAAAAAAAATTATTAGAAATCTTCAAATTGGAGTAGTAATTTCTTTGATGCTTCTGATTGCTAGTTCCATAGCATCTTATATCAGCATACATAAGCAGATGGAGAATAGGAAAGAGTTATTAAAAAATAAGGAATCTATAAGCTTAGCAAAAGATATCTTAAGTACTCTTTTAAATGCTGAAACTGGAAATCGGGGATATCAGCTTACCGGGAAGGAGAATTTTCTTGAACCTTTCAATAAAAGCAAGAATGAATATCCGCAGTTTGTCTCTCACAAAGATAGGCTTAATCTTAGAGATAAAGATCAGATTAATATCCTAAATGAACTGCTGTATACTTCAGAGGTGTTGATGAAAGAATATGCCTTGCTTATTGAGAATCGTAAAAAAGGAATTGTAATGAGTCCGGCAGAACTTGTACAAAACAAGGAGGCTATGGATAGATGCCGCATGCTCGTTCAGAAATTTGTAAAACTTGAGGAAGTTCAACTTGCCATAAAAAATGAAGATCTGAACAAATCTTCCAATCGGACTGTTTTATTCATCATCTTTTCTGCTGTTGCAGCTATCGGTGTAACCCTTTTTGTTTATATACAACTAAAATCTGACCTTATTCGTCGTAGTAAGTTAGAAAACGACCTGTCTTATACTAAAGAAATGCTTGAGGAAACAGGTTCAGTAGCCCAGGTGGGAGGCTGGGAAGCTAATATGAAGACGGGAAAGCTTTTCTGGTCTCAAAGTACAAGAGAAATTCACAAAATAGAAAATAATTTCCAGCCTACTTTTGAAAATGCCCTTGGATTTTACAAAGGAAAAAGCGGGGATAGAATAAAATATCTTTTTAACAGGGCAATACAACAAGGAATTCCTTTTGATGAGGAGCTTCAGCTATTGCGTAATGATGGCGCTACGATCTGGGTAAGAGTAAAAGGCATTCCCGAATTTGAAGGTGATAGTTGTAAAAGAGTTTTCGGAATCATTCAGGACATTGATGCCTTCAAAAAAATGTTTCTTGAAGTTACCCGAAAGGAGGCTATAATGCAGTCTTTTGCCACTGATGTTCCTGTTCCTTTGGCTATGTTTGATAAAGACCTTAACTATATTGCTGTAAGCAGCAGATGGAGAGAGGAATTTAATATGAATGATATAGATCTTATCGGTAATAATCTTTTCACAATATCACCTAATATTCCCGAAGAAGGAAAAGAGATCTATAAGAATGCGCTGTTGGGAAAAACGTACATCAACGGTGATTTTACGTTAAAGGTGGAAGGAAAAGAAGAAATTCAGCATTACGACCTTAAAGTGGGACCTTGGTATCTTACAAAAAATGAAGTAGGCGGTGTCATTATTTCCATACAGAATATTACCAATGCTGTTAAGATCAATGAAGAACTGAAAAATGCCAAAGAAACAGCAGATACAGCCAGCCAAGCAAAATCCGAATTTCTTGCCAATATGAGTCATGAGATCAGGACTCCTTTAAACGGAGTTATAGGTTTTTCAGACCTTCTCCTCACGACACCGCTGAATGAAACCCAGATGCAATATCTGAATTACATCAATGAGTCTGGGGAAAATCTTCTTAGCATCATCAATGATATATTGGATTTTTCTAAAATAGAATCCGGAAAAATGGAGCTCTTGATTGAAAAATGTGATGTTTATGATATGTTGAGCCAGGTGATCAATGTGATTATTTATCAATCCCAGAAAAAAGATATTGAACTTCTGCTCAATATTGAGCCGGGTCTTCCCAAAATACTTTTTATGGATGAAGCAAGGTTAAAACAGATCCTGATCAACCTTCTCGGGAATGCTGTGAAGTTCACAGAAAAGGGAGAGATTGAGCTGAAAGTTGAGAAATTGCGCATGGATGATCGTACTATTGCTTTGCGCTTCTCAGTAAGAGATACTGGGATTGGCATCCCTATTGAGAAACAAAAATACATTTTTAATGCCTTTACACAGGAAAACAGTTCCATTAGTAAACAATATGGTGGCACGGGTCTGGGACTTACGATTTCAAACAATATCCTGGGATATATGGGAAGCCATTTGTCGCTGAGCAGCGTAAAGGAAAAAGGGTCTGTATTTTTCTTTGACATTGAGATTCCTTACGAGATCCCTCCATTGAGAGACGAGGAGGAGATAACTATTAAAACAGCCTTAGTGGTTGATGATAATGAAACCAACAGGATCATTCTTGAGCATATGCTTACCTATAAAAATATCAAGTCTACCTTGGCTTCTAATGGGATGGAAGCCTTAGAGATCCTGTTGAAAGGTGAGCGGTTCGATGTGATCCTGATGGATTATCATATGCCTGTTATGTCCGGATTGGAAACAATAGATAAAATAACAGGACTGTTCAATCAGCGAAATGAGACTTCTCCATTTATAGTACTTTCTTCTTCTTCTGAAGAACTGGGCATACTTAGCTCAGTTAGAAAAATAGAAAATGCACATTTATTATTGAAACCCATCAAATCTCATGATCTATACAAAACCTTAAAAAAGGTAGACCAAAGTTATACAGTGAAAATTAATAAGGATCAGCCTGAGAAAACTTCGCATGTATTTGATTCGGAATTAGAAGTGCTTTTGGTTGATGATAACGTAGTGAATATGGTCCTGAATAATAGAATAATGAGATCTCTTGCACCTGGTATACATCTAACGGAAGCCGTTAATGGGTTGCAGGCTTTGGAAGAATGTAGGAAAAAACAGTTTTCCATTATTATGATGGATGTACAGATGCCGGTAATGAGCGGTATTGAGGCAACACGAAATATTAGAATGCTTCCGGGGTATGAACATATACCTATCATAGGTGTTACAGCTGGAAATGTGCTGGGTGAAAAAGAAAAGTGCCTTGAAGCCGGAATGAATGATTTCCTTCCCAAACCTGTAAAGCAGGCGGACCTTCTTGAAGTACTCAAAAAATATATTATCGTTTAGAAATTATGAAAAAACAGGACTTGATTTCTTCTTAAAATAGAAAGAAAATAAAATAATATATCTTATTTAGCTAGTGCCATTTGGCAAATTTGTGGCCTCACCAGGAATCGAACCTGGATCTAAAGTTTAGGAAACTTCTATTCTATCCATTGAACTATGAGGCCTTGGTTTGATTCATAAAAATACAAATTATTTAATTTTAATAATCAACAATTAATGCAGAGAATGGAGACTGGGGCAAAGATGTTTGTACCGTTTTGTACATTTTATAGCAAATATGCGAAAATACTTCTATAAAAGGATGTAGGATAAAAGAATCTGCCCTTTAGAGGCAGATCCAGTAGATAAATACATCTCATTTTTTTAATTAGACAACAATAAAAAGCACAGCCGACAATGCTGTGCTTAAATTTTTATTTCAAATTTAATTGCAATTTCAAGAGTAGTAAGAAAAGCAAATAAAGTTTCCACTTCGATGTTTATTACATAGTAAATGTAGTAATTATTTTAATACGAAAAATGAATTAAATGTTAAAATTCACAAGTTATCCACATTTTTTTGTGGATAAGTCTGAAACTAATTTAAAATCCAGGCTTTAGCAGTCTCCAGATCCATATCGTGACCTTCTTTGGATTCTACCGGAACGTCCGGATCAATTTTCCCGTAGTAGACTTTCCCGTTTCGGTCCATTTCATAAGAAGAAGCCAGAGCAAAGCTTTTACCATCGCTTAACGGATAAATACTATTGGCCGAAGTATAGCCCGCAGATGGTTTTCCAAAGAGTTTTACATTGCTTTTTCCAATAAATGCAATTGTTGTAGCTTCTCCTGAACTGGCGGTGTTTGGACCTATCAGAACTGCAATTTTAGATTGTCCGCTTTTAAGATTATAAGGTTCTGTAATTTTATTGGAACCAAACTTCCTGTCTTTATAAATCCATGGAGTTTTTTTATCCTTATATACAAAATATCCCAAAGTTCCTTCTCCAATCAGACTTCCGAGACCTCCGATCATAGGATACATATTTCCTCCTGTATTGCCTCTCAGATCTACAATCCAGCCTTTAATCGTATTTTCAGAGTCCAGTTTTTTAATCATATTGTGAATCTGCAGGGCAAAATCATTTCCAACTTCTGTGTTGACGGAACCAAAGCCGGGAACAGAAATATAGCCAATACTCTGATCAATTAGTCTGGAATCGGGCTTTGCCTCATTGGTGTTGCTTTTCTTTTGTTTTTCTGAACGTTCTTTGCCGGAAATAAATGAATGGTTATCACCAACCTGTCTTAGATTTTGTATAATATAGCTCAATGCAGGGTCTGTATCATCAATGGTTTTCATGCCTTTTGAAAGATATTGAAGGTTGGTTTCAATATTTTTCCAGTCCAGTTGGTCTGAAAAGATTGAATTCTTTTTCACAATATCTTTAAACTCCTGAATATATTTTGCAGATTTTTTCGAAGGTTCTTCATTTGAAAATGCAATTCTGTTCAGTTCAAAGTGGTCAAACCAAACCGTTCCGTTTCCTGAGAATACGCCTCCAAGAAGAAGGCTTTTTACATTTTTATCAACAGTGAAAATTAAAGAATATTTTGTCCAGTCTTTATTCAATGCAATGGACTTTTGTTGTGACTCTGAGTTTCCAAAGTCTATCATCTGCCCCTTCTCATCCTTCACCTGTGTCCATAGATTGATTTTCCCATTGGTGTTCTCAGATTTTACATAGGCACTGATTTCTATTTTTTGCAATTGCTGAATATCAAGAGGTATTTTTTGAGAAAAAGATTGAAAGTCTTTGGAATGATCAGCCTTTCCTATAAGCTGCATAGAGGCTTTTCCTCCAAAATATTGGGTATAATCTACTTTTCCTTCGTACGAATCTGCTTTTTTTATATTCCAGTGATTGGGTAATCCATCGGTCATGTTCTCAAAACCGGCATTTTGTATCTGAGCTTGCACTGAGCAGAATAGAAATGCTGCTATAATCGTGAAGGACAATTTTTTCATAGTTATTAATTTTGGCTAAAATAAAAAACTTGCCAACAACTTTATACTCTATTAACAATATTTTAGTAATGGTTTAGAAGGATTAACATTTTACCATCAAAAAGGAGCTGCAAAAAGGCAGGACCGATTGTAGCTCATGAATTGTTTATGTGGCAGAATAAAAAAATGATCTCAGTTCATCTGCAAATAAATGAGGTAATTCCAGGGCGGCAAAATGGCCACCTTCATTCATCTTTTTAAAGCTGGTGACATTCACGAAACGTTCTGCCCATTCTTTCGGAAACTGAGCTTCACGGGGAAATACAAGCACTCCGGCCGGAATATTGCTCTTTTGATGCACATGTGTTCCGCTCCATAAAGCGGCTGCATCTTCCTTATACATTCTGGCAGAAGAACCAATGGTTTGGGTTACCCAATAAATCATAATATTGGTAAGCAACTCATCTTTTCCGCCAAATGCTGTTTCAATCATTTCAGGTGGTGCGCCTGCATTGATAAAACTTATGATCCAGCCTGCCAGTCCGACAGGAGAGTCATTAAGACCATAAGCCAAAGATTGAGGTTTGGTAGACTGTACCATGGCGTAAGCTCCTTCACTGTACCACCATTGCTGAACAAACTGTGCGAATTTCTGTTCCTCTTCACTCATTGTAGCAGGGTCTTCCTGGCCGGTGGGGTAGCCAACATCTGTAAGGTGAACAGCTTCCAGGGCTTCAGGATATTTTGAAGTCAATGCCTTTACGACTCCCATTCCGATATCTCCTCCGGCAGCACAGAATTTTTCATAACCTAGGACTTCAGTCATCAGTTGTTTCCACAGATCTGCCACCTTTTCACTGCTGACCGCTGTTTTATCAGAAAAGCCAAATCCCGGAATGGAAGGAATAACCAGATCAAAACTCTGTTCACCTTCCGTAAGCAGTGGAATAATTTTATGAAAGCGGTAATAGCTGTCTGGCCAGCCATGCGTAAGAATCAGCGGTTTAGGATTTGACCCTTTTCCTCTGATGTATTGAAAATGAATCAAAATTCCGTCAATCCGGGTGACATACTGTGGATGCTGATTCAATTGCTGTTCGTGCATCTTCCAGTCGTAATCATTGATCCAATAGCGGGTAAGTTCTTTCAGGTATGTTTCACTGGTGCCGTAGTTCCAGCCGGAACCTTCCGGTTCTCCCGGCCAGCGGACATTTTGCAGCCGGTTTTTAAGATCGGTTATAACCGATTCGGGTATGTTTACTGTAAATGGTTCCATATTATGATATTTTATTGGGTGTAAGTTTGTTTTAAGGAAAATACTGACAGTAAGATAATTATCAAAGTTAAAAACTTTCTCTTTTAATACATGTTGTCAAAATCATAAATTTTTGATTTTTTTTGAGGGAAAAAATGTAAATTTAATTGATTAAAATCTCGTAATACATATTACTATGAGTCAGGTGTTACTTTTAAGCCTGAACATCTTAGGTTCAATTTTCTGAACCCTATATAGCTATTATTCTTATCTAAAGAAAAGACAATTCATCTTTTATAATACTAATGGTCATTAGCGGTGAATCAGCTGCTGATTATTGATATTTAATATTAAAAAAAATCATTATGAAAATCCATAAAATTGCCGTCATCGGCGGAACCGGAAAATCCGGACAATATCTGGTACAAAACCTTCTTGAGAAAGGATATCATCTTAAACTTTTATTAAGGCATCCCAAGAATTTCACCCTTCAAAATCCATTAATTGAAGTGGTAAAAGGAGATGCAAGGGATACAACAGCGATCGATAAATTGATTCTAGGAACTGATCTTGTCATGAGTACTTTAGGGCAGCCAAAAGGAGAGAAGTCTATTTTTAGTGATGCTACAAAAAATATCATTTCTGCAATGAGTCATCATGGAATCGGTCGTTATATTGTAACTACAGGCTTGAGTGTAAATACACCGTCCGATCATAAAAATGAAAAGGTAAAAATGGCTACAGGCTGGATGTATCAGAACTATCCTGAGACAACCGCTGATAAGCAGAAAGAATATGAACTTCTTCTGGAAAGCCATCTGGACTGGACATTGGTAAGATTACCACTCATTCATCTTACAGAGGAAAGCTTGCCAACGGAGACAAATCCTACAGACTGTAAAGGAGAAAGCATCAGTGCTACAGATCTGGCGGATTTTCTGGTTTCTCAGATTGAAAATTCTGAGTATATCAGGAAAAGTCCGTTTTTGTATAATCTGAAAGAGTAACTATTTTATTAATAAACAGAAGCAGCTGTCGCAATTTTGTCATTCTGAATGAAACGAAGTGTAATGAAGAATTTCATATCATTGGTTATTAATGAGATTCTTCCTTCGTAAGAATGACAATTGTGGCAGTTTTTTATTGGGCGTTAAGGTTTTCTATTTCTTACGGCCATACATCAGGATGCGCTTGAATGCATAGATAGCCGGATATTTTGTAAACCTTTTGGCGATACGCGATTTAAATTCGGAGATGAATTGTTCTTTCTGTTCTCCTTCCATGCGTTCTAAATAAGGTAACAATGCTGTTCCTGAAATAAAGGTGTATAAAGCCTCGTGATCATCCGCAATAATAGGGTATACCTTCTGAAATATTTCAATATCCTGAATTCCGTTATCAAATAATATCTGTGCGTAGTCATCCATTGAAAGAACCGGAGAATCACGGTTGAAATGATTTAGTTGGGATGCGTAGGGTTCTTCACCTGCCATTTCTGTTAAAATCTGATTGAGGATATTTTCTTTCTGAACCGGCATTTGTATTGCTAACTGTCCATTCTCTGAAAGTAATCCAATGATTTTGGGAAATAAAGTTTCGTGATCATCAGCCCACTGTAAAGCGGCATTACTGAAGACAAGATCCCATTTCTCGTCAGACTGGGATGTTTCTTCAATGCTCTGAAGCTTAAAGTGTAAATGATCGTTTTCATATTTCCTCGATTTTTCAAGCATTTCTGCTGATGAATCAATTCCTAAGAATGTAGAGCCTGTCAGTTTTTCCGTAAGAATAGAGGTCTGTTCTCCGGTTCCACAGCCTAAGTCAATAGCTTTTATATTGTTTTCAGGCTTGATTAACGCTGCTAAATCATAAAATGGCTTATAACGTACATCTTTGTACTGATCATATAATTCGGGATTCCAGGGCATAAATAATAATTTTGTAATGGTTTGATAAGTTGAATAAAGATAAGTAATCTCAATAAAAAACCGGCTGTTTAAAAACAGCCGGTTGTATTTATTGTTCCAGTTTTTCTTTGATATATTTTGCCGTATAAGACTTTTTATTTTTAGTCAGATCTTCCGGTGTTCCTGCAAATACAACTTCTCCGCCGTGTTTTCCTGCTTCCGGACCGATATCGATAATATAATCGGCACATTTGATAATATCAGGCTGATGCTCAATAACAATCACCGAATGTCCGAGATCAATCAACGCCTGTAATGATTTCAATAATTTTTGAATATCATGGAAGTGAAGCCCTGTGGAAGGCTCATCAAAGATAAATAGCGTTTTATCCGTTGTTACCCCTTTTACAAGGAAAGAAGCCAGCTTCACACGCTGTGCCTCACCGCCGGAAAGGGTAGAGGAGCTTTGTCCCAGCTGTAAATAACCTAAACCTACTTCCTGCAAAGGTCTCAGCTTCGTTACGATCTTTTCTTCATTATTATCTTTAAAGAATTCCAATGCTTCATCTACGGTCATATGAAGGATATCAGAGATGTTTTTCTCATCAAATCTTACTTCAAGGATCTCATTTTTGAAACGTGTTCCTTTACAAACCTCACATTCAAGCTCGATATCCGCCATAAACTGCATGGAAACATTGATCACTCCTTCTCCTTTGCATTCATCACATCTTCCGCCATCTACGTTGAAAGAGAAGTGTTTAGGCTTATAACCCATCATTTTGGCTACTTTCTGCTTGGCAAAAAGATCACGGATATCGTCGTAAGCCTTTAGATAGGTTACAGGATTTGAACGGGATGATTTTCCAATAGGGTTCTGATCAATCAGTTCAATGTTTTTGATCAGTTTTTTTGGAAATTCGACAGTATCATAATCTCCTTTTTTACCGCCCATTCCCAACTGGATCTGGATGTCATTGGTAAGGATCTCTTTCATCAAAGTAGACTTTCCACTTCCTGAAACTCCGGAAATGACTACCAGACTTTCCAAAGGAACGTCTACATCTATATTTTTAAGGTTATTCTGACGGGCTCCTTTAATGTGAATCCATTCTTTTGCTTTTCTTCTTTTCTTCGGAACTTCTATTTCAAGTCTTCCGGTAAGGTATTCTGAAGTAAGTGTATTCGCTTTTTTCAGATCCTTATAATCTCCGGCAAATACCAGTTCCCCACCAAGATAACCTGCTTCCGGACCAATATCAATAATATAGTCCGCTGCTCTCATTACATCCTCGTCATGTTCTACCACAATCACGGTATTTCCAAGGTCGCGAAGATTTTTCAATACTTCGATCAGGTTTTCCGTATCTTTGGAATGCAGCCCGATAGAAGGCTCATCCAGAATGTAAATAGAACCTACCAAAGAACTTCCTAAGCTTGTTGCCAGGTTGATTCTCTGACTTTCTCCTCCTGAAAGGGTATTCGATGTTCTGTTTAATGTTAAATATCCTAATCCTACTTTTAATAAAAATTCCAGACGGGTAGTGATTTCGTAAATCAGTCTCTTAGCGACTTCCTTGTCATGATCTGAAAGTTTTAATCCGTTGATCACCGGAGCAAGTTCATCCAAAGGAAGTTCAATCATCGACTGGATATTGTGTCCGTCTACTTTTACCCAGCTTGTTTCTTCACGAAGTCTCAATCCTTCACATGTCGGGCAAAGGGTTTTTCCTCTGTAACGGGAAAGCATTACCCTGTACTGGATTTTATAAAGGTTTTCTTCAAGCATCTTGAAGAAATTGTTGATGCACGGGAAATTACTCCTTCCGTCACCTTTCCAAAGGAAGTTTTTCTGTTCTTTTGTTAATTGATGATAAGGTTTGTGGATAGGGAAGTCACCTGTTTTTTTGATGAAATCCTTTTTCCATTCGCTCATGGTTTCTCCCCGCCAGCAGACAACGGCATCTTCGTAGATGGATAATGTTTTATTTGGAACTACAAGATCTTCGTCAATTCCGATCACTTTTCCGTATCCTTCACATGCCGGACATGCTCCGTAGGGGTTATTAAAGCTGAAAAAATGAACGTTGGGCTCAAGAAAC
This sequence comes from Chryseobacterium sp. DZ-32, assembly GCF_059587025.1. NCBI lineage: Bacteria > Pseudomonadati > Bacteroidota > Flavobacteriia > Flavobacteriales > Weeksellaceae > Chryseobacterium > Chryseobacterium sp. DZ-32. The sequence goes on from NZ_JCAIOM010000012.1 coordinate 103,426, forward strand.
TCCATTCCGTCCAGCTCAAATTTATTGGAAAATTCTTTTACCTTCTCAGTGTTTGTATTCTTTAATGAACAATATCCGCGTCCTTCATAGAATGCCATTTGAATAGAATCTGCAAGTCTTTGTAAAAAGCTTTCGTCTTCTTCGTAAGAAAAACGGTCGATGACAAGGTTGATCGTCATTCCTTTTTCCGGGGCAAAACCAAAACTTTCCAGATCTTCAATCCCGGCTACATTTCCATTAATTTCAAGTCTTGTGAAACCTGCCAGTTTTAAAACATTCAGGGTTTCTTTAAAATTGTCTGCATCATATTCCAAAGGAGCAGTTAATAGAAAGGATGTACCTTTTTTTGAAGCCTTGATGAAGTCGACTACATCAGAAACCGAATCTTTCTTCACTTCTTCTCCCGAAACCGGTGAAAAGGTTTTCCCGATCCTCGCAAATAAAAGCTTCATATAATCGTAGATCTCTGTAGAAGTTCCCACCGTAGAACGAGGGTTGGAAGAAATTACTTTCTGCTGGATGGCAATAGAAGGGGCGAGTCCTTTGATATCATCTACTTTTGGTTTTTCAAGCTTTCCCAAAAACTGACGGGCATAAGAACTTAAACTTTCAACATATCTTCTCTGTCCTTCTGCGTAGATCGTATCAAAAGCCAAAGATGACTTACCGCTTCCCGAAACTCCTGTAATAACAATCAGTTTGTTCTTTGGAATAAGGACGTCTATATGCTTCAGATTGTTAAGATGTGCATTCTTAACGAAAATCTGTTTTTTTATATCTATTTCTGTTGTGTTAGCCATATTTTGTTTATTCATATAAAGACTGCACAGCATTAAGGCTGGCAGTAATGGTGTTTGGCTACAAATATTCTGTGGCCGGTATCAATTGAACTTTTACATATATCCTGATTCCTCCGAAATCTGTTGCTGCAATTTTTATAAACGCTGGCAAAATTACTGTTGAAATAGAATACTTTCATCGTAAAATTAAGACCCACAAAATTACGAAATTTTAGCGAAAAATTTACGCTTATCTTATTGTTAAAAATTGTTATAATGATTGTTACATTGAACAGGTTAAACCCATATTTTGCTTTCAAAACCACCTGAAAAGATGTATGTTTTGTGGACTTAATTTTATTTTGCTGTTTATTTTACAGTGTTTTATATAATTTTTTAAAATATATTGTGTTTTTTTATTGAACTATTGTTTTATATTGTAAAATTATTTAAAATTGCATTCATAAATATGTAATAGAGAAATGAGAAAATTATTCAGAGATCTGGTTACACATTTAATGAGAAAAAGATAGAAATTACTCCCTCAGAAAGATGCAGCGTGAAGCTGCATCTTTTTTATGACAACTATCATTTGCCTGTCTTGGTGAACTCCCTTACTTTTGGACTCTCTTAAAAAACTACGGAAACGATTATGATCAAAAAGATAGGAAGTGCTTTTTTTCTGGGATCTTTACTTTGGGTAAATGCACAGGAAAAGACTACAGATATTGAAAGCATTGAATTTCAGGGTAAATTTATCTCTACACCTTATAAAAGCGCTAACCAGAACATCAGCGTTATCACCAGAGAAGATATTGTAAATTCTCCGGCTAAAAGTATTGACGAAATTCTTCAGCAGGTGCCGGGAATGGATATCAGAAGGAGAGGAGCCAATGGAGTGCAGAGTGATATCGGTTTCCGTGGTAGTTCTTTTGAGCAGGTTCTTCTGTTGTTGAACGGAATCAGGATGAATGACTCCCAGACCGGACATAATAATATGAATATTCCGGTAGATCTGGATGAAGTAGAAAAGATAGAAATCATAAAAGGCCCGGCTGCAAGACGTTTCGGACAGAATGCTTATGCCGGTGTTATCAATATCATCACCAAAACTTTTCCGGGGAAAAAAGTGAAGATAAGCGCTGAGGGAGGAGATTATGGAAGTTATGGTCTGGGATTTAATGCTCAGATCGGAAATGAGAAGTTCACAAACTCCCTTCAGGCTAATTCTGCTTCATCAGAAGGGTACATGTTCAATACTGATTATGAGATCAGGAATGTATTTTATCAGGGAAAACTGAATATCAAAAACGGAGATGTGAGAGTTCAGGCCGGCTTTTCGGAAAAGAAATTCGGAGCCAATGGCTTTTATGCTTCCAGTGCTGCAACGAAGCAGTATGAGGAAACGCAGGCTTCTATCGTAAGTGTAGCTCATCAGCAGACTTTTGGAAAGCTGAAACTTAATTCTAATGTATACTGGAGAAGAGGACAGGATATGTACCTTTATGACAGATGGAATCCGGATTTTTACCGAAATATGCACATTGGAAATAATGCAGGTGGAGAGGTAAATTCCAGCTATCAGTGGGGGTTGGGAATAACCGGAATTGGTGTTGAACTGAGAAAAGAATTTTTAATAAGCAGTAATTTGGGTGACCGAAACCGTTTTGTATCTCAGGTTTTCTTTGAACATCATTTTTCATTACTGGATAAAAAACTGAACATCAGTCCGGGAATTTCATGGGCTAATTATTCTAAAGAAGGAAATTTCTTTTATCCGGGGCTTGACGTAGGCTATAACTTTAATACTAATTCTAAAATCTACGGAAATATCGCAAAAGTACACCGTGTACCCACTTTTACCGAACTTTATTATGTGAGTAAAACAGAACAGGGAAATCCGGATTTACAGCCTGAAAATGCTTTGTCATCAGAGATAGGTTATCAATATCAAAATAACAGAATTTTAGCAAAAATAAGTGGATTTCTTAGGAATTCCAGCAACTCTATTGACTGGGTAAAAAAAGACCTTAGTGATAAAGTATGGTATGCCCAGAATGTAGGAGATATCAAAACAAAAGGAGTCGAAGCCGAGTGGAGCCACAGACCGACAGACTGGTTAAAATATACAGTAGGATATACTTATATTGACAGTAAATATGAAGAAAAAGCTGGTGTGGTTTCAAGATATATTCTGGACAATCTGAAGCATCAGTTTGTGTCCAAGTTAGAGGTGAAATTCCTGAAAAACTTTACCAACGAGCTTGTTTACCGTTACAATGAAAGAGTCAATCTGGGAACCTATAATCTTGTAGATGAGAAGCTGAGTTTTGCTAAGAAAGATTATTCAGTGTATGTGTTGATTAACAATTTGACCAACACAAAATATACTGAAGCATTTGGGGTGGGAATGCCGCAAAGGTGGTTCCACATTGGGTTTTCTTATACAATTAATATTAAGTAGGTGTTAATTTAATATTAATGAAAGTTAATATTAACAAATTGTTAAAAAATATACATTTGCAAAAATTTTTTATGAAACGTCTTATAGGCTTAGGTTTATTACTTGGAATATCTTTTTTTAAAGCGCAGGAACACATTTCCAGCTTCAATGCAGTGACTCTGACCTATAAGTTTCATCCGAAATTTTTCCTTTATGCTGAAGGGCAGATGCGTGGTAACGAAGATTATACCTACCCTGATTATTATGAAATAAAAGGGGGGCTAGGGTATAATCTTACCAAAAACCACAAGCCTTTTGTAGGGCTGGGAAGATATGTTAACTATAAAGAACATAGTCTGAGCAGAGAGGAGTTCAGGGTATGGCTTCAGGACGTTATTGATATCAAGAAAGGTATCGTAAAGTTTGAAAACCGTTTCCGTGCTGAAAAGAGCTGGTTTTACGAGCCAAAAACAGATCAGACTTCCCAGAGAATGCGTTACAGATACCGTCTGAACGTTAGTGTTCCTTTGAACGCTAAAACCATTAAGAAAGGAACTGTTTTCGCTAATGCTTATGACGAGGTTTTCTTTGTCTCTCCGATGAAGCCTACTTTCGCCAGAAACAGAGTCTATGGCGGTTTCGGCTATCAGATCGATGATTATTTCGGAATCGTGAGCGGATATCTGTGGCAGCGTGAATTTGAAGCAAAAGGAAACAAAAATTTACATTTCGTTTACCTTGCGTTAAATATTAATATCGATGGAACAGATCATCACACGAAGAGTTACGATTTCCCGGGTGCGGATTAATATTTCTCTATCAGATAGCGATAGGCTTTCAGATATTTATTGAATCTTTTGATATCCTTAGGGGTAAGCTCTCTGTTTACTCTTCTGAGATCCATATTATCACGAAGATCATTTAGTTTTACAGCTACAGAAAGGAGAGATCGTTCTGTTCTTTTAATGAATTCATCATAGTCTTCTTCCGGATCAAGCTTTGTAAGGCAGCTGATGGCAAAAATAATATATTCAGGAAATCCTTCCGACCTTAAATAGTCCAGACTAAACTCCTGTGGATGGTCTTCTACAACATCGTGAAGTACTCCAACGATTTTTTCATCCAGTGTTTTACCATAGTTCATCACCCGCATTACGTGGGCAATGTAGGGAGCATGGTATTTATCGGTTTGTCCTTTATGAGCCTTATCGGCGATTTTGATTGCTTTATTCAGTAATTCTTCTTTTGTCATTTCTAATGAAAAATAGAGTACAAAAATAAAAAATGCCTTAAAAAAATAAGACATTTTATGAAGAATATTTTATATGATTTTAAAAGTCTGTTTCGTCCTCTATATGAGCATGAGGAGCATTGTTTTTTACAGATTCTATTCCGTTTTCCATACCATTGTCAGATTCATACATCTGGCTGGTTCCGATGATCTGTCCGTTTCCGGCTTTTAGATTAAAATAACATCTGCCGTCATTGGCTGTATTTCTTTCAAATTTTGCATCTTCCTGTGCATTGAGTTTTACGGATCCGATTCCGCTTTCACAGGAAGGTTTGGTACTGTATCCCTGGCTGGTTAAAATAACCTGCCCGTTTCCAGCTTTGAGGTTGAACTGAAAGTCTCCGTTTGTTCTTTTAGAGATAATAAATTTTCCCATGGTAATAGTTTTTAGTTTGTGTTATGTTATTTGGACGGTAGTATTTTTTTCCGATTGACCTGAAGCTTATCTGGAGTAATCGAATTTAAAATTTTATATTGTGAATAATCCTTTGAAGGCTCTTTTAAGGCCAGATAAAGGGCCGTATCTTTAGGCTTAGCGGTCAGTATCCTGTAAAATTCTTTTTGAGAATGCACGGGCTTCACAGCAGAATATCCCGGGAATTTCCCTTTAGCAACAATTTTTGTGGTATCCATCTTGGGAACAGGAACTAAATTTTCTTTTTTTTGTGCCGTAACCATAGCCGAAATGAGGACGAGGGGAAATAATAATTTCTTCATGTGTTATTTAATTTAGAATAAAAATAATAATTTTTTTTGAATATACTTATGGGCTGTCAATAAATCCAATGGTCATCATCATAAATAAGGGTGAAAACAAAAGCGCCCCAAAAATTGGGACGCTGAATCAAATTTATATTATTAAAGACTAATAAGCTCCTTTCTCAATATAGTGAGCGGCTACTTTTTCAGTAAGGGCTACCACATTTGGATGGTTGGTATATTTTGTGAATCTTCTTAGTCCTGAAAGCATCATTCTCTGCTCATCTCCTTCAGCGAAAGAAACGATTCCTTCTTTAGCTGCAGTAATGATTTTCTCCACAGCTTTGTAAAGGTTTAACTGAGCCATAGCTGCTTCTACAGATTCAGGAGAGAAGTGTTTCTCTGCTCTTAATACTGCGGATTCTGCCATATAGATCTGGTTAAGGATTTCAGATGCATTCAGTAATAAATGCTGCTGTTTTTCAATATCCATCATGTATTTCTGAAGAGCAGCTCCGGAAACCATTAAGAATACTTTCTTAAGATTGGCGATAATTGCTTTTTCTTCACTCATGAATTCTGAATAATCAGGAACTTCAAATGAAGGGATACCCATCAATTCTTTGCTGATCGCCATTGCAGGAGATAAAAGATCCAGCTCACCTTTCATGGCTCTCTTAATAAGCATTCCTACAGCCAGCAGTCTGTTGATTTCGTTAGTACCTTCATAGATTCTTGAAATTCTTGAATCCCTCCAAGCCGCTTCCATAGGAGTGTCTTCAGAGAATCCCATTCCTCCGTATACCTGGATTCCTTCGTCTGCGGTGTGTTGTGCTAGATCAGAAACGAATACTTTAAGGATTGAGCATTCTACCGCGAATTCTTCAACACCTTTCAGTTCTGCTTCCTGATGGCTTAATCCACCTGCTACTAATTCGTCAATTTTATCCTGAACGTTTTTAGCTGCTCTGTAAGAACCTGCTTCACTTACGAAAACTCCGGTTGCCATTTCTGCCAGTTTCTTTCTGATCGCTCCGAAAGTAGCGATTGAAACACCAAACTGTTTTCTTTCGTTAGAGTACTGGATAGAGTGGTTTAAGATTCTTCTCTGTGCATCAAGACATGCGGCAGCCAATTTGATACGGCCTACGTTTAATGCATTTAAAGCGATCTTGAAACCATTGTTTCTTTCTCCTAAAAGATTTTCCACAGGAATCTTCATATCATTGAAGAAAACCTGACGGGTAGAAGAAGCACGGATACCCAGTTTATGCTCTTCCTCACCGAAAGTTAAGCTTTCAGGGTTTTCAAGTTCAGATCTGTTGATCACAAATCCTGTGATATTTTTATCATCATCAATTTTAGCGAATAATGTAAATGTATCTGCAAATCCTGCATTGGAGATCCACATTTTCTGGCCGTTGATGATATAATGTTTTCCGTCTTCGGAAAGTTTTGCTCTTGTTTTCCCTGAATTGGCATCAGAACCGGCATCAGGCTCTGTCAAACAGTAAGCTCCGAATTTTGTTCCCGTTGCTAAATCCGGAAGGTATTTTTTCTTCTGCTCTTCAGTTCCGTAAAGAACGATAGGAAGCGTACCGATTCCCGTATGGGCTCCATAAGCTGTAGCCAATGACCCTGTTGTTCCCGATAGATAATCGCAGGCAAGCATTGTTGTTACAAAGCCCATTCCAAGACCTCCGTATTCTTCAGGAACAGCGATTCCCAACATTCCCATTTCTCCCAGTTTACGCATGGTCTCTTCAGTGAATGCGTAATCTTTCTTCTCAAAACGCTCTCTTTGAGGAACTACTTCTCTATCTATAAATTCCTTCGCAGAATCACGAAGCATCTTTTGTTCTTCATTCAGTTCTTCAATACTGAAAATTTCATTTGCAGGAATCTGTTTGATCAGGAATTCCCCGCCTTTTAATGTAGCCATATATTATTTTGTTTTTTAAATTTTTTGAGACATTCAGATAATAGACGGATAGATGATAGGCTTTTATACTGTCTATTTTCTTTCGATCTATTATCTCCTAGTCTTTTGTTTTCTTAGTCCCTGTTTAAAGTATTCTGAAATACCATTGTTGCTTTTTGAAATTCTTCAATCTTAATTTCAAAGATTTCAGTTTTTTCATCAGATAAATATTTTCTATGATTTGCTAACAATATTTGTGTTTGCAATTCAAATGAAGAACCTAAAGAAATATCCAAAAAATGACTAAAAGACTTATTTGTCCTGCTTGAACCTTCAGCTATATTTGATGGAATTGAAATTGCACATCTGTCCATTTGATTTTTCAAACCATACTTTTCATAAGTCGGAAAAGTATCTGTAAGATCTAAAGTTAATCTTGATAATTTCATACTCATTTGCCAGATTTTAAGCTTTTTAAAATTGTGCCTCTTAAATCATTCATACATTTTTGGTGTCTTTAAGTCTATTATCTATCCGTCTATTCTCTATTTGTCTATTAAAGAAGTTCAAAAATAGAAGCTGCTCCTTGACCTGTTCCCACGCACATAGAAACCATTCCGTACTTGTTGCCTCTTCTTCTCATTTCGTCAAGAAGTTGTACCGTTAGTTTTGTTCCTGTACATCCAAGCGGGTGTCCAAGGGCGATTGCTCCTCCGTTTACGTTTAAGATATCAGGATTTAAGCCTAATTCTTTTTTGATTGCAACCGATTGAGAAGCGAATGCTTCGTTAAGCTCGATCAAATCGATATCTTTTAATTCTAAACCAGCTTGTTTCAATGCTTTTGGAATAGCATAAATTGGCCCCATTCCCATGATTCTTGGTTCTAATCCGGCTGCAGCATAAGCCACTAATCTTGCCTCAGGCTCCAGTCCTAATTCTTTTACCATTTCCTCACTCATTACCATTACGAAAGCGGCTCCGTCACTCATCTGAGAAGAGTTTCCGGCAGTAACACTTCCTCCGTTGGCAAATACAGGTCTTAGTTTTGCTAATCCAGCTAAAGAAGTATCAGCTCTAGGCCCTTCATCTACAGAGAAATCAAACTTTTTAGTCTGCAGTTTCTGATTTTCGTCCAGGAAATTATATTCTACAGGAATCGGAACAATCTGGTTGGCAAATTTACCTTCCTGATTGGCTTTTAAGGCTTTCATATGAGATTCAAAAGCAAACTGATCCTGTTCTTCTCTTGTAATATTATATTGTTTTGCAACTTCTTCCGCTGTGTAACCCATTCCCCAGTAATAATCAGGATTTGTTTTTGCGATATCCGTTTCAGGAACCGGCTTATAACCTCCCATAGGAATATATGACATCGATTCTGTACCACCCGCGATGATACAATCTGCCATACCAGCCTGAATTTTCGCAGAAGCAATAGCAATTGCCTCACTTCCTGATGCACAGTATCTGTTCACGGTTACTCCCGGAACTTTATCGGTATTTAACCCCATCAAAGAGATCAGACGTGCAACGTTCAGTCCCTGTTCAGCTTCCGGCATTGCATTTCCTACGATAAGGTCGTCAATTCTGTTTTTATCTAATTGTGGTAGCTCAGCCATTAATTTTTCAATAACAGTAGCCGCCATGACATCAGGTCTTGTAAATCTTAAACTTCCTTTTGGAGCTTTTCCAACGGCAGTTCTGAAACCTTTTACTATGTATGCTGTTTTCATTTTTTTTGTTTAATTAAATTGTTTTAAGAATTTTTTGCCTCGTAGAGGTAAACTGTTCATAGATTTTGTTTTTGCTTTTGCGGAGCTCCGTAGGAGCGACCTGTTAATCATTAATCCATTCAAATAAATATTTTGGATCATATTCTATCTCAAATTTTGACATAAAATCCAGGTATTCTTCTCTAAAAGTTTTCTTTTTATGATGTTCTTCCTGATTTAAAATATATTTTACAACAGAATCAACACTGCTTTTAGAATAAGAAAAAGCTCCGTACCCTTCCTGCCAATTGAATTTTTCATCTACCCATCCTTTTTCATTGATGAATTTTGAAGAACCTGCTTTAATATCTCTTACTAAATCTGAAACCGAAAGTGTGGGATTCATACTTACAAGAATATGCACATGGTCAGGCATTGCAAAAACTGCGAATAATTTTTGATTTCTATTGGAAACAATACCTGTTATAAACTGATGTAATTCTTCTCTGTTTTCTTTTGAAATCAGATTTTGTCTTCCTTTTACCGCGAAAACAATTTGAATATAAATCTGAGTGTAGGTGTTTGCCATACATTAACAGGTCGCCTCTACGAGGCTTTCCGATTTTTTTAATTATTCATGCTATTAACAGTTCGCTCCTACGGAGCTCTCTATTAGTTTCTCAAAGGTTTCCCATTTTGCAACATATACTGAATTCTCTCTAAAGTTTTTCTTTCTCCACAAAGCTGAAGGAAAGTTTCCCTTTCAAGGTTCAATAGATACTGTTCCGTTACAACTGTTGGCTCTGATAGATTTCCACCTACCATCACGTTGGCTAGTTTATCAGCAATTTTCTTATCGTGTGCAGAAATAAAGTTTCCGGTTAACATCTGGTCAGTTCCTACGTAGAACATTCCTAATGCGTCTTTACCAAGAACTTTTACTTTCTGTTCGATGGGCTGGGTATAGCCTTGTTCTGCTAATAGTTTCGCTACTTTTTTCGCTTCAGCAATCTGTCTGTTCTTGCTAACTGAAACAATGTCTTTACCTTTTTCAAGGATTCCCATGTCATAAGCTTCATAAGCAGAAGTAGCTACTTTACCCATGGCGATGTTCATGAAAGCATCACGAAGTCTGTTATTTTTAACATCATCATTGTGGAATTCTCTGGAAGTTCTTAAAGTAAGCTCTTTAGTACCACCACCACCAGGAATTACTCCAACTCCGGTTTCAACAAGTCCGATATAGGTTTCTGCCGCTGCAACCACTCGGTCTGCGTGCATCGTCATTTCACATCCTCCACCTAAAGTCATTCCGTGAGGAGCAACTACAACCGGAATAGAGGAGTAGCGTACTCTCATCATTGATTTCTGGAAGTAAGCGATCGCCATATTCAGATCATCCCAATCCTGCTCAATAGCCATCATAAGGATCATCGCAAGGTTGGCACCTACAGAGAAGTTGGCTCCCTGGTTTCCTACAACCAATCCGTCGTACTCTTTTTCTGCCAAATCAATCGCTCTGTTCAATCCGTCAAGAACTTCACCTCCAAGAGAGTTCATTTTTGAACGGATCTCAAAGTTGATAATTCCGTCTCCCAAATCTTGAATAGCAGCCCCTGAATTGCTCCAAAGCGTTTTATTTTTTCTGATATTATCTAAGATGATGAATGCATCCTGACCAGGGATTTTGTTATATTCTCCTGAATTTTTATCAACGTAAATGCTTTGACCTTCGTCATTAACTTTATAGAAAGTTTCTACATTTTTCACCCAGTCAGAAACTTCATATCCGGCATCTTTCGCCAGTTCAATACCTTTCCGAACACCTACGGCATCCCAGATTTCAAAAGGACCGTTTTCCCATCCGAAACCTGCTCTCATGGCGTCGTCAATTTTGTAAACTTCGTCAGAGATTTCAGGAACTTTGTGAGAAACATAAGCGAATAATGCCCCTAAAGATTTTCTGTACAATTCACCCGCTTTATCTTTACCGCCGATCAATACTTTGAATCTGTCGATTGGCTTATCAATAGATTTTGTTAATTCTAATGTCGGGAATGACGATTTGCCTTGAAGTTCATATTCTAAAGTATCAAGGTTTAATCCATGAATTTCAGATTTTCCTTCTGCGTTTTTCACTTTTTTATAGAATCCTTGTTCCGTTTTTGAACCCAGCCATTTATTATCCATCATTTTCTGGATATACCCTGGAAGGGCAAATACATCATTGAAGTCGTTTGCTTCCGCACCGCTCTGGCGGACACCGTTGGCTACCATTACCAAAGTATCAAGACCTACAACGTCAGCTGTTCTGAATGTAGCAGATTTTGGACGTCCGATTACCGGACCAGTTAATTTATCAACATCAGAAACGGTAAGTCCTAATTTCTGTACATTGTGAAGAAGATCCATCATGGAGAACACCCCGATTCTGTTGGCGATGAAGGCTGGTGTATCTTTGGCTAAAACAGTCGTTTTACCTAAGAATTTTGCTCCGTAATTCATATAGAAATCGATGATTTCAGGAGCTGTATCGTTAGTTGGGATAATCTCTAAAAGGGGAAGATATCTTACCGGGTTGAAGAAGTGTGTTCCGGCAAAGTACTTCTTGAAATCCTCGCTTCTCCCTTCTGTAAGGAGATGAATAGGAATACCGGATGTATTGGAAGAAATTAATGTTCCCGGTTTTCTGAACTGTTCAATTTTTTCGTACACAGACTTCTTGATGTCAAGTCTTTCAACGACTACTTCAATGATCCAGTCGGTATTTTTTATTTTCGGCAAATCATCATCGAAATTTCCGATTGTAATTCTGTCTGCAAACTTGGGTGAATAAAGAAGTGCAGGACTTGCTTTTTTAAGTTTTTCAAAGTTTTCGGAAGCAATTCTGTTTCTTACTGCTTTGTCATCTTTGGTCAAACCTTTTTTCTGTTCAGCTTCAGTTAGTTCAAAAGGAACAATATCCAAAAGTGATACTTCAACGCCTATGTTGGCGAAGTGAGCAGCGATTCCGCTTCCCATAATTCCTGAACCAAGAACCGTTACATGTTTGATTCTTCTTTTCATATGTAAATTTTTATTTGTATAAGATGATATGAACCCGAAGGCTTCATCATAATTTATTTTCTGTTATTTAATAATTCGTTTGCTATTTTCATGATTTCACCCATCACATCCTTGAAAGCCTCCAGTTTTTCCGGAGAAATTTTTTCCATCACCTTCTTGTTGAAATTCACAACGACTTCCTTAGACATATTTCTGGAGTTTAATCCTTTGTCTGTAAGTTTGATGATCACCTCTCTTTTATCAGTGGTGGTTTTCTCCTTATAGATGTATCCGTTATCTTCAAGAAGTTTGATAATTCTTGTTAATGAAGTAGGTTCAATAGCCATCTTAGGTCCAAGATTCGTACTTCGGGTTCCTTCTTTAGGATCTATTTTTAAAAGTGTGAGTGCCTGTACCGCTGTGGAATCATGTTCCTGGGCTAATTCTGTGTACATTTTAGAAACAGCCAACCAGGTCTGCTTTAAAATTAAATCTACGTTTTCTATTTTTTCCTTATTATGATCCATCATTTTTGCGCCAATGGTTTTACCCAAATTTAATAAATATTATGCATGCATAATATTTATTAACGTTAAATTTTGTTAATGGGCTGTAAATAAACGGATTAAATTGTATGATTAGCATAATACTATGCATGCATAGTATATGGATAAATCAAAGAAAATCAAGTATTAATGAATGTTTGAGACTAAATTGATGATTTCTTCAAAAGATTCACATTGATAGATGGCGGAATCCTTAGTAATTACCCAAAATGGGTTCTGAAATTCGAAATTCAAGTCAGACAGGTCTTTTTGGAAGTTTTTTTGAAGCAGAGAATACAGCATTTCCTTATGAAACTGAGGTGCAGAAATAAATGGCGGAATAAAGGTCTCACTGATTTGAAATAAGGAAGCATTGGTAAGTTCATCATGCTGAAGCAAAATGTCCTCAACAATTCCCGAATACAGATGATTCTCCTTTACATACCATATTTTGTCCGCAAACTCTTTGGCAAGGCGCCAGTCGTGGGAGGAAAACAGGATAAGTTTGTTTTGTTCCTTAGCCAGCTTTCTCAGGGTTTTTAGAATGATGATTTTATTTTTTTCATCCAGATGGGTAGTAGGCTCATCCAGAATGATAATAGGCGAATTTTGGGTGATAGCCCGTCCGATAAATGCTTTTTGAAGATTTCCGTCAGAAAGGTTTTTCAAAAGAGTATATCTGTACTGATTCAGATCCAGTTCTTCAATAATATGACCAACCTCTTCGCGATCTTCTTTTTTGAGTTCAAAATAAAAAGGATAGTAGATATACTTTCCGAGAGAAATAAGATCTTCAACGGTATAATGCTGCGGAATAACTGACTTTGAAAAGACAATGGCAATATTCTGCGCAATCTCTTTTACCGAAAGATTTTTTACATTTTTTTCATTAATAGAAATTTCTCCATTCAGCAAAGGGAGCTGATGCAGGATAGATTTGATTAATGTTGTTTTTCCTACACCGTTATTACCAATCAGCAGGCATACATCACCAAGCTTTAAATCTGCATTGGCATTGGAGATTAATGGGGTATTGTAGCCGATATTTGCCTGTTTGATCTGTAGATGCATGTTTTTGTTCGTTTTCGCGAAGACGCAAAGTTTTTTACAAAAATAATGTTTTAAGACGCAAGGAATTTGACTTTGTCAAATTTTTATCATGTTTTATTTTATAAGTTGTTCACAATTCTTGTTACTCCGTTTTTGAAGACATCAGATTGAAAGTTAAGTAATAATCCCAATTTACAGTTTGTCATTTTTAAGTAAGTTAAAAGCTGCGCTTTATGAGTAGGTGATATATACTCAACTGTTTTTATTTCCAGAATTACTTTGTTTTCAATAATCATATCGAGTCTGAAAGCGTTCTCTATTTTCAAATCTTCATAAATGATTGGAAGTAGCTTTTGCTTTTCTACTAAAAATCCTGCTTTTGTTAACTCATAGAACATGCATTCTTCGTACACATGCTCAAATAATCCTGCTCCAAGTTTTCTGTGAATCTTTAAACCTGTTTCAAAAACTACTTTTGATAATTCATTTTCTGTCATTTGTGGTGTTTTGTTGGACTTAAATATATGAATAGTTGCTTAATAATTACAAAGACTGTTACTAATGATTTTGGAACATAGTATGCCTATTGATGCGAAATGTTGGGTAAACGCGAAGACGCAAAGGCTTTTAATATTTTGTGTAATATTTTAAGGCGCGAGAAAATCGAAGATTTTCAGCAAGGTATTGGAGAAATTTTTTGTTTAGAATATGAGGTGTTCAATTTTATCGGAGATAAAATCTTTGCGCCTTAAAACAATGTCAAACTCATTTTTATTGCGTCTTTGCGTTTATCCAACAAAAAAGTTACCTCTTATTCTGTTTCAACAGCATCATCAGAATCACAGGAATTCCGAATACAGAGCTTATCACATTCAGAGGAATCTGTGTTTTTTCGGCAATGACAGAGAAAAATAACATAATCAGCATTCCCAGAAACATATCAAGAATCTATTCCTAGCATAGTTGAGCTTAAATATATGAATTGTTAGATAAGTATAATAGATGTAAGTATGTACTTATCAACATTTCAAAACTATAATATTAAGTTTATTAGGAAGTCTGTTGGGTAAACGTGAAGACGCAAAGGCTTTTAATATTTTGTGTAATATTTTAAGGCGCGATAAAATCGAAGATTTTCAGCAAGATATTGGAGAAATTTTTTGTTTAGAATATGAGGTGCTCAATTTTATCGGAGATAAAATCTTTGCGTCTTAAAAATATAAAATTTTTAAAAGTTTTTTGCGCCTTTGCGTTTATCCAACAAAAAAATCACACTTTATTCTGTTTCAACAGCATCATCAGAATCACAGGAATTCCGAATACAGAGCTTATTACATTCAAAGGAATCTGTGTTTTTTCGGCAATGACAGAGAAAAATAACATAATCAGCATTCCCAGAAACATATCAAGAATCTATTCCTAGCATAGTTGAGCTTAAATATATGAATTGTTAGATAAGTATAATAGATGTAAGTATGTACTTATCAACATTTCAAAACTATAATATTAAGTTTATTAGGAAGTCTGTTGGGTAAACGTGAAGACGCAAAGGCTTTTAATATTTTGTGTAATATTTTAAGGCGCGATAAAATCGAAGATTTTCAGCAAGATATTGGAGAAATTTTTTGTTTAGAATATGAGGTGCTCAATTTTATCGGAGATAAAATCTTTGCGTCTTAAAAATATAAAATTTTTAAAAGTTTTTTGCGCCTTTGCGTTTATCCAACAAAAAAATCACACTTTATTCTGTTTCAACAGCATCATCAGAATCACAGGAATTCCGAATACAGAGCTTATCACATTCAAAGGAATCTGTGTTTTTTCGGCAATGACAGAGAAAAATAACATAATCAGCATTCCCAGAAACATATTAAGAATCCATTGCTGCCATAATCTGGATGGATTATAAACAAGTCTGCAAAAGTGTGGCACAATGATTCCAATAAACAGAATAGGTCCTAAAAATGCAGTGACCGAAGCGGATAAGAGAGAAGACGCCACGATTATTAAAAGTTTCAACTGTTTCAAATTTACACCTAAACTTTGTGCATAGGAATTACCCAGAGAATTTCCAATGAGTGGTTTTATCGCTCTGAAGCAGATCAACATTCCGATTAAAACCAGAACGGAAAGTACATAGATCTGATTCCTCGTTACCATATTATTCGCTCCGAAAGACCATAAAATATAGTTTTTAAGACTCTGATTTTCTGCATAAAACTGAAGCAGAGAAACAATAGCTCCGGCAAAAGCAGATACCAAAAACCCGAAAATAATAAGATATGATTTGTCCTGAAATCTATTGGACATAGAGAGGAGTACCAACATCAACAGTAAGCTGCCTCCAATAGCTGATAAACTGAGAAAACTATTCTGTAAAAATTCAGGAAGGGAAATAGTATGGGAAAAGAAAATATAAAAAGCAACTGATAAACTGGCGACTGATGTTATCCCCAATATATCAGGCCCTGCCAGTGGATTTTGAAAATATTCCTGCATCAGAAAACCAGAAGTAGGAATGCAAATCCCAGCCAGCATCATCACCAGAACACGGTTGATGCGGATTTCAGCAATTTGATTCTGAGCAGAATCCTGAAAGAAATCCTGGAAGCTTAAACTTAAAAATCCTGTGTTCAGATTAATAATTGCGCTTGCAATAATGGCAATCACGAATAATAAACACAGGATTTTAAATCTTTTTGACATGATTCAGAAAGAGTTCAGTCTATTTATTTTAGGAAAGAATCGATTTTAGAATTCAATACATCTTCCGTCATCATTCCCAGATATTCGTCGGTTTTATCACCTTTTCTCATGAAAGTAAAAGGAATAGAACCTCCGTCCCATTGTTTAAAGTTGTTGTGAAAGAAGTTTGGATCTAATTTTTGTCCATCCAGTAATATAATGCTGCCTCCCAATTTATTTTCTGCAGCAAAATTCTTAACAGCACCAGCCCAATCTGCCTTATCATCAAGGTTGACGAAAGTGAACTTTACAGGTTTACCTTTCAATTCATCCATTTTACTTTTAAAACTTGGAATTTCTCTGATACATGGGCCACACCAGGTTGCAAAAAAGTTGGTTACATATAACGTATCATTATTTTTTGCCAAATGCTGGCTTACGTTTTCAGGAGAAAGTTCTTTGGGAATAGCGGTACTTCCTTCTGCCTCTGCAGTTTGAGATACAGAAACAGAATCTGCAGCTGCGATATTTTCAGATTTCTGACCTTCTTTTTTACAGCTGTAGAGAGCAGTAAGAAGTAACGTGGAAAAAATTATCTTCTTCATAAATTATTTTTTATCTATTTTTGAATTGAAGTTATGGAACAACAAATCTATAAGGGGAAACTGATACAGTTTCATCCGTTAAAAATAGCGAAAAAGGAAGAGCTGACCAAAAATACTTTTTCTCTGGAGTTTGATATTCCTGAGAATTTAAAAGAAAATTTCAGGTTTGAAGCCGGGCAGTTCGTCAGTATAAGATTTCAATCACATGGGAAAGAAGTTATTAATGATTATTCAATGACTTCAGCTCCTTATGAAGGGAAAATATGTCTGGGGATAAAGGTGAATTCCTCTGAAGGAGCTACTTCGCAGTTATTTCAAAATTATAATGCTGGTGATGAACTTTGGGTAAGTGAACCTTCCGGGAGATTTACCATTGTATCCAAACCCAGTGAATTCAGAACTATTGTTGCTTTTGCTGCCGGTATTGGAATTACCCCTATTTTAAGTCATTTCAAAAATATTCTTCACAATGAACCCAGAACGCGGTTGTTTTTATTTTTTGGAAATAAAAGTTCAGAAGATTTAGTCTATCGCGAACAGCTGGACAACCTTGCCAGAACATGTGGTGACAGGCTTCAGATATTTTACTTTTTTTCTCAGGAGAAAACGGCAGATCAGTTTTTTTATGGAAGACTTGATGAAAAAAAGCTGAATCTTATCATCAATCAGATTCTTCATTTGGATGATACAGACGAGGAATCTACCATCTGGGATGCTGTAGACGAAGTGCTGATCTGTGGAAAAGGCGAAATGATCAAAACTTTGGCTAATGCCTGCTATCATCACGGAATTCCGAAAAAGAATATTCATTTTGAACTTTTTGAAGAATTTAATGATGATATTTATCCTGTAGAAAAAGAATTTCCTCTGATTGAAAATATTGAGGTCGAATTTACCATGCTAGGGAAGAAATACACCACTTATCTGCCTGATAATAAGGATAAAATCCTACAGCAGCTTTTGATGCAGAAATTCCCTGTTCCTTATTCCTGTAAGTCTGGGATCTGTGGAAGTTGTGAATGTTCTCTGGAAGAAGGGGAAGTAGAACTGCTGGAGAATGAGTATCTTACCGAAAAAGAGGAGGAGCAGGGACATATTTTAGCTTGTATGTCTATTGTGAAAAGTAAAAAAATAAAGCTTAACTTTGATCTTAGTTGAGAGTTATTAGGAACATATTTAACCTTGGGTTTATATCACTGGAACTGGGAATTCTGATGATATGCTTCTGTAATGTGTGGGTTTTCGGACTTACCAACGGAAGAACCTATACTAAAATCTCAAAAATTCCCCCAAGAGAAATTGCATTGGTTCTGGGTACATCTCCGAAAATGAGATCCGGAAAATCCAATCCTTATTTCACCAAAAGGATGGACGCGGCAGCACTTCTATACCATCATGGAAAAATCAAGAAAATTATAGTAAGCGGGGAAAAAAGCAAAGGTTATAACGAGCCGGGAGCAATGAAAAACTATCTGATCAATCAGGAAGGAGTGCCTGAAGATATTATTGTGGAAGATCCTAAAGGCTTTAATACCTACAAAAGTATTCTCCGTTGTAAGGATGTTTATAAGAAGAAAAATGTCATTATTGTATCCCAGGGATATCACAACCTGAGAGCATTGTTTTTTGCAAGAAATAATGATATGAATGCTTTGGGATTTGATGCGCAGGATGTCACAAAACCCGAGAGTTTCTACAGAAACCAGACGAGGGAAATCCTCGCCCGTGTGATTGCTGTAGTCTATTTTATTTTAGGCGTTTCTCCGGATTAGAAAGGATATCCGAACGCGATATTAACTGTTGGTTTGAAAGGCTGGATGAATTTGAATCTCCATCGGTCGCCTTCAGGTTTATTCGGGTCATAGATCTTATACGCAAGGTCAATTCTCGCCGTTACATAAGCAATATTTAATCTTAATCCGAATCCACTTCCGATACCCACCTGTTTCCAGAACTTACCGAACTTAAATTCATCTCCATATCCATCGTTATAGTTACGAAGACTCCATGTATTTCCGATATCGGTAAATAAAGCGCCTTCATAAGTTTTATTGAAAGGAATTCGATATTCAATATTAGTGGTAAGCTTTAGATTGTCTGTCATATAGGTACGAACTCTTTCATCCACCTGGGAATCTGCAGGACCTAATCCTCCAAAGGCTACCCAGGCTCTGATATCGTTGGAACCTCCGTTGAAATAAGACTTGATGATGGGCATATCCTGAGAGTTTCCGTAAGGTATTCCAACTCCTATAAACTGGCGCAGCACCAATGTCTGATTTCCGTTAAACTTGAAATATTTTCTTGTATCAATATCAAATTTTACAAACTGTGCGTAAGGCAGTCCGAAAATAGTTCCTTGCGGGCCGGTAACAATACCTCCGCCGTTATCTTTTTTATTGAATATACTTAATATATTTCCCGCAAGCTCCACTTTTCCGTTAAAATAAAAGGCATTTGGATATTCTTTCTTTCCAATTTCACTATAGACAAAATTGTAGATCATGGAAGAAATAAGGACATCCTGAGTTTGTCTGTCTTTGTTCACCAATGTTCCGGTAAAGGCTGTTAAAAGATCTCTTCCCTGCTGATTAAGGCTTCCACGGTAAGCATCGTTCTCAATAATCATTTTGGAAACTTCATCTACACTGAGTTTTCCATCTTTATAATCTTGTCCGGTCTGCGCAGTTTCCGGGTTAAACATAAAATAATTCCCGAATACTTCATCTTTTACCCTTCCGTCATTCACAAAGTAGTCATAGTACGCATCTTTATTTTTTGTCAGACTGACCTGAGTATTGAATAAAGTAAGCTTGTGATACACCTGATCATTAACACTTGCCTGATAGTTCAGTCCCGTATTGAAAATCAACCTTCCCAAACCAATGTTGTTCTGTATGGATGCCCCCAGCAAAATAGATGATGTAGGTGTGTATCGTTTTGGAATGAATTTATAATAATTAAAAGGAAGCAGCAGTCTTGGGAAGTTCAGGGATGCCTGAGCCGATATTTCGTAGGCTGCAACTCTTTTACTGATATCTTTTGTACTTCTGATAGAACCAAATGTTCCTGAAAGACTGGTAGAAAGGTTTTCCGCTCCTCTAAAAACATTTCGGGTGGTAAGGTCCACAGAAGGAGAGATCCCCAGGTTTAAAACCTGAGAATAGTTGATATCTGTTCCCACTTTAAGTTCGTATTTCGGAAGTGGTTTCAGTACATATAAAACATCAACAATACTGTCGTTTGGAGAGGTCATTCCGCCTTGTCTCAGTGAGTCTCTCGCTTTAACGATGCTGAAGTTATTCATCGATAAAAGATTTCTCTTGGTTACGTCCAGTTTCGTTTGGTCAAAAACCTTTTTACTGTCCGGAATAATAGCTCTCCACACCGATGAAAGTTTATATTTATCATTCATCGTATGGAATCTTATTCTCCTTAAGCTATCTTTTTTGGTGTTTTTAGGATAGTCACCGGGTTCATCCACAATGGCAACATCAATATTTCCAAAAGTGGCTATTTTATAAGGGGTATCCAGGGAATCTTTATGAATTTCCAGGGTTAAAGGAACCTGTTTTCTGCTTTTAAGGGAATCTGCAACGAAATAAACTTCATCATTGGAAGCATTGAACCTGTAGAAACCAAACTCTCTCATCAGATCGGTGATTCTGGTAACCTCTCTTTCCAGAACGGTCTGGTCAAGGATCTGTCCGGATCTTACAAGACTTCTGTTCAGATTATAGTTGTAATACCCTTTGATCCCCTGATCCGGAATATTATAGAAATAATCCTTGATACGCGTAGGTTCATTATGTTTGATGGAATAATTAACCGATGCTTTTTTGGAAGCGGAATCCAGTGTATGTTTAAAATTGACATCAGCATCCCAATATCCCCTGTAGGTAAGTCTTTTCTTGATAGACTCAGCACTTTTTTCACTTCTTGTCTGATCAAGAATGACCGGCGGTGTTCCCCAGTTGTGCAGTAAACGGTCGAAAAGAAGACTTTTTCCGACACTGCTTTTCATATTATATTTAAGGAATAAAGAATCTCTCAGCTTCTGATTTCTCATTTCACCGGGATAGGTCATATATTCATTAAGTATGGTGTCGTATTTCGGATCCGCCATATTGTACAGAAGGAGACTTAATGGCATAAAAAGAAACTGCTTTTTATTGGGCTTCTGCTGAATATAATCTTTAAGTTCCTCATCGAAAAATACTTTCTTATCCTCGAACTCTAAATTGTTCTTGGTAAGCAGATATTCGCCGTCAGGAACTTTTTTTGTCGTACTACAAGCATAAAGGAGACCAACAAATGTTGCAAATGAGATAATTTTATAATATTTTTGAGGAGAATTCTTATAATGCTTACAGCTCATACAATAAAAGTTTTACAATCTTTAGATAAAAAGAAGTTCAGACAAAAATACAATTTGTTTTTGGTTGAAGGTAATAAAATCATTTGTGAACTTTCTAATTCTAACTTTAAAGTTAAAGAAATATTGTCAACCGATCCACAAAAATTGGACCGTACTGACGTTCCTGTTACCCATATCTCTGAAAATGAATTAAAAAAAATAAGTTTTCTTAAAACTCCAAAAGATTCCGTGGCGGTATGTTATCTTGCCGAGGAAGAAAAATGGGAAGATAAGAATATACAATTGGTTTTGGATGGAATACAGGATCCCGGAAACCTGGGAACCATTATACGTCTTGCAGACTGGTTTGGTATTGAACAGATCATCTGTAGTGAAGATACCGTAGATGTGTACAATCCGAAAGTCATTCAGGCAACCATGGGATCTTTTACCAGAGTGAATGTGGTGTATACTGATCTGGTGGAATATCTTTCCAAAACAGAGAATGTAAATATCGGAACGGATATGGAAGGGGAGAATATTTATACTTTCCAGAAACCCGAAAAGCTAAACCTTATTTTAGGAAATGAAGGAAACGGAATGAGACCTGAGACGGAAAAACTGGTACAAAAAAGTATCAGTATTCCTAGATTTGGAAAATCCCAGTCTACAGAAAGCCTGAATGTATCAATGGCTGCAGGGATTATTTTAGGACAGTTATTTTCAAAATAGAAAATCAGAAACCAGAGGTTGGAATGGTGGATAAACTACTTATCAATATTCTCTAACTTCTGGTTTCTGATATTTAAACCTATATCAATTGTTCCATACTTGAAACACTTTTGTTTTTCTGGTATACTTCTATTTTTTTTCTGACATATTTCAGTGCAATAGGAGCAAGGTAAATCAATGCAGCACCAATCAGTTTTTTCTTCCAGTTGGAACTTTTCATATTCTTTTTGGCATAATTCCCTACGATAGCAGTAACCCCTAGTTTTACAAGCCCGTCTGTAAGATTTCCTCCTTTGAAAGCAGAGCTGGCAATTCCTACAGCTGTATTTTTGCTGATTAAAAGGTCTTTCACCTCTGAAGTAAGCTGTTTGGCAATGACATCTTTCCTTAGGACCACTTTTTCATCACCGTCTTCATCAATCTTTTCCTGAAGATACTGATCAGTTAAACCATTGGTAAATGCACTCAGGCTTTCTTTTGTATTTTTGAAGGTCAGAAGATTTTCAAGATCACTAATTTCACCCTGAAGCAGTTTTTTCTTTCTTCTTAATTCTTCTATGCTCTCGTATTTTCTGCCCATAGTTTAATGATTTAAAAATTTAATAACCTGATCTGCAACAGTATTCACAATTTTTGTTTTGAAGGCAACAACAAACGCCATTACCAGTGCATAAAATGCAGCAACAATTAAGAATCCATAGGAATAATTATCCAGTGCTTTTCCGATAAGGAAAGCAATTCCAAAGTTGAAAAGGATAATAAAAAAAGCAAAAGCAACAAGCAGTACTACAAAGTAAGTAATGAGCCCGGCAGAAAGTGACGACTTTTCAGTCGCTTCAATTTTCAGAAGATCGATTCTCTTGGAGGCGTATTCTTTAATAGTTTCTATCATTGTTTTTTTTTAAAGTTACAAAAAAAGGAACTTTCGCACAAAAGTTCCTTTCTGTAATTTACTTAAAAAGATAAATTACTTATTTTTTCAGATCATTCAGTTCTGCTTCTACATCTTTTGCCAAATCTGCAGTTTTAGAAACAATCTGATCTTTGTATTTGTCATATCCGTCTTTCACAGTATGTGCTACACTGTTAGCTGTTTCCTTGAAAGTAGAAGAAATATTGCTGTACTGGTCTTTCACCTTTTCAGAAACCTCACCGTATTTGTTCTTTGCCTGATCTTTAAGATCATTTGCCTTCGTTTTAATTTTTTTTCTGGTTTCTTTACCTTCTTCCGGTGCGTATAACATTCCTAAGATTACACCTGCCGCAGCACCTGCAAGAAGTCCTGCCAATATACCTGCTGTATTATTTCCTTTTCTAGACATTTTAAGTTTTTTAATAATTAATAATAGATTAGTTTTTACAGTAATAAAACTTACAATTTGTATACCAAAGGAGGCTTGAAGCCTATTAAAAATTGTTAAATCTTTTTGATGTGAGATAAAATAAGCTGTATGGTTTCTTCTTTGGTGAGTGTCGAATTATCAATAACAATAGCGTCGTCAGCCTGCTTCAATGGGGCTATTTCACGCTCACTATCGATCTTGTCACGTTCTATCAGGTTTTGTTTTACCTGTTCTTTATCTGCTTCTATACCCAGTCCTTTCAGTTCCAGAAACCTTCTGTTGGTTCTTTCATCAATACTGGCAGTAAGAAAGAATTTATAGTCTGCATCTGGCAGAACTACTGTCCCGATGTCACGCCCGTCCATAATAACGCCACCTTTTTCTGCCAAAGTGCGCTGTGACTGCAGGAGGAAATCTCTCACCTCTTTTTGCTTGGCAACAAGACTTACGTTGTCTGATACGATATTGGTACGGATTTCCGTAGAGATATCTGTGTCATTCAGGAAAAGAATAAGGGTGCCGTCGTTATTTTTAAATTCAAGTTTGATCTGATTAAAAGAAGAGAACAATGTATTCAGATCAATCTCACCGTTTTCATTCAGACAATGCTGCAAAGCATACCAGGTAACTCCTCTGTAAAGTGCTCCTGTATCCATATGAATAAGTCCCAGTTGATCAGCAATGATTTTAGAGATAGAACTTTTTCCGGTAGACGAGTACCCATCGATAGCAATTACAGGTTTTTTCATACTGCAAATTTCAAGATTTTTTTTAGAAAATCAAGAGGAAGTAAGAAATTTTCGGAATAATTAAGAAATTTCCGGCCAGGAAGATTATTCTCCTCTGTGGCTGGAAAGGTCCATAGAAATTCCTATCTGATTGACGTTCGAAGAGTTGTGATATCTCACGTGGGCATAATCAATACGGAATCTGGAAACTTTAACTCCAAATCCTGCAGAAAGTCCCGAGAAATTTCTTTGATCCGCAACCGCCAGCTCATTTCCTCTTTTTACATTATATCCCAGCCTGATATTGAAATTCTTTTCCGGAAACAATTCGGCTCCCAAAGAAAAGTGATCGGCAATCTTTCTGCCGGCACCCACTTTCTGCCCGTCCAGGTTTTCTTCTGAAGAAATATCAAACTTCTGAAGGTCATGTGCGGTAATAGTAATGGCAAGAGGGAAGTTCTTGATGATTTTGGTATATCCAAGATCGATTCTGAAAGGAAGATTTTCTCTTGTCCCGTTAAAGGATTTCAGCTGAAACCCAAAGTTTCTCATGACCAGTGAAACGACTTCCTTGCTCTTTTTATTATGATAGGTAATTCCCGCTGTTCCTGAGATCGCGGAAGAAGTATAGTTGTCAATTTTTGAGGTAATAAAATTAAGTCCTCCACCAATCGTCCAGTCTTCTTCAAACTGGTAGGCATAGCCTGCGCCAATCGCTACATCTGAAGCTTTGAATTCTCCGTTTTCAAAACCGCTTTCATCCGTCCTCGGAATACTTCCATAGCTCATATACCTTGCATTGATGGTAGCCATGTGGCCATTTTCAAAGTCTTTGGCATAAGCAATCGTTCCGTATTTCGAGTCGGCAAGGTAAGCCGTTGCGTTTACAGAAAGCTGTTTGTCAGAATCTTTATTTAACAGGGCAGGGTTTGCAATAGCAAAGGAAACATCATAATCTCTTACCGAAATTGCATCTCCGCCCAAAGCAGCCTGTCTTGCAGATACAGGTACATTTAAGAAAGGATAAACATTTGTTCCTGTTTGCGCATAAGAAACAATTCCTGATAGAAATAATGAAAAAATGATAATTTTCTTCAACTCAATTTATAATTAATGCAAAAATAATCCTTTTTCGTACTTTTCAAAATATTTCTGACATTATTTCTATTTAAATATTTTTCTTTCATCAATATCTTTAATGATTATATTTGCAAAATCAAATTCCGGGGAAACCGGTACTAATAAAAAGTTATTAAAAATAAAAGATGAAATATAAAAGAATCCTTCTGAAACTGAGCGGTGAGGCCTTAATGGGAAACAGACAATACGGTATTGACAACGAAAGACTGCAGGAATATGCAGCTGAGATCAAAAAGGTAGTTGAAAAAGGCTGTGAAGTAGCGATCGTAATCGGAGGAGGAAACATTTTCCGTGGTGTTGCAGGAGCTGCCAAAGGAATGGACAGAGTGCAGGGAGATTATATGGGAATGCTGGCCACGGTAATCAACGGAATGGCTTTGCAGGGAGCATTGGAAGATGCAGGAATTAAAACAAGACTTCAGTCTGCTATCGAAATGGATAAAGTAGCTGAACCTTTCATCAAAAGAAGAGCGGTAAGACATCTTGAAAAAGGAAGAGTAGTGATCTTCGGGGCAGGAACAGGAAATCCTTATTTTACAACAGATACAGCGGCTACCTTAAGAGCGATCGAAATCGGAGCTGATGTGATCTTAAAAGGAACAAGGGTAGACGGAATCTACGACAGCGATCCTGAAAAGAATGCAGATGCTGTAAAATACAATTCATTATCTTTTGATGAAGTATTTGAGAAAAACCTTAAAGTAATGGATATGACTGCGTTTACTCTGAGCCACGAAAACAAATTACCAATCATTGTATTCGATATGAACAAAGATGGAAATTTAGAAAAAATCGTAGACGGAGAAAATGTAGGTACTTTAGTTGATTTATAATCAGTTTAACCGTTTAAAATATAAAAACACCTGTTACAGTAATTGTGACAGGTGTTTTTTATTAATGATTGTTTTAAGTATTTATTTGTCTGCTTCAACATTCTGTGTGGCATTTTCCTTTTCAACCAAAACATAACGGGAAGAAATCCATCCGATGATCTGATCGATTATTTTAAGAATCATCTCCAATTCGGTGACAGCAGTTACTCCCGGTACCAGCTTTACGTCTGGTTTTGGTAATGGCTGTGATAAAATAAGTCCTTCTACCTGTGGATTGGATCCTTCCGCAGGAATGCCATTATACATTCCCACATGCTGTACGGATAGCTGCAGCATATAGTCCTGTAAAGACTCAGGAGGTGTCTTGATGCTCACCGAGGAGGCGCTTGAGTGTTGGAGCCGGCCTGGCAGCGATTGGTTCTGTATTCTTGTATAACTGGCTCCTGAATTTGAAGAATCAGCAATCGCCATTTTTTGTAAAGCGTTTAATAAGGCAGCCGTCATATAGGTAGGAGCCTGACCATAAATCGTTGCTATTTTTCCCAGTTCCGATACCGGCCATGCATGAGGAACAACGTCCAGATCATTCCAGTGCATGGTATTCCAGCTTTGATAAGTACCTGTCTGTTGCTGCCATCCCGGAGGCAATGGCGGGAATTTACTGTTGAAAAGATTGGCGAATGCTGCCTCACCTGGCGTTGGTCCGGCAGTAGGATATACAAGCGTAACCCCGAAAGCATCCAGATCTTTATTCTCTTTCAGATAAAGGGCAAGGGTAGGAGATAATGCTCCGGCAAGGCTATGTCCACAGAATATGATGGCTGTATCCGGATCCGGACTTAAGCTGGCAAGAAACTGTTGAAGCGTGGTATTGGGTGCGGCTGCATCACCCGGACTTATAAGTCCCAGAAGTATACCGACTCCGGTAGCCGTTCCTTTTGAAATATAAGGGTCAATGCCGTTAAAGGCTGATGGAGCAAAGTTGGAAGGATTATAAGTGGTCCAGTTTACTACTTCTGCCACTGAGAAATCTTCTGTTTCCCAATCGTAAAGTGACGAAGGATTAGTGGCAGCAATAGCCACAACGTAGGTAGGCAATGTAGGACCTCCCGGAAATGCGACAGCATCAGATTTAACAACATATAATGCATTATCTGCAACTCCGGTAGGAACTCCCTTTTCATTTTTTTCTTCGATCAGGGCAGGTCCCCAGACCAGATCCCAGTTTCCTAATTCCGATACGGCTGAAGGATTTGCTATGGAAGGTGTTTTCTGATCCATTATTTTAACCGGAGGAACATTGTTAAAATAATAGGATAAATCATACTGAAGCTGTTGCTGCAGTTGGATACCAAAACCGTTGTAGCCTCCGGCACGGTTGGCAAGACCTGCCATACCGAAAACTTGTTGATAGGCATCTAAAGATGGATTTGTCATGATGTGATTGGTTTAAATTAGTTTATAATTGTTCATTTCTGCAAAATGTCTTCTCCAAGACTTTTCGTTTGTTACGGCAAGTTTTCCTTTTAAAATACCTGCCGACGTTTCGTTTAAAAGAATAGAGTAAAGGACGTTATTAAAAATGATATCACACTAAGTAGAAATAACCAAAATATTCGGTAGGTATTTGTACCCGAAGCTTTTGCTTTCAGTTGGTTTTTAGGTAAAAAAAGAAGTTTCTTGTTTCAAAGAGGAGGAAAGTATACAAAACCAATGTTAGAAATAGTTATTATTCGAAAACAATTCT
The DNA here is from genome assembly GCF_059587025.1 of Chryseobacterium sp. DZ-32. Lineage (NCBI taxonomy): Bacteria > Pseudomonadati > Bacteroidota > Flavobacteriia > Flavobacteriales > Weeksellaceae > Chryseobacterium > Chryseobacterium sp. DZ-32. The sequence goes on from NZ_JCAIOM010000012.1 coordinate 131,083, forward strand.
GATTCTGAGTAACAATGGAGAAAACAGAGTTAAGGGACGTGGAAAAGATGCAAAAGGAAATTAAGAAAGAAATGCGGCTGCTTCCCAAACTGGTAATTGAGTAAAAAATTGGAAGATATATTTGATTGTGGTATTTTTGGAGAAAGATATTAATATGACTAAAAAAAAATTACCACTTTCAGTTTTAAAGGCTTTAGAGCCCTTTGTTGGAATGCAGGGTAATCTGTTCACAATTGAGGAACCAGGAAACAATTTACTTTATGCAAAAGACAAAGACCCTTCTTCAGATTTCTATTTTGTAATTGAGAAATATGAAATATCAAGTGATGGAAGAGAGATTTATTATATTGGCCACTCTCCAAAAGATGAAAAAGAAGTTAAAGCTACTGCTTTTAGGGTTTTACGTGATGATTTGAGAGCAACTTTCAACAGTTGGATTCTTTCATTAGAAAATTATGATAAAATAAAATCTTTTTATGATGATCCAATTCTTGAATCTTATGAAGAAGAATTTTTTGCAAACTTTGAATTAGTGGAAGAAGGAGCCGATACACGTCCTTTTAAAACAACTCAAATTTTACAGCTAGACTATCTTTTAGAACAAGTAAGCACGAGACTAATTGAGATGGTTGATGAAAATAATAGGGAAGAGATTAAGTCTATTATTACAGAAATTACTGAAGTTAGGGAAAACCTACCAACAAGGCCTCAAAAGTGGATTGCAGAACACGTTTCAAAGATTTATGCTAAAATAGCAAAACAAGGAATTAAATTTATGAAAGAATTTTGGGCTGAGGGGAAGAAAGAGATAATTAAAAACATTGTCAAGGGATTAATAGAACATGGCCCTGATATGTTTAATTAATAACAAAGCCCCTTATATTGGGGCTTTAAATTTACTTGTACTTAGTTAAAGAGTCTTTGTGAAATAAATGCTGTTTAACATCATTCCCAGAGAACCACGTACAATAAAACAATGCTCCGTCTTTACCGCTTACAGTCATTAATACATTCATATTAAGGTCCGAATTAAGATAGACTACGTCTCCGATTTGTAATTCCATATTATATAATTTTTTCATTCTAAAGTTACTTTATTTTAATTTTTAACATTACGGTTTCCCGTATTTTAAGATAGTTTTTTTCTATGAGATTGTAAAATATGCCATTTTAGTTTGTGAGTTTTTCAATAATATCCACTAAATAATTCTACATCTAAAAAAAAACACCTCCCTAATTGATCAACTTAAATCTGCCAAAGCAAAACAGGAAACAAGTAACGACTGGTAATAAAATAATTTTGTTTGCCTGTCCTATTCAAAAATATCAACGTTTTCACAAAATACAGAATGCAGTCTTACCAGAATATGGAAATAATCATTATTTTTGCAGCACTGAATAGTAAAAAATAATTTAAAATAATAAGAAAACCCTGATGTTTACAGTGTTTTTAGTTTTAATTGATTGATATTCAGATGGATTAATAGATGTGTAATTTATCAAACTATACTATAATAATGGAAGAATTAGATCTTATATTAGAATCTGTAAAACAAGACATGGATGCAGCTGTAAAGCACCTGGATCACGCATTTCAAAGAATTAGAGCAGGACGTGCTTCTACGACAATGGTTCAGGATGTAATGGTAGAATACTACGGAGCAATGACTCCTATCAACCAGGTTGCGAATGTTTCTGTTCCGGATGCAATGACAATCTCTATTCAACCTTGGGACAGAACGGCAATCAATGCGATTGAAAAAGCAATCATCAATTCCAACTTAGGTTTTGCACCTTCTAACAACGGAGAAAACATTATCCTTAATGTTCCGCCTTTAACAGAGGAAAGAAGAAAAGAACTTGCAAAACAGGCTAAAGTGGAAACTGAGAACACTAAAGTAACGGTAAGAAATGCAAGACAGGACGGTTTGAAAGAACTTAAAAAGCTGGAAGGAGTTTCTGAAGATGTAGTAAAAGGCGTGGAAGAAGAAATCCAGGCTTATACTGATAAATACGTTAAACTTTGCGATGAGCATCTTAAGACAAAAGAAGCTGAAATTATGAAAGTATAATTTTCAGTTTTGAAAAATAATAAAGAGATTTCCTATAGGAGATCTCTTTTTTTTGTTTTTTTGCTGTTTTATTTAACTTTTTATAATGCAATGCATTCTTATTCCATACTATATTGTGAAGTATTTACGTTCATTCATTATATTTAATGAATTATTCCTGACGTTCAATTAAAAAACAGGAAACAGATACTATAATGATGACAAAAATAATCGGGGTAGGAAATTATATCCCATCGGAAACAATAACCAATTTATTTTTTGATAAACATATTTTTCTTAATGAAGAAGGGATTTTATTAAAGGAGAATAACGCTTCCATTACGGATAAGCTTAAAAAAATTACAGGTATTGAAGAAAGGAGATATGCACATAGTACACAGGTCACTTCAGATCTGGGCGTCATTGCGGCGCGTGCAGCCATAGAAAATGCAGGAATCGATCCTGAAACATTGGACTATATTATATTTGCCCATAATTTTGGGGATGTTCGCTTCGGAACGGTTCAGTCTGATACGGTGCCCAGTCTTGCTGCAAGGGTGAAGCATGTATTGGGAATCAGAAATAATTTCTGTGTGGCCTATGATGTTCTTTTCGGATGTCCGGGATGGATTGAAGGGGTAATTCAGGCTCACGCGTTTATCAAATCCGGTATAGCGAAGCGATGCCTGGTGATTGGAGCAGAAACACTTTCCCGTGTGGTAGATATCCACGACAGAGACAGTATGATCTATGCCGACGGTGCCGGGGCGGCTGTTCTGGAAGTAAATCAGGATGATGATGCCGGGATCAAATCCCATTTGTCAGCTTCTTATACCCTTGAAGAAAAAGACTATCTGTATTTTGGAAAATCTTACAACAACGAAAGATGCCCGGATACCCGATACATTAAGATGGATGGTCGTAAAATATATGAATTTGCTCTCGTGAATGTTCCGGATGCGATGAAAAAATGTCTGGACAACAGTGGATATTCTATTGATCAGCTCAATAAAATTATCATTCATCAGGCGAATGAAAAAATGGACGAAGCCATCGTTAACAGGTTTTATCAGCTGTATGGAAAACCGGTTCCGGAAAATATCATGCCTATGGTTATTCATAAATTAGGTAACAGCAGTGTGGCTACGATTCCTTCTTTGCTGACGATGATTTTGCAGGATGAACTTGAACATCATAAAATCAAAAAAAATGATATTGTGTTATTTGCTTCAGTAGGAGCAGGGATGAATATCAATGCTTTTGTGTATCAGTTTTAAAAATAAAAAGAGGTTTCCAACCGGAAACCTCTTTTTGTATATTCTATTTACAGTTCTCATTGTAATCATAGATCACTTCATTGATAATTGAAAGTTTATCCACCGTTGAATTGTTGATTTCATCCCGGATGAATTTTCCAAGACCGCTTCTTTTCTTCTCTTCGTTTTTCAGGGAACCATATTCTCCCTTTGTTATTTTTGCTTTTACGTAAGGGCAGTCTGCCAGGATAATTTTGGCTTTTGCGGGCGTTAATTCTTCAGCTTTTCCTCCTTTCTTTGAAAAAATATAATTGGGATTCTCTCTTAACCGGTCTGTTTCTCTCTGCGTGATGGCCTGAGTACTGTTTGCAGAAAGAGCCGTAGGGTAGCCATAAAGCTTATAAACTGTAATTTTGCCCTCCGTTACGACTTCTGCAAACTGTTCTGTTCTTGACAGATTGTTGATTGCCTTAAAGCCGGCCGATAATCCTGTTGAACTTTCAGAGCTGTTCAAGGCTTCTCTCATGTTTGAGTATTTTACAGACTTGAAAACCCTCGGAGTGTCACCTTCATACAACATATATTCTTTGATATCGTCTGTGTCGTAGGTTTTGAATTTTATCTTATTCTTTACTTTGTCAATATCAGCAATGGCCGCAAATTTTACTTTTAACTGATTTTGCCACGGACTTGAATAGCCGCCGTGGAGATGTACGACACCTTCAATTTTCTTTCCGGATTTGTCAATGATGTAGCCGTATTTTTCACCGTTGTAGGTTCCGGTTTCATCCTGATCCTGAGCATGGGCATTGAGTGACACAAGACCGAACAGGCCAATAAGTAGTAATTTCTTCATGGTTTTGTTTTAAATTCCCACAAATATAAATTTTTAAATTCAAAATCATTATCAATTAAATATTGTAATAATAATCAACAAAAAAGCTCCGGAATTTCTCCGAAGCTTTTAATTTTATTTTAAAATCAGAATTATTGGTATCTCTGATGTTCCTTACTTTTGGTAAACCTTTTGGTGATAGGTTTGAACAATGCTTTGTATTTTTCTGCATCAAACAGTTGCGAATCTGTAAGTGCTTTATAAGTCATCCAGACTCCAAAGGGAAGAAGGATCAGGTTGGGAAGCCATGCTGCAAGATAAGGATTCATTTTCCCGCTCCATGACATATTTTCCACCCCGACATTCATGACATAAAAGATGATGAAAATAACGATAGCGATGATGACCGGAAGCCCCATTCCTCCTTTTCTGATGATAGAACCTAAACTTGATCCAATCAAAAAGAAGATGATACAGGTCACAGAATAGGCAACAATTCTCTGCTGGTAAATCACTACCTTACTGAAGTATTTTACATTAGAACTGTATTCATTCTTTTTGGATTCCAGTGTTGATTTCAGGTTGTCCAGCCTGGTGTAGGAATTATAAATGATTTCCATTTTTCTTTCACCTTTTACCGTATCCAGTTTGATCTGGGTTTTCGGAGCAGCTTTATGTTTATTCCCTTTATCCATATAGGTAATCACAGAATTGGTCTGGTTAAGAACTTCCGAACCTATATTGTCAAAGAACTGTTTATTGTCTTTTTTGGTTTTGGTAATCGTTCCGTCAAGCTGGTTGTAGGTCTGGAAACGGTAGTCATCCGTAATCTGTTCCTTTTCGATCGCTTTATTGATGATTTCACTGATGTCAAAGTGAGAAACCAGTGTATCGAATTTAATAGCCTGGTCCGGCTGTTTCAGCCTTACGTTATCGCCTTTTCCGGCAAAGGCATCTTCAAATACATAACCGTTATACAGTACCAGTTTTAAAAAGTTCTTGTTGGCCGCTGGAACAAATTTTCCTTTTTCTGCAACAACAGACTGCTGGTTTTCGTAAGCATTGGCTTTTTTATGAACAAAAACGCCTTCAATATTTTCACCGTTCTCCCCGTATATTTTATCAAATTTTACCATATAACCGGGAATCTGATCAATAAACTGTCCCGGAGTAAAGTTGATGGCCGGTTTGGTCTGAGCAATATTAAAAAGCATATTCTTGGCTTTTTTCTGAAAATCCGGAATAATATTGTTGGAAAAGAAAAACAACATGATAGCAAGGGCTGTTGAAATTCCAAGAAGAGGAGTCATTACACGGGTCAGTGGAATTCCTGCGGCTTTCATTGCTGCAAGCTCGTACCGTTCTCCAAATTCACCGAACGACATAATACTCGCCAGAAGGATGGTAAGCGGGAGCACCATACTGATAACGTTTACTCCAAGATAAAAAAGAAGTTTAAGGATCTGCCAGTAGCTTAATCCTTTTCCCATAAACTGTCCCAACTGTACCCAGATAATGTTTACAATAAAAATGAAAAACAATACGCTGAATATAAAGAAAAACGGTCCAAAGAAGGTTTTTATAATGTATCGGTCTAGTATTTTTAACATGCGCCAAAATTAATCAAAAAGCCACAAAGTTTACTTGTGGCTTTTTATATTTTGTTATTTTTTTAACTTTAAAAGTAAATTTACATAGTTGCGAATTCACTTTCAGCTTTTTAAAGTTCTGTAACGATGTAGTTTTTAAACTTATTTTTGTCAAAAACAAACATATTAGGATCCAGATCCTGGTTTTCTTTATATTCTTTAATAGCAATTACTGCAACATCTTTATTGTTTCCGTGCTGTTCCAGTTTTACCATCTGCTTTTTCGCTGAATCGACAAAAAGGTATACATACTTTATTCCGTTGGCTTTTACCGGCGTCAGTTTAATAAAGTCAGCATTCACGCCATTGACCATTTTCTTACCGTTGTACGTTACATTATAATCGTTTCTATACGTTGTAAGGTAGTTGATAGGGGAGAACATGGTGCTGGTTCCGTTAGGCTTGGCAATGGTAACTTCCATATCATCGGCGTTGATGTTGTAAATTTTATTTCCGTCAAAGATCTGTTCCGTATCCATGATCTTCAGTTTGTATTTCTCTCCGGCAACATAATAAATACCAGGTTCTGTTTTGGTCACCTGTCCGTTAAGGCCGCTTCCAAAAGAAAATTTGAAGTAAGAATTCTTTTTAGAATTGTAGTTGGCTGTAATATCATCCAATATCTTTTTAGCTTTCGCATCAATCTTTTGAGCGTTGGCCATACCTACTGCACCTACAACAAAACTTCCCAATATAACTTTTGAAATAATATTTTTCATTTTCTTAATTTAATAATCGTTAGATTTTCTTTAATTCTTAAGGTTAAAACGATGTTTTTTTCCTTTAACTACGCAGATCTTCCAAAAACTGTTCCAAAATCCACCTTTTAATGCCTGATACTTTATGGCAGATAGGTTACAGATTATCTTGTTTCCGGTCTTTCAATGTACTGATCAAATTTTTCAGGAAGAATATTGGTCACAGTTAACTTATTGGAAGTAATGGTTGGTTCAATTTTAATTACTTTAGTATTTTCATCAATTTCAACCTGATGCTTACTTCTCATATTTACCATATCTATATGAAGAACCGTAAACTCATGTTTTCCTTTCTCTAAATCAACAATAACATATTCTTTCGGTCTGATTTGTCCTAATGATTTGCCATCAAGTCCGATATTGAGTCTTGCCGTGTTATCCATTTTATGAAGAATTCCGGCACCATTATAAATAAGGACTTTGCCATTTCCCAGCGTGTTATTATCAATAACGTCCAGTTTCACAGAAGCATAATCACTGGGAACAGTTCTTAAGGCGCATGAAGAGAATGTTAATGTACATGCTAAAAGACTCAATGCAATAGTTTGTTTTACTGTAATTTTCATGGTAATAGTTTTAGTGAATTTTTTATATCCCGGTCTCCAATCAGGAGTATCCGGGATTAATCTTTGTATTGATGATTTTTTATAATTAGTTTCTTAAATCTTCAAGAAACTGTTCCAGAGAATGAAGATCACTGATCAGAACCTCTCTTGCTTTAGCACCATTGAATCCTCCCACAATACCACTTGCTTCCAGCTGATCCATAATTCTTCCGGCTCTGTTATAGCCCAGTTTCAATTGTCTCTGAAGCATTGAAGTAGATCCCTGCTGGGTAGAAACGATTATTCTTGCGGCTTCTTCAAATAAAGCATCTTTTTCGTTCGGGTCAAAAGCACCTACTGTACTTGATGAATCTTCAGATACGTATTCAGGAAGTAATAATGCTGAAGAATACCCTTTCTGTTCTCCGATAAACTCTGCCAATCTTTCCACTTCCGGAGTATCCACGAAAGCACACTGAAGTCTCAGGATCTCGTTTCCGTTGAAATAAAGCATATCTCCTTTACCAATCAGCTGATCTGCTCCCGGAGAATCAAGGATGGTTCTGGAGTCAACACTGGAAATTACCCTGAAGGCAGCTCTTGCAGGGAAGTTAGCCTTGATCATACCTGTAATAACATTAACGGAAGGTCTCTGTGTAGCTACAATAAGGTGGATTCCTACGGCTCTTGCAAGCTGTGCAAGTCTGGCAATCGGTAATTCAACCTCTTTTCCTGCCGTCATGATCAAATCTGCAAACTCATCTACTACCAATACGATATACGGTAAATAACGATGTCCGTTTTCAGGATTTAATTTTCTTTCCGTAAACTTTTTATTATACTCTTTTAAGTTTTTACAAAAAGCATTTTTCAGAAGATCATATCGGGTATCCATTTCAATACAAAGAGAGTTCAGTGTATTGATTACTTTATTGGTGTCTGTGATGATGGCTTCTTCTGCATCCGGTAGTTTTGCCAGATAGTGTCTTTCAATTTTAGAATATAATGAAAGTTCCACTTTTTTAGGGTCTACCATGACGAATTTCAGTTCGCTCGGATGTTTTTTATAAAGAAGGGAAGTAAGGATAGCATTAATACCAACAGACTTACCCTGACCTGTTGCTCCTGCCATCAATAAGTGAGGCATTTTTGAAAGGTCAGCCATAAAGATTTCGTTGGAAATGGTCTTTCCGAAAACTACCGGAAGATCCATATCCGTATTCTGGAATTTCTGGGAAGCGATAACAGAACGCATAGAAACCATGGTAGGATTCTTTCTTGGCACTTCAATACCGATTGTTCCCTTTCCTGGCATTGGCGCTATAATTCTGATTCCTAATGCGGAAAGGTTCAGCGCAATATCATCCTGCAGTTTTTTAATCGCTGCTACTCTGATTCCTGCTTCAGGAACAATTTCATACAGCGTAACTGTAGGACCGATTGTTGCTTTAATCTCTGCGATTCCAACATTGAAATTCTTAAGAAGTCCGACAATCTTGTTTTTATTTTCTTCTAATTCTTCCTTATTGATAGAAATTTCTTCATTACCGTAATCTTTCAGCAAATCTACAGGTGGCATCTGGAAGTTGGCCAGATCTAGCTTGTGGTCATATAAACCATGCTTTTCTACCAGTTCCTGAGACTTTTTATCAGAATCATCCAAAACATCAACCACCTGTGCCACTTCTACATTGAATTTAATATTTTCCTGTGCCGAAGCAGTGGTTACTGCCGGAGACGGAGTAGAAGGTCTGATATCAAATGCTTCCTCCGGGCTTGAAACCGGAACAATGGGCTTGGTAGAAAGGTTTAAGCTTACCTGTTGAGAAACATCTCTTGGCTCTGCTTCAAATGAAGTATGGTTGGGCGTAGAAATGGTTTCTATTTCGTTGGAAACCGGAACCTCAGGAAATCCTTTCGGAGCACTTACAGGTTCTGGTTCTTTCATTGTATTGACAGGAGTTGTAACGGGCTTGTTGGCAACATCACTCACCGTAACTCTGGAAAGCGTCTCTTCTTCCGCTTCCTCTGCTTCCTCTTTCAATTCCTCATCAGCTTCGAAATCATCATTGGAGTCCGGCATCATAGATTTTACTTTTCCAATCGTATTTTCATTGATTTTATCCAGTTTCGCTTTGATAGAACTTGGACGAAGATTGAATTCAAGAATAAAATAGAGAAGAATGCTTGCAGCTAATACCGTCCACAGACCTACTGCTCCGATGATAGAGTTAAGATAGTCCATGATCTGATATCCATAAACACCGCCTAAAACACCCTGGCCTTTCGTAAGTGCCCCCATAAAAATAGGAAGCCAGCAGATGAAAAATAAAGAGTGGCCGATCGTTTTCCACGGTTTGAAGATTTTCTTCTTAAGGATCAGAGTCCCCACTACAAGGAATAAAAATGCAATGATAAATGAAGCAATACCAATACTTTCAAAAATGAAAATATTTCCAAGCCAGTCACCTACCTTGCCAAAGATATTGGAAGATTTTATGCTTTTGTCCAGCATGGTTCCGGCCTGGCTTTGATCTGCTTTCCAGTTCATCAGATAAGAGACGAATGAGAGTGCAAGAACAGCCGATAAAAGTATAAAAGTAAGCCCGAAAAAAATACGTGGCTTAGATAAGATTCTGCCTTTCTCAGGCGATTCAGTCGGTTTTTTTTGTGTCTTTTTATCCATAATATCAATGTCGCAAATTTAATGTTTTATTCAACACTAAATAAATCTTTTTTATCCAAAAAACATTTTGGTAATCCCGCTTTTATAAAGGGTATTTAAAATTTTTACTTTAAGAATATTTTCTCTTATGACAGAATAAAATAAGGTTATTTTTTTGGCTTATCCAAATCTGATACCGTTAAATTATATTAACTGTTTATGAGTTGTTTTTCTTTAAAAAGGTAATAAAATTTTTGATTTAATCGGACAGAGATGAAAAAAATTAACAATATTAAAGTTTTTAGATAGCAACAGTGTTTTTTGAACTAGTTCAAAGGTCAGGAGGTGAAGCCTCTGTAATTTTGGCCAATACAATTTTACTCATGAAAAATAAATTTAAAACTATTCTGACCTCTTGTCTGATATTAATTTCAATGATTACAATGAACGCACAACAACAAAAAACGGAACACACGGCGCTATTAATTATCGACGTACAAAACGATTATTTCCCGGGCGGAAAAATGACACTGGAAAAAAGCGTACAGGCCGCTGAAAACACCAGAAGAATTTTAGAATATTTCAGGAACAATCATCTTCCTGTCATTCACATTCAGCATATTTCTACCAATGATGGTGCAACGTTTTTCCTTCCGGGTACAGAGGGCACTAAAATCAATCATCTGGTTTTACCGAGGGAAGATGAAAAAGTTATCGTTAAGCATTTTCCCAACAGCTTCAGAGAGACGGATCTTCTAGGTTATCTTCAGTCAAAGAAAATTAAAAATCTGGTGATTACAGGAATGATGACAGATGTCTGTGTGGAATCTACAACCAGAGCTGCTTTTGATTTCGGGTTTACCAATACCATTATCGGAGATGCTACAGCAACCAGAAACCGTGAACTGAATGGGGAAGTGATAAAGGCTGAAGAAGTTCAAAGATCCTTTTTGGCCGGGATTTCTGCTCTTGGAAATCTTTATGCCCGTGTAATAAATACTGATGAACTTTTAAAATAAGGCTATTTTTTAGATAGGGAACGTGTACAATGAACTTCAATTTTTGTTGGGTAAACGCAAAGGTGCAAAGTTTTATCATACGTATTGTTTAATTTAAGACGCAAGGAAATCGAAGATTTCCAGCAAAATGAATCTAATAAATTTTATCATAGATAAAATCCTTGCGCCTTAAAAACTGCTGATATTTCAAAAAAATCTTGGCGCCATTGCGTTTTCTAATATTTTTTATTTAGCAAATACCGAAGATTTCTAATAAACTTATTTAAAAAGATCATTTGCTTAATATAAAAACAGCTTAACATAACTTAATTTGATAAAGGTGCCAATAATTTTGATACCTTTATTTTGCTTAAATAATCCGATGTCCGATTTACTTTTTAAAAATATCAGTCAATATATCAATCTTCCAGAAGAGGATTTTCAAAAGTTTGCAAAGCCTTTTGAACGCAAAACATTTAAAAAGAAAGAAGTGGTGCTCAAAGAAGGAGATTATTGTTTCTTTGAAGGATTTGTTCTGAACGGGTGTTTTAAAATCTATTATCTCAATGAAAACGGATTGGAGCAAACCTTATATTTTGCGGTTGAAGGCTGGTGGATTACGGATATTGACAGCCTCATCAATACCGTTCCCAGTATTCTCAATATTGAAGCCCTTGAAGACAGTGAAGTTTTGATGATTTCTAGAAAAGATAAAGAAAATCTGTATAAAACAATGCCGCAGATAGAAAAGCTTTTCAGAATCATGAACCAGAAATCTTCGGTAGCGTTGCAGAGAAGAATTCTTTCCTTAACGGGCAAAACAGCAGACAAACGATATCTTGAATTCCTTGAAAAGTATCCTGGATTGGAACAACGGATTACCCAGCAGCAGGTAGCATCCTATCTGGGAATTACCCATGAGTTTTTAAGCAAGATCAGAAAAAAATTATTGATTGACTGAAGGAATTTGATTGTTATATGAAAGTTTAACTATAAACCAATGTTTTACAGTGTTTTATTTCACCTTCATATAGAAGGGTTCAATCATCAGAATAGTTTTTATAAATCTATATCTTTTCGGAATTAGAAATTGAATTTTTCTTAATGTTTCTGGGCTTATTAAGAACGTTTCAAAATAAGCAAAACCAAGGCCAAAGTGATAAAAAACAGCTTTTTTTAAGCTCTTTGTGGTTTATCATGCTTATTTTTGCATGTCAAGTACAATAAATCATGAAGAAGCTCCAAGATATTCTTATCTCAACCAGGACAATGGCTGTATTGTTGCTGGTGTACGCATTCGCGATGGCTTATGCAACGTTCTTAGAAAACGACTACGGAACTCCTACAGCAAAAGCATTAATTTATGAGGCTAAATGGTTCGAACTGATCATGGTCTTACTGATTCTCAATTTCATAGGAAATATCGGAAGATACAGACTGTGGAAAAAAGATAAGTGGCCGGTTCTTGTTTTCCACCTTGCCTTTGTTTTTATTTTTATCGGTGGTGCCATCACCAGATACATCAGTTTCGAAGGACAAATGCACATCAGAGAAGGTGAGACATCCAACGAAATCGTAACCGATAAAAATTTCTTTAAAATTCAGATCGAAGAAAAGGGTGATGTACTGAATTATCAGGATGTTCCTTATCTGATGTCTCCGTTACACAAAGATTTCAAAGCAACTTATGACTTCCACGGAAAAGAAGTGAAAGTGTTTGCCAAGGAATACATCCAAAGAAAAAAAGACAGCCTTGTAGCTGAGCCAAATGGTGCTGAGTATCTTCATCTGGTTTCTACCGGAAATACCGGAAGACAGAATATTTACATCAAACCGGGAGAAACAAAATCCATCAACGGTACTTTGGTGACATTCAACAGAGCTATTGAAGGTGCTGTTGAATTTAAAAATGAAGGCGGAAAATTATTCATCAAAACTCCTGTAGATGCCAGCTATATGACCATGGCTACACAAGCAACAGGAACTACAGTGAAAGATGCGTTTCAGCCTTTGGCATTAAGAAGTTTATATACCATCAACGAGCTGAAGCTGGTAGTACCTGAAGGTCTTAAAAAAGGAAGACTGATGGCTATTGAAGGCGACAGAAAGAAAGATGCTAATGTTCCTGATATGCTTCAGATTGAGCTTCAGGGTCCAAAAACAAAACAAATTGTAGATCTTTCAGTTGAAAAAGGAAACCCGAATGCTTACAAGCAGGTTACTATGGACGGTTTAAACATCATGGTAGGTTTCGGACCTAAAGTATACAACACGCCTTTCGCATTGAAACTGGATGATTTCGTGATGGAAACATATCCGGGAAGTTCATCTCCGAGTGCTTATGAAAGCCACGTAAAAATCATTGACGAAGGTAAAGAAACTCCTTATAAAATCTATATGAACCACGTTCTTAACCATAAAGGATACCGTTTCTTCCAGTCGAGTTTTGATCCGGACAGAATGGGAACCGTTCTTTCTGTAAACCACGATTACTGGGGAACTTTGATTTCTTACATCGGATACGGACTTTTATTCCTTGGAATGTTTGTCATTTTCTTCTGGAAAGGAACTCATTTCTGGAAATTAAATAAAATGCTGGCTGAAGTGAATAAAAAGAAAGCAGCAGGTATACTTTTATTGTTCTTAAGTTTAGGTTTACATGCACAAAAAATCGAAACTCACGGAACTACCGACGGAAGCAGAGAACATATTCATGTGGAAGGAGACAATCATTCCCATGCTCCGGCACCGTCTGCCCAGCCGCTTGATGGCGCTGCTCCGAAGCAGAACTCTCTGGCAACTCCAATGGGAAAAATGAGAACTATTTCTCCGGACGAGATCATTGCAAGAAACAAAATCAGTAAAGAACATGCTGATAAATTCGGATATCTTTTGGTTCAGAACTTTGAAGGAAGAATTGTTCCTATCAATACAGAGGCAATCGATATTTTAAGAAAATTATACAAGAAAGACGAATTTAAAGGAACAGACGGAAAATCTCTTACAGCCAACCAATGGTTCCTTTCTATCAATACAGATACTCCGAGCTGGACAATGGTTCCGATTATTAAAGTAGGAACTAAAGGAGGTGATGAGCTGAAGAATAAAACAAAAGCAGATGAAGATGGTTATACTTCATTGATGAACCTTTTCCCTGCAGATGCAAACGGTAATCTTACTTATATTCTTGAGCATGATTACAATACCGCATTCCGTAAGAAACCGGCTGAGCAAACAAACTACGATAAAGAAGTAATTGCTGTAAACGAAAGAGTACAGATCTTTAATGAGTTCTTCAGCGGTCAGTTTATGAGAATTGTTCCTGTGAAAAATGATGCCAACCATACATGGCATTCATGGCTGGATCAGAAATTCGAACCGGATATGGAATCTCAGCAGGTAATGGGACCTTATTTTGCAGAAGCGCTTACGGCACAAAAAACCGGTGACTGGAGCAAAGCAGATGCAGAATTGAAAAAGCTTTCAGACTATCAGCAGAAATGGGGTAAAGCAGTTGTTCCTGCTAAATCCAAAGTAGATCTTGAAGTATTTATGAATAAAGTAGATATTAACTTCAAATTATTGATCTTCTACACGCTTATCGGTGGTCTTCTTCTGATCTTAGGTTTTGTTGAATTATTCAAATCAAATAAAGTATTAAATAAAGCAATTAAAGTAATCATTGCGATTGGTTTAATTGGATATCTGTGTCATTTCTTAGGACTTGTTGCAAGATGGTATATCTCAGGTCATGCTCCTTGGAGTAACGGATACGAAGCAATTATCTTTATCTCCTGGGTAGGTATTACGGCAGGTTTAATCCTGTACAGAAATGCCAATGCATTGATTCCTGCAGCAGGATTTATGGTAGCTGTTATCATGATGGGATTTGCCCATGGAGGTTCAGCTCTTGATCCGCAGATTACACCACTTGTTCCGGTATTGAAATCTTACTGGTTAATTGTTCACGTAGCTATTATTACATCAAGTTACGGATTCTTCGCGCTCTCCATGATTATTGCTGTAATCTCATTGGTATTCTATATTATCTCTAATAAAGAAACGTATAAAATTCACCACGATACGACATTGAAGGAACTGGTAATTGTTTCTGAAATGTCATTAACCATCGGATTATTTGCTTTAACAGTAGGAAACTTCTTAGGAGGAATCTGGGCGAACGAATCATGGGGAAGATACTGGAGCTGGGATCCGAAAGAAACATGGGCTTTCATCTCTATCATGGTATATGCATTTGTACTGCACATGCGATTAGTACCGGGATTGAGAAGCAGATGGGCATTCCACGTAGCAACAATGTTTGCATTCTGCTCAATGGTAATGACCTATTTTGGAGTAAACTATTACCTGAGCGGACTTCACTCATACGCAGCGGGAGATCCGGTACCTGTACCAGCCTGGGTATACATCGGAATCTCAACAATGATTATTTTATCAGCTGTTTCTTATATCAAGTTTAAAGCTTTAACAAAGAAGTAAAATACTGAACCTATAATTTAAAATCCCGGAATTCACTTTCCGGGATTTTTTTATTTCTATTGTTTTTAGCATTAGGGTCAGCTGTTTTAACGCTAAGGATCGCAATGATTTTGGGATACTAAATATTGTTCCCAAAGGCGTTTCACTCAGCAAAGAACTAGCGGTCTTAGCTAAACGAATTGGCTTTGCGAACAAAAATATAAGACATCCTAATAAATTAAACTTCCGAACTTTGCATTAGTTAAAAATTCCCGGATCCCGAAACTCGCACCTCAAAAAAATCAAAATTTATCATTCATAATTCAAAATTCATTACTATCTTTATGATATCAAAATAATATCAAATTAAAATTCAATCATGGAAAAAACATTAAAACCCATGTCGGGTTATCTTACATTGGTCATTTGCCTGGCCTTGTTTGTTGCAGCAGTATACTTCTTTGTGAGTGGAGTAGATCAAAGTATAGCCTATGTGGTTATCTCTATGCTTTGTTTTCTTCTTTCGTGCTTTTTCTTAAAAGGGTTAATGATTATTCAGCCTAACCATTCGAGAGTATTAAACTTCTTTGGAAAATATGTGGGAAGTGTAAAAGAGAACGGATTATTCTTTATCAATCCTTTATATTCATCACAAAAAATTTCTTTACGTTCCGAAAATCTGCAAGGTCAGACTTTGAAGGTAAATGATAAAATGGGTAACCCTATTGAAATTGCAGTTGTAATTGTATGGAAAGTAGGAGATACTTATAAAGCGGCTTTTGATGTGGAGCGTTATTCAGACTTTGTAAAAATGCAGAGTGAAGCAGCAGTACGTCATTTGGCGATGAGCTTTCCTTATGATAATTTAGAAGATGATCATGCTCCGATTACTCTGAGAGAAGGTGGAGATAAGATCAATTCTATTTTGGAACAGGAACTTACAGATCGTCTTTCAAAGGCAGGAATTGTGATTCAGGAGGCCAGGATTTCGCATTTGGCTTATGCTTCGGAAATTGCAGGTGCTATGCTTCAGAGACAGCAGGCAACAGCTATTGTAGCAGCAAGAACCAAGATTGTGGAAGGAGCTGTAGGGATGGTAGATCTTGCATTGAAAAAGCTTTCAGAAGAAAATATCGTAGATCTTGATGATGAAAGAAAAGCGGCAATGGTAAGCAATTTAATGGTGGTTCTTTGCGGTGAAAAAGCAGCAACTCCCATATTAAATGCGGGAACACTTTACAATTAAGAAGTGAACAATTAATAGTTAAATTTTAGTGCAGATAGCTTTTACACTAAAATAGTCAGAAATAATGTTAGAGAATTTAGAAAATGAAATCAGAAAAAGCTCAGAACTCTTCAGAAAGCAAAGGCAAAAAATCTTTTGTGATAAGGATAGATGAGTCTACTTATAAACTCCTTGAAAAGTGGGCCAATGATGACTTCAGAAGTGTGAATGGACAGATAGAATACCTGCTGCATCAGAGCCTGGTTAACGCGGGGAGAAAGAAAAAAGAGTAAAAGAAGGAAAAGAATTGACAATAATGGATCATATTTTTAGGAGCTAAATTCACGGAAATTATGATATCCCTCTTTTTTTGCATTGCAGAAAATATAAAAAAGACCTTGTTTTTTAGCTTTTCAATAAAAAAGTAACAATTCGGTTAATTTTCCACCAAAAAAGAAAGCAGAGAAATTTTCTCTGCTTTTTTATTGTATACAACTTTGGAGACTGTCTGCTCCAACGTAGAATATGACGAGCCAAATCAAGCCTTTAATGGTAAAGAACGCTAATCCTGCCCATCCCACACGCTTGAACCACTTTTTAAGCTTTGAGTTGTTTTCCTGTGAATTTTCCATTGGTGATTATCAAAATGATTACTTTACAAAGATAAGCATGTTTATAATTAGTCCAAATAAAAAGCCTGTTAAAAATTAAAGTTTTGAGGTTCACATAATATTTTTATCTTTAGAGAGAACGAAAAGTAAGATTTTATGTCAAAAAAAGTAAAAGATTTCGGAATCGAAAAAACACTCAGAAATCTTGGGATTAAAGAAGAGAACAAAGGGGCTTCAGTGGGCGGAAAATATTTCGCATCAGGAAAAGTGATAGAAAGCATTTCTCCTGTGGACGGAAAGTTGATTGCTAAAGTAAAAACTTCCGGAGAAAGTGATTATGACAAAGTAATTGAAACTGCTCAAAAGGCATTTCAGGAATTCAGGCTGATTCCGGCTCCCAAAAGAGGAGAGATGGTAAGACAGCTGGGCTTAAAATTAAGAGAATATAAAGACGACCTGGGTAAACTTGTTTCTTATGAAATGGGTAAATCATTACAGGAAGGTCTTGGAGAAGTTCAGGAAATGATTGATATCTGCGATTTCGCAGTAGGTCTTTCAAGACAGCTTCAGGGATACACCATGCACTCTGAAAGACCGGGACACAGAATGTACGAACAGTATCATCCGCTGGGAGTTGTTGGGATTATCACCGCATTCAACTTCCCGGTAGCCGTATGGTCCTGGAACACTGCATTAGCATGGATCTGTGGTAACGTTACCATTTGGAAGCCATCTGAGAAAACACCGCTTTGTGCTATTGCATGCCAGAATATCATGATGGAAGTTTTGAAGGAAAATAATCTTCCTGAAGGAATTTCAAGTGTATTGGTATCGGACCACGAAATCGGGCAGAAACTGGTAGATGATAAAAGAGTAGCGCTGGTATCTTTCACTGGATCTACAAGAGTTGGAAGAATGGTTTCTTCTAAAGTAGCTGAAAGATTCGGGAAGTCTATCCTTGAATTGGGTGGAAACAATGCGATCATTATTACAAAAGAAGCTGATATTGATATGTCAATTATCGGAGCTGTTTTCGGAGCTGTAGGAACTGCAGGCCAGAGATGTACTTCGACAAGAAGACTGATTATCCACGAAAGTGTGTATGATGAAGTGAAAACAAGATTGGCAAAAGCTTATGGCCAGTTGAAAATCGGAAATCCATTGGATGAGAAAAACCATGTAGGACCGCTTATTGATACTGATGCTGTAAACCAATACGAAGAAGCCATCAAAAAATGTAAAAAAGAAGGTGGAAAATTCGTTGTTGAAGGCGGAGTTTTATCTGGTAAAGATTACGAATCCGGATGCTATGTGAAACCTTGTGTGGCTGAAGTGAAAAACTCTTATGAAATTGTTCAGCACGAAACTTTTGCACCAATCCTATATCTGATCAAATACAAAACATTAGAAGAAGCGATCGCTATTCAGAATGATGTTCCTCAGGGATTGTCTTCTGCAATCATGACCCAGAATCTAAGAGAGGCAGAATTGTTCCTTTCTCACGCTGGTTCAGACTGTGGTATTGCCAACGTCAATATCGGAACATCCGGTGCTGAAATTGGTGGAGCTTTCGGTGGTGAAAAAGAAACCGGTGGTGGAAGAGAGTCAGGATCTGACGCGTGGAAGTATTATATGAGAAGACAAACCAATACTATCAATTATACCGCGCAACTTCCTTTGGCACAAGGGATTAAATTTGATTTATAAAAGCTTTACTTAAAGCACTCAAAAAACATAAAACTTAATAACCTGAATGATTAAACGCTTCATTTTTTGGATTATTTAATCGTTCATTTATTAAATCACACTACAAATTTATTATGGAACACACATTAGATATAAAAGCAAATAAAGTAAAAGAAACAGTAGGAAAACATGTGTTGGCAGACGGTTTCGATTTTGTGATGGATATTGAAAAGTCACACGGATCATGGCTTTATGATAAACTGACAGACAGAGAATACCTGGATATGTTCTCTATGTTTGCATCTGCATCTATCGGTTATAACCACCCTTATCTTGTTGAAAGATCAGAGTGGTTAGGTAGAATGGCTGTTAATAAACCTACTCTTGCGGATGTTTACTCAGAAGAGTACGCTCACTTCCTTGAAGTATTCGAAAGAGTGGTTATCCCTGAAGAATTACAATATGCTTTCTTTATCGAAGGCGGAACGATGGGCGTTGAAAATGCAATGAAAGCATGCTTCGACTGGAAAACCCGCAAAAACTTTGCAAAAGGATTAGACACTGAAGCAGGAATCTGTATTCATTTCAAACAGGCTTTCCACGGAAGAAGTGGTTATACTTTAAGTTTAACAAACACTGCTGATCCGAGAAAATACCAATATTTCCCGATGTTCAACTGGCCGAGAATTTTAAATCCCAAATTAAAGTTCCCGATTACAGAAGAAAACCTTGAAGAAACTATCAAAAACGAAAACCTTGCTTTACTTCAGATTGAAGAGGCTATTTTGATGAACCCCGATAAAGTGGCGTGTATCATCATCGAACCTATTCAGGCTGAAGGCGGTGACAATCATTTCAGAGACGAATTCCTGCTGGGATTAAGAAGAATCTGTGATGATAACGAAATCTTACTTATTTTTGATGAAGTTCAGACAGGAATTGCTATTACAGGGAAAATGTGGGCATTCCAACATTTTACAGCAAAACCGGACATTATTTCTTTCGGGAAAAAAGCTCAGGTTTGTGGTGTGCTGGCTAATAAGGAAAAATTTGATCAGGTTCCAAACAATGTTTTCAGGGAAAGTTCAAGAATCAATTCAACATTCGGAGGAAACTTTATTGATATGCTTCGTTTCCAGCTGGTAATGGAGGTGATCGAAAAAGAAAATCTTGTAGAAAATGCAAGAGTAGTGGGAGATTTCTTACTGGAAAGCTTAAAAGCTCTGGCAGAAAAATATCCTGAGAAAATTTCAAATGCAAGAGGAAGAGGGCTTATGTGTGCGATCGATCTGCCAACTGCAGAACAGAGAAACCACCTGATGAATGAGCTTTTCAATGACGGATTGATTATTCTTCCTTGCGGGGATCAGTCTCTTCGTTTCAGACCTCATTTGAATGTTACTAAAGAAGAAATCCAGCTTGCTTTAGACAAAATTGAAAACAATATTAATAAAATTTAAAATCCGGAATTTGTAATTTTAAAAAAAACATTGTATATTTAGATACTCAAACAATTAGAATATGGAAAGAAGTACGAGAGTATCAGTTTATGAAAGTGATAACCCTTCAGAAATTCAGTTGGTTAAATCTAAATTGGATGACGCACAGATTACAAACACGGTTGAAAATAACTATCTTACATTTACTACAACGCCAACAGCCACTTCGCTGAAGGTAATGGTAGATCTGGAAGATGAATCCAAAGCATTTGAAATTATTGATGCTTACCTTCAACAAAGTGAAAATCAATAAACAATTTCATAATTTTAAATTTTACTACTTCGAACCGAAAATTAATTTTAATTAATTTTCGGTTTTTTAATTGCAACCCATCAAAAAATAAATATTTCAAAGATTGAACGGAAAGCAGCAATTCTGATTTTAAATTCTTAAATCATTCAATCTTTTAATCAAATTTTATAACATGAATCCAGAGATTAAACTAAGACAAGCGGAAATTGAAGACAGAAACATTATTTGGAAAATCATCCAGCAATCCATTGAAAGAAGAAGACAGGACGGAAGCTCCCAATGGCAGAACGGATACCCTAATCTTGGAACGGTAGAAAGCGATATTGCGAAAGGATTCGGGCATGTATTGACCGTAGACGGAGAAATTGCAGTATATGCAGCCCTGATTTTGAATGATGAACCGGCGTACAGTACCATTGAAGGAGCATGGCTAAGTGATGGTGAATTTGTTGTGGTTCATAGAGTGGCTGTAGATGAAAAATTTGCCGGACAGGGAATGGTAAAGAAGCTTTTTGATCAGATTGAAGAGTTTACCAAATCCCATGGAATTCAGAGTATTAAAGTAGATACCAATCATGATAATATTGCCATGCTGAAAATTCTTGAAGGCAGAGGTTATTCCTATTGTGGAGAGGTTCTTTTAAGAGACGGGATGAGGAAAGCTTTTGAGAAGATTATAATTTAGGCAAAAAGTTAAATCAACTTTCATTGAATTTTTAAAACGTCCAGTATTTATAAACTCTATCGGGTTTGTTCGTTTGGTTCTGAACTAATTTCTACTTTTGTTCAAATTTTTATATTATGCACCAAAGTATAGAAATTGATGAAAAAATTTTTCAGGATGCCGTAAAATTTTATGGTACTGTGTTCAGCTTACCTCCTTTAGCATCAAAAATTTATTCCTACCTTCTTTTTGACTATGAGAAAGTAGGAATTACTTTTGACGAGTTCGTTGAAGTGCTCTCCGCGAGCAAAAGTTCTGTTTCCACCAGTATTTCATTACTACTGAATGCCCAGCTTATCGTAGACCATAACAAAATGGATGAGCGGAAACGGTATTTTTTCATCAATGATGAATACAAAAAAATACGATTCGAGAAAATTGTCCAGAAAATGCAGGACGAACTAAGACTATTAGATGATTTAAACAATTTTAAAAAAAGTAAAGACGATGGATACAATGAAAGAATAGAAGTTTACAAAGCACTCTTAAATAAAAACATAGAAAATATTCAGGAATCTCTTAATAAACTATAAAATGAATAATAAGCTAGTTATACTTTCCATTGCAGCGCTTTCACTGACTGCCTGCAAAAAAGAAGCTCCGAAACAGGATGGTGCCAAGCCATATCCTGTTATCTCAGTGGAGTCAAAAAATATAGTGGGTTATCAGACGTTTCCGGCTACCATCCAGGGTAGAGTAAACAATGATGTACGTGCAAAAATACAGGGATATATTACCCAGGTATTGGTAGATGAAGGACAATATGTTACAAAAGGACAGCCATTGTTCCGTCTGGAAACCAATATCCTGAACGAAAATGCAGCAGCTTCCAAAGCAGGTATCGGTGCTGCAGCATCAAGCGTTGCCGCAGCGCAGGCTTCTGTAAATGCAGCTCAGGTTGAAGTCAACAAACTTAAACCACTGGTTCAGAAAAATATCATCAGTAACGTACAGTTACAGACCGCTCAGGCTCAGCTGGCACAGGCACAGGCACAGCTTCAGCAGGCCAATGCTGCTAAAAGACAGGCAGAAGCCAACTATAAAGGAGTAGAAGCCAACATCGAATATTCTATTATCCGTGCTCCTATTTCAGGGGTAATCGGAAGACTGCCATTGAAAGTAGGAAGTTTGGTAGGGCCGTCTGATCAGACTCCTCTGACAACGATTTCTGATACCTCTGAGATCTATGCTTACTTTGCCATGAATGAAAAAGAATATTTTGATTTCCTTGAAAAATCTCCGGGAGCTTCTATGCCTGAGAAAATCAAAAACTTACCTATGGTTGAACTTCAGTTAGCCAACGGAAGTCTTTATCCTGAAAAAGGGAGAATTGAAGCCATTACCGGCCAGATTGATCCTACAACCGGAACCATTCAGTTCAGAGTTGCTTTCTCGAATGCCCAGAAATTATTAAGTAATGGGAACAGTGGAACGATCAGGTTCCCTCAGCATTATGACAATGTACTTGTAGTACCTGAAAGTGCTACTTATGAGCAGCAGGGTATTGTTTACGTTTACAAAGTAGAAAAAGGAGATACTGCCAGAAACGTTGTTGTGAATGTTATCGACAGAATCGACAATATGGCTCTTATCAAATCCGGAGTTAATAAAGGTGAAAGAGTTATTGCAGCTGGTATCGGAGGTCTGAAACCGGGAACAGCCGTGAAACCGCAGCCAATTAAAATGGATAGTCTTGTTCAATCAATAAAACCGAAATTCTAATGATAAAAAACTTTATTAACAGACCGGTTTTATCCACCGTAATCTCAATCCTGATTGTGATTCTCGGTGTGCTGGGACTGATCTCGTTACCGGTTACACAGTATCCGGACATTGCGCCGCCTACGGTAAGTGTCTCCGCAAACTATACGGGAGCCAATGCCGAGACGGTAATGAAAAGTGTAGTAGTACCTTTGGAAGAACAGATCAATGGGGTGGAAGGTATGGATTATATCACTTCCAGTGCCGGAAACGACGGTTCTGCCCAGATCCAGGTTTTCTTCAAACAGGGAATAGATCCGGATATTGCAGCGGTAAACGTACAGAACCGTGTAGCGAGAGCTACGCCGCTTTTACCTGCCGAAGTAACGCGTTCAGGGGTAGTAACCCAGAAGCAGCAGACCAGTGCCCTGATGTATATGTCCTTCTATTCTGAAAATAAAGACCTGGATGACGTATACCTTCAGAACTTTTTGAATATCAATATTATTCCTAACCTGAAAAGGGTAAATGGTGTTGGAGATGCGAACGTTTTCGGGGGTAAAAACTACTCGATGAGAATCTGGCTTGATCCTGCAAAAATGGCTGCCTACAGTGTAACTCCTACCGACGTTACCAATGCCATCAATGAGCAGAGTAGAGAAGCAGCAGCAGGTTCTATCGGCCAGAACAGCGGTAGTTCTTTTGAATATATCATCAAATACGTAGGAAAATTCAACGATAAGGAACAGTACGATAATATCATCATCAAATCTCTTGCAAACGGACAAAACCTGATGCTGAAAGACGTTGCCAAAGTGGAACTGGCAGGACAGTCTTACACAGGAATCGGGGAGAACGGAAACAATCCTTCCATCAGTATGGGGATCTTCCAGACTCCGGGATCCAACGCACAGGAGATTATTAAAAATATCAAAGCCTATCTGAAATCGGCTGAAGGAACTTTCCCGCAGGGAATCAAGTATACATTTAACTTCGATACCAACGAATTTCTGGAAGCTTCTATTGAAAAGGTGGTTCATACCCTTATTGAAGCCTTCATTCTGGTATTTATCGTAGTATATATTTTCCTTCAGGACTTCAGGTCTACGCTGATCCCGGCTATCGCGGTTCCGGTATCTATTGTGGGGGCATTCTTCTTCCTGAATCTCTTCGGATATTCATTGAACCTCTTGACTTTATTTGCATTGGTACTGGCCATTGGTATTGTAGTGGATGATGCCATCGTCGTCGTCGAGGCCGTTCATGCCAAGATGGAACATGGTATTTCTGATGCTAAAAAAGCGACCGTAGAGGCAATGGATGAGATCACAGGGGCTATTATTTCGATTACTTTGGTAATGGCAGCTGTATTTATTCCGGTGACGTTCATTACAGGTCCTACAGGGGTATTCTATCAGCAGTTTGGTATTACGCTGATTATAGCCATCATCATTTCTGCGATTAATGCATTGACCCTGAGTCCGGTTTTATGTTCATTATTCTTAAAACCTCACGAAGCGCATCATGCAGAATATAAAAATCTGAACCTGTTACAGAAGTTTTTCTATAAGTTTAATATTGCTTTTAAAACAACTACTGAACGTTACGGAAGAGGATTTGTATTCCTGTTGAGACATAAATGGGTAACCCTGATAATTTTTGCTGTTACCGGAGGTATTCTGTTCTGGGCAAGCAGCAGCATGAAGAAAGGGTTTGTACCTACAGAAGACAGAGGGATTATTTTTACCGATGTTCAGCTTCCTCCGGGAGCTTCTATGGAAAGAACTTACAACGCATTGAAAACTCTTCAGGCTAAAGCATTGAAAGTTCCGGGCGTACAGAACGTAACGATTTCAACAGGTAGAGGGTTCTTGTCCGGAAACGGAAGTAACAACGGTCTTGCCTTTGTTAAACTGAAACCATTCGAAGAAAGAAAAAAAGACGGACAGACTTCTGAAGATATCACCAAAAAACTATTCGGAATTGTAGGATCTGTTCCTGACGCTAAAGTAGTATTCTTCCAACCGCCAAGTGTACCGGGATTTGGTAACAGTGCAGGTTTTGAAATGGTATTGCTTGATAAATCAGGTGGAGAATATGCCGATCTGGATGCTAAAACCAATGAATTCATCGGTAAGCTGATGCAGAGACCGGAAATTCAGTTTGCACAGACTTCATTCAATACCAAATATCCTCAGTATCAGATGGAAATTAATGTTCCTCTGAGCAAACAGCTTGGAGTTTCTGTCAATGAAATTCTGGCTACAATGCAGGGGTATATCGGAGGTATTTATACTGCAGACTTTACCAAGTATGGAAAGCAGTTCAGAGTGATGGTTCAGGCTCTTCCTGAAAACAGAAAGAATATTGAAAACCTGAATCAGCTTTATGTGAGAACAGGATCAGGGATCATGACTCCGATTTCACAGTTTGTAACATTGACAAAAGCATACGGACCACAATCCGTAAGCCGTTACAACCTCTTTACTTCAGTGAAGGTAACGGGAGCAAACTCTGACGGATACAGTTCTGGGGATGCCATTGCTGCGGTGCAGCAGGTGGCAGATGAAACCCTGAATCAAAACTATGCCGTAGAATTTACCGGGTTAACGAGAGAAGAATTAAATTCAGGATCTCAAACGCTTTTGATTTTTGGACTGAGTTTGATCTTTGTTTACTTTATCCTTTCCGCACAGTATGAAAGTTATATCCTTCCGCTGATTGTTATTATTTCTCTTCCTCTTGGGGTAATGGGAGCTTATTTCGGCCAGAAGATCATGGGACTTGAAAATAATATTTACTTCCAGATTGCCCTGATCATGCTCGTGGGACTACTGGCGAAAAACGCAATCCTTATTGTTGAATTCGCTGTCCAGAGAAGGCATCATGGAGAAACGATTGTGATGTCGGCCATTAATGCAGCGAAAGCCAGGGTAAGACCTATTCTGATGACCTCATTCGCCTTTATTTTCGGTTTATTGCCGTTGGTACTGGCAAGCGGAATCGGAGCAGTAGGTAACAGATCTATCGCTACGGGAGCGGCCATCGGACTATTGATAGGAACTGTTTTGGGATTATTTGTAATTCCGGTTCTGTATGTGATTTTTGAAACACTGCAGGAAAAAATCAAACCTATCAAAAAAGAAGATATCAATTTAGCAGAATAAAATTAAGATTTAAGAAATTAGAAGTTAGCAATTAGAGATAAGTCTAAAAACTAACTTCTAACTTCTAAACTCTAACTTCTAATTAAAAATAATGAAGAGTTTATTAAACATCATAAAAGGGATCACTTTTTCAGTTTTCATACTCGGAGCCATCTCATCCTGTATGGCGAGAAAAGAATATGAAAGACCGAAAAATGTTGTAGACGAAAAGCTTTTTCGTACAGACATGCTTCCTTCGGACAGCACGAATATTGCAGATATTTCATGGAAAGAAATATTCACTGATCCGATATTGCAGGGGCATATTTCCAAGGCACTGGAAAACAATCTTGATATCAGAATTGCTTTGGAAAGTATTAATTCTGCGGAAGCCTATCTTAAACAGAGTAAGGCAGCGTATCAGCCGACGCTTTCTATCGGACCCAACTATACATTTCAGACCCAGTCTATCAATACCCAGTTTGGACAGATCATCGGAGAAAGACGTTATGTAAACCAGTTTGACATTACGGCAAGTATCGGATGGGAAGCTGATATCTGGGGCAAATTGAAAGCACAGGAAAAAGCCCAGCTTGCGACTTATTTAGGAACTGTTGCCGCTCATAAAGCCGTTAAAAGCAGCTTGGTGTCTTCCATTGCTTCTGCGTATTATCAGTTGCTGACTTTTGATGCCCAGAAAAGAATTATCACGGAAACAATTGCTGTAAGGGAGAAAAATCTTGAAGCCACAAAAGCTTTAAAAGCTTCCGGGTCTCTTACTGAAGTAGCAGTTCAGCAAAGCGAAGCGCTTGTTTTCAATGCCAAATCATTACTGATTGATATTGATACACAGATCCAGCTGCTCGAAAATACAATGAGCCTTTTGATGGGAGAGCCTTCTCATTCTATAGAAAGATCTACATTGGAAGGGCAGAAACTTCCGATCGATTTAAAACTGGGTTACCCGACTCAGCTTCTGGCCAACCGCCCGGATGTAATGAGAGCAGAGTTTAACTTAATGAATGCTTTCCAACTGACGAATGCTGCCAAAGCTCAGTTTTATCCTACTTTAAAACTGACAGGAAGCGGCGGATTGCAGTCTGTGGATATTGACCACTTATTCAGTGTAAATTCATTATTCGCAAATGTAGTGGCGGGACTGGCTCAGCCGATTTTAAATAAAAGACAGATTCAGACCAACTATGACGTAAGTCTTGCCAATCAGGAAACGGCTTATCTTAACTTCAGAAAAACAGTTTTGACTGCCGGAAAAGAAGTTTCGGATGCCATCAGGGTTTTCTCTGTTCAGGATTCATTCATTGAATTGAAACAAAAAGAACTTGATGCCTACAAAAAATCAGTTGACTATTCCCAGGAGCTGGTGAACTATGGGATGGCCAACTATCTTGAAGTATTGAATGCAAGTGTGAATTCATTGAATGCAGAACTTAACATTTCCAATGCAAGATACAGTAAAATGAAAGCAGCCGTAGAGCTCTATCAGGCTTTGGGCGGAGGCTGGAAATAACCGCTTCAGCAATGTAATATCATAAAAACGTATGTCAGGAATGGCATACGTTTTTTTATTGACAATATTAATCTGATTTTACCAGTGTTGTTATTATTTGTAAAAAATAAATGATCAGGTTTTAAAAGTATAAAAATGAGACTGTCTCCTATATCTGACAATACAAACATAGGAGACTTACTCAAAGTTAATTTTTATTGAACATAGGCTACATAAGATTCATTTATAGCTCCTTTTCTAGCCTTGGCAAAAAATGCATAGTCTATCCAGAAAAATCCATTGTTTCCCCATGTGGTACCCCAGGAATTTTGTACTTTAAAAGCTTGTTTAGCATCGTCATAACCCACTACACAAATGGCATGTCCTCCTCTTACAGCACCAGAATGACTTTTCCATATCCAATTGTTTGCCGAGCTTAAACTATCAAAGCTTCCATCTACCGTCACCGTAATAATTATTGGTAAATTCATGCTTAAAAGTGTCTTTACATTGGTGATATTGGTCTTATCTACAGTAGCCCAGGTTGTAAATTTATGAGTACTTGCTGCACTTTTTTGTGTTGCATTGGGCTGTGTAGAGCACTCTACATCTGTGTAGGGCATTTCATCCCAGCTGCAAACTCCCTGATCTTTTATTAAATTTAATCCACTGGATGCATAAGTTCCATTAGCGCAGCCATTTATCTTTATCTGATTATATACGTACTCAGGGCTTCTTGGGGTTGTTATCCCTTTAAAATTATATTCCAGAATACTTGCAGCAGCATAAGCTGTAGCAAATGCAACGCATGAACCTTCCTGTCCCTGATTTACTATTGGAGGAGTGTTGGGTATGGTATAACTTGATGGAATAGAAGCTATAAGCGTTTCTGCCGATTTGCCCTTAAATTTTATAGTTAATGCATCTATATCAGCTTTAGCAAATGAACTGTAAGTTTTGTCATCTACCAGGATTGCTCCTAAGGAACGCATTGCCTGATTTTCCTGCTTAGGCTGCTGAGTATTTTGTTCTTCTTCATTTCTGTTACATGAAGACAGAGATAGCATCCCTAATGCGATTGCAATTAATTTTAGATTTTTCATCATTGTATTATTTAAAATTTATTATATAAAAATATAAATTATTTTCATATAATCGCGATATAATTTACGAATAATCTATTGTTTTAGCTTTTTTTATGTGTTTGTATGTTTTTATTTATCGATTTGTTGATGGGTGTTAATATTATTCATTATTTTGTGAATTTATTATAACAGGAGTACCCGTTTCTTTTCCAGCTATAAAGTTGTTAATATCTCCATAGTTCTTTTTTCTTTTCCAGATATCTCTTTTAAAATATCCGAAGCCTGATGAATATATTGAATTTCCTTTGTCTGGCTTACTTTTTCAAACAGCTGAGACACATTTGTCCAGAGTCCGGCAATTTCAGTGAAGGCTTCATAGCCTGATTTTAAAGGATCAAGCTGAAGGAGTTCATAGCTTTCTTTCAAAAAATCACGGTATAAATTTCTGAACAATGCACCTCCGGTTCCTGCTTTTTCCATTAGTAAAGCCGCTTGCTTAAATTCTCCTTCAATATCTTTACTTGTATTGAACCATTTGACAATTTCAGTACTTGTTTTTAAAATCCCTTTGTAAGAAATATTGGTAATGGGTGGATTTAGGTATTCGGCCGCATTATTTCTGATTGCGGCGGATATGGCTTTTTCCAGATCAAATTTTCTGTCTGTGTTCCTGAGGGTATAATACATATTTTTGGAAGCCATCGGGCCTTTTTCAGAACGGGCCATAGCCAGACTTTTTAAAGATGTTTGTACTTGTCCGCCTTGTTGTCTGGTATCAATCAGGAAAGCATTTTCATCATCATAACCATAAATGGCGGCATAATGTCCTGCAAAATGGAAAGGATTTGAGAAATATTCCAGATGATAGCAATCCATTTTCAATCCTACTGCCTGTCCGTCATCGAGAAGTTCTTTTACCTGATCCCAGGCCTTTTGTTGTGAAGAAGTTTCCTTTATGGTTAATTCCAGATTCAGATTTCTGGCTAAATTTTGAGTGAGCAGGTCAGGTTTTATCCTTCCTCCAATGAAAGGGAAGTCCATTGTTTTCATGTTCCAATAGATAAAGCCCAGCCCTTCACCCAATCCGAAAAGCATTGGTTCGGAAAGGTCGATCCCGATTTGTTGTAATAATGTTCCCGTTGCGGTCGTTTCACAATGCTGTCCGTTAAAAGGTTTTATGTTTTCTATTTTCATTGTTAAAGTAAAGTTTTGAATGGTATTAATTTTTTGAGAAAATTACATAAATATCATCATGTAGAAATTCCGGTTTTGAAAATTTAGTGTTAAAATTTTTTAAAAAGTAGAATTGATTTGTATTTATGTATTCAACTACGTAGTTTTGTGCTTTAAAAGGTGAACACTATGAAATTAGAAATACAACCCATAGGAAATTCTTATTCGGAACAAGCCATTGATTTGATTTTGACGATCCAGCAGAAAGAGTTTAATATTCCGATTACCATAGAAGATCAGCCTGACCTTTTGCAGATAGAAAGTTTTTACACAGCAGCCGGAGGTAACTTTTGGGGCGCTTTTGCAGATGGTGAGCTGGTAGGTTCTATCGCTTTGGTTAAATTTGACGAAAGGGCAGGAGCCATCAGGAAAATGTTTGTTAAAAAGGAATTCAGAGGAAAAGAACTGAATATTGCGCAAGAATTACTGGAAGTTTTAATTTCTTTCTGCCGTGAAAACAGAATTGATGATCTATATCTGGGAACCATAACGGTACTGAAAGCAGCCCGGCGTTTCTATGAAAGGAATCATTTTGTAAAGATTGAAAAAAGCAATCTTCCTGCGAAATTTCCTTTAATGAGTGCCGATGATGTTTTTTACCACTTAAATCTCGACTGAATATGAATGTAATCAACGAAGCAGGAATTCTTGCCATATCCACAAGGCTACACCGCCTCAGTGAACAATTGAGGAAAGATGGAGCATTGATTTATAAAGCATTTGGAATCAATTTTGAGCTGAAATGGTTTCCGGTTATTTTCACGATTTATAAAAAAGAAATAGCAAGTGTAGTAGAAATAGCCAACGAAATAGGATATACCCATCCATCCACCATAACACTGCTCAAAGAACTTGAAAAGCAGGAGTTGATCCAATGGGAAAAAGATAAACAGGACGAGCGCAAAAGGCTTTTTAAACTCACTTCAAAAGGGCAGGAGCTCATTGAAAAAATGAAACCCGTTTGGGAACTGATGTCCCAGATTTTAGGTGATATTGCAGACAATAAAAATAATCTGCTGACTGCCATTGATGAAGCCGAAGAGAAAATTGCCAATCAGTCCTTTTATCAGAGAGCATTGCAGGTGAAGAACTCGAAAAAATAATTTATTCTATTATGATGTCAAGTGGATCTCTGACAGGCATGATATTTTTTAAATATTCTTTATCTTCTGCAGTTAGCTCATCTATGCCCAGTGCAATATCTTCCCACGCTTTTCCGCCTTGACGTGTAAGGGCAAATTCAATGGATTGAATTTTAGGCTTTTTATTAAGACCCAATATTCTTAAATCTATTCTTTGTCCTTCTTTTATTTTACCTTCTTCAATTTTTCCTATTAAGAAAAAATTTCTTCCTGTAACTTGAAATGTATTATTGAGTTGAAATTGAGCAACCGTTAAATGATGCCAGTTATATCCACAATATCTGCATTGCTTTGCACGTGGAGTACGGGCTAGTTTGTGGCATTTAGGACAATTGTTGAAAAAAACTTTTTCAGGAGTTTCTTTCATGATCCGGGTTACAACATTTTGTTCAAAAACTTCATATCCATGTTCTAATAGTTGTATGACTTCAGGATCAGAATTTATCCAGCCTCGCTCAATCATTATATTTCTCATACGTGTATTTTCAGAGCTCTTCAAAGTATACATATGATGATTCAGTGCTAAAGCTTCATCCTTGGTCATTAATTTGCTAAAATATCTGATCATATAATCTATAGTTTCTCTGTCCATATCCAAGTGAAAAAAATAGAATGTTTTTTAATGATTTATTTTGCCTAATTTATAATTTATTTCTTGAAGATAAGTTTGCGTATTATGAAATTAAATATTTAATACTGACAAACTATTGTCACTAAAGTATTTTAATTTTACATCATCAATAAAATAAAAGCTATGGGAAAAATTGCAGAGAAACAAACTTTCAATGTTAATACCAGGGCAGAATGGCGGCAATGGCTGGAAGAGAATCATCATACAGAACAATCGGTATGGCTGATCTGCAATACCAGAAAATCCAATTTACCCAATGTTTCCTGGAGCGAACTGGTAGATGAAGCGCTTTGTTTTGGCTGGATTGACAGCACAAGAAAGACTATTGATGAAGGCTCGTTTATGCAGTTATTCAGCAGACGCAAGCCGAAGAGTACATGGTCTAAAATCAATAAAGAGAAGGTTCAGAAGCTGATCAAAAATAATCTGATGATGAAAGCGGGATTTGAAACCATCAGAATTGCCAAAGAAAACGGCTCCTGGACTATTTTAGACAGTGTGGAAGACCTGATAATTCCGGAAGATCTGAATGAAGCATTTAAAATTCATGAAGGCTCTGAAGCCTATTTTCAAAGCTTGAGCAAGTCCATAAAAAAAATGCTGCTTCAATGGATTGTGTTGGCCAAAAGACCTGAAACAAGAAAAAAACGTGTTGACGAAATCGCAAAACAGGCTGCTCAGAATAAGAAGCCAAAAAATTTTTAATTTTTTATTGATGATTAATAGATATAAAGACAGGCTGATCCAAAAAGGAACAGCCTGTTTAATAGTTTCATTATTGAAACGATATTGTATTAGAATCTCAAAGTCGCTGCAACAGACCAGGTTCTTCCGAAACCAAGGAATCCTGTATTACCGTCTGCAACACCCTGATACACTCTGCCAGCTTCCTGATATGTTTTTCCGGCATCCGGGCCATTGGCAATTTTATCGCCTGCAAAGATATTGGAGCTTAATTCAGAAATATAATATTTGTTGAATAAGTTGTATACGTTCGCTCTCAATGTCAAAGATTTTTTCGCATCAAGCGTGAATTTGTAAGAAGCTCCTACATCAAATAAATGATAGCTTGGCAATTTTACAATTCCTTTTTCTCTTGCCGCTTCAGTAAGGAAGTTGATCGGGTTGAACTGAGCATACAGTTTGTCATAATATTCCCAGTTGGCATCGATACTGAAAGCTTTGGTAATATTGTAATCAGCTCCGATGCTTGCTGTTGTCTGGGCCGCATCTCCAACCTTCAGGTCTTTGATATTGATCATTCCGGTTGCTCCTGCTATTTCCTGATTGTTCTGAACATCAAGAATATTGAAGTTAGCGTTTCCTTTATATTTCCAGTTACCCATTGATACCATTCCTCTTAATCTTAGATTCGTAAAAGGTCTGGCTTTTGCTTCCAATTCGATTCCCTGGTGGAGCTGACCTACGTTCAGAGCATTGTAGAAATATGCACTTCCAAGGTTAAGCTGAGGGAATTTAGCAACATCTGCCGCTGTAGCATTGAATGTTCTTGAGATAAATCTGTCATCCCACTGCGTTCTGTAAGCATTGATGTTCATATCTATATAACGCGATTTGAAACCATATCCTAATTCCACAGAGAAGATTCTTTCATTCTTAGCATCATTATAGATATTCTGGTTAGACGGGAATAATGCATTGAATAAAGGCTGTCTTGAGATAACTCCTGTATTGAAAAATACATTGTGGTGGTCGTCAATATTATAGTTGGCACCTCCTTTTACAATATAACCTGTTTTATGATACCATTTTGTCTCCTGATTTCCAGGAGTATATAGCATATAGTCTCTTCTCTTGTAATATTGCTCGGAAACAGATCCCTGAACGGATGCACTTAGCTTTTCAGAGCTGTATTCAACCATACCGTAGATACCTGCCCATTTTACAAGACCTTCGTTGTGTATGGATACTTTCTGAGCATCTTTAAGCTTGGTAAGCGGCTCCGGTTTTACAGTTTGATTAATATAATATCCTTTTGGAGCATTGGCTGTAGTAGGAACAAATAGCGCATCAGATCCTAACATATCAGTTACAATGTCATACAAAGCTCCTTTGTACGTTTTAAGATCAATACCTCCGTTGAAAGTCCAGTTGTTCTTTTTGTAATTAAGGTCTGCAATTACGCCATACCAGTCATGAGCATTGATACTCTGCTTTCTTACGATACCAGTGGTTCCGTTCAGAGTAGATACATATTGTCCGTTATAATCACCAGGAGAGCCTACAGGAGCCGTAAAAGTAGATTTCTGGAAGCTATTTCCATTATAATCCGTCACCATACCGCCTCTGTTATAACGGTAAATCATATCCCAGTTGATGGTACCGTCTCCTCCTGCACCATAATTCATGAAATTCATGGTTTGTCCTGCAGTGTTTTTGATAGAACCGTTAAGTCCGGTACCGCCGCCACCGCGTCCCCATGAGCCGTAAACCACTGTAGATAACTTCAGGTTGTCATTCATGGTCCAGTCCCAGTTCAAAGAGGCGATAGGCTTATGATAGAAATTAGGAGCTAAATTGAATTGAGAACCATTCAGCATTCCTGTTTGAGGGTTATATCTTCTTCCGTAAGTTCCAAATTGCTGTAAAGTGGCAACATTGGCTCCGGTTGCAGAAGACCTTCTCGTATCGTGTACCTGTGGTGCTCCGGTTGCAATTAAATTGAATGCATGTTTGTCATTAGGCTTAAATCCTGTTGAGAAAAACCATGAATAACCTTCTCCTTTTGTTCCGTTGATATATCCGTCACCTTGCCAGCGGGAAAGCAATACGGTTGTTCCCCACTTGTTTTTTAACCCTGAAGAGTACATGGCAGAAATTCTGGAGTAGTTATCGTTTCCAACTTCTCCTTTCACCATTGCTTTTTGCTCGGAATCGGTAGCTTTGGTAACAATATTGATCGTTCCTCCAACAGAAGGTACTACAAATTTAGAAGCACCCAATCCTCTCTGAATCTGAATATTGCTGGCAATATCAGCCAAACCGGTCCAGTTGGACCAATACACGGTACCTCCCTGCATGTCATTCACCGGCTGTCCGTTGATGATTACCGCAATGTTAGCTCCGTCAAAACCTCTCATGTTGATTCTGCTGTCTCCGAATCCTCCACCTACTTTCGTTACGTAAACGGATGGAGTAGACTTCATAATTTCAGGGAATTCTCTGTTTCCCAGTTTCTCCTGAATTTCTGCAGCCTTAATGTTGGAAACCGCAACAGGTGTTTTTCTCTCTTTGGCTGTTTGGGAAAGGTTTCTACCTACCAACATAACCTCATCAATAGATTTGGATTTCTCTAAAGAATCCTTCGTACTCTGCCCATAATATATGGCGGCCGTAGGTAATACAAGCGCTATAATAAGTCGCTTTTTAAAAGTAATGCTCATGAAATAAACTAGCGTGTTTGATTTTTAAGGCTGCAAAGATGGATAATTATTTTTTAATTAAGTATTAAATCTTAACGAAGTGATTTTATTCAGTTGTTGGAATATGCTTTATTTCTCACTTTTTGCAATGTGTTAATTATTCTACATATTTAGTTTACAGTTTGTTATAATAGAAAATGATAAAAGAATGGCTTGTTTTTAACGGGTAAAAATAATTATGCGGTTCTCCACATTTTTAAACAAAACTCAATATTGTTGGAAAATATACTATAATAATAGCTAAGTCATAAAAGGCATAGGTGACTTGAGTCATAATTTTTATACTGTTGTTTTGATAACTTGTATTACCATTTTATTCAAAATCGTGTTATTTATGAAAAAAAATTTTTTTGAAAGGTTTTCAGATCGTGTTGTCTGTATAACCGGAAGTCCGGGTGCTTTTATTACAGCAAGTTTACTGGTTATTGTCTGGGCTGTATGTGGACCTCTTTTCAAGTATTCTGAAACCTGGCAGCTTGTTATCAATACGGGAACCACAATTGTAACTTTTCTAATGGTATTTCTGATTCAGAAAACTCAGAATAAAGACTCTAAGGCTATTCAGATAAAACTCAACGAATTGATAGCGTCCTACGAAAAAGCCAGTAACAGACTGGTGGATATTGAAGATCTGACGGAAGAAGAACTGGACAAGCTTCACAAATATTATGAGAAACTTGGACAACTATCCCAAGAAAAAGAACATTCACAGGATCCCGTGCAACAATAGTCTTAATACTATTATAATATATACAGCATGATT
The DNA here is from genome assembly GCF_059587025.1 of Chryseobacterium sp. DZ-32. Classification (NCBI taxonomy): domain Bacteria; kingdom Pseudomonadati; phylum Bacteroidota; class Flavobacteriia; order Flavobacteriales; family Weeksellaceae; genus Chryseobacterium; species Chryseobacterium sp. DZ-32. The sequence goes on from NZ_JCAIOM010000012.1 coordinate 166,968, forward strand.
TTAAAATCTTCTCAAATTGCCCACGCTGATTCACTGTCAGTGAAATCCATCGTGCATTTCGTCATAGAACTCGAGAAACTGTTTAAGCGTATCGGAGAGTATCTTCTTTCAGGAGATGAAACCGTTTCAACGGCTGAAAGTGTTACAGCCGGATTTTTACAGTTTTCGTTTTCCCAGATGAAGGATGCCTCCCAATTTTTTAAAGGCGGCATGACAGCGTATACTTTAGAAGAAAAGGTAAATCTTCTTGATGTAGATGCTCTGGAAGCCAGACAATATAACTCTGTTTCTCCTCATATTGCTGAGACAATGGCGTTGCAGGCAGGTAAACTCTACAAAACCGACTGGTCTATTGGAGTTACAGGATATGCCATTCCGGTGGAAGAATCAGAAGGGAAGCTCTTCGCTTACTTTGCCATTGCCCACAAAGGAAAAGTAGTTCTTTCAGAGAAATTAGATCTGCACTCCAGAACCAAACCTGTTAATGCCCAGCTCTATTACAGTGAATTCATCCTGGGATGTTTTAAGCTGGAACTGGATAAGAACCGGAAAAACAAAGAATAAAACTATTTCAATAATAAACTATAATCACACTATGAAAGATTTACAACTGAAAAATAAATCTGTTCTTATTACAGGAGCAGACAGCGGAATTGGTAAAGCCATCGCTCTTTTATTTGCTAAAGAAGGAGCTGATATTGCCTTCATACACTATCATGATGCCAAAGATGCCATGAAAACAGTGGATGAAATAAAAAAAACAGGAAGAAAAGTTCTTTCGTTTGAAGGAGATATTAATGACAGCAAATTTTGTGAATCTGTTGTTAATGAAGTCGTATCCAAATTAGGAGGAATAGATATCCTGATCAATAATGCCGGAACCCAGGTTCCCTGTGAAAGTATAGAAAATCTTAAAGAGGAGGATATCCGCAAGACTTTCGATTCCAACATTATTGGAATGATCCTTCTGACAAAGATCGTATTCCCTTATTTAAAACAAGGAGATTCTATTATCAATACTACTTCAGCTACTGCCTATCTGGGACATGAAGAATTACTGGATTATTCAGCAACCAAAGGCGCTATCGTTTCGTTCACCCGTTCACTGGCAATGCAGGCTAAACCTAAAGGAATACGGGTGAATGCTGTTGCACCCGGACCGGTAGCTACGCCGCTCACGGAAAAAACATTTGGGGAAGAAGATGAAGATCAGAATAAACCGCCGCTAGAACGTAATGCTTCTACCGAAGAAGTGGCAGCAAGTTTTCTATTTCTTGCCACAGATGCTTCATCACAGATAACGGGACAGGTTCTTCATCCTAATGGAGGTTTAATTGTTAACGGTTAATCTTAACGGATATGAATGGAGTTATTATTCAGTTTTTCCATTGGTACCATCCCGGGAACCTATGGAATGAGTTTGCTGAAAAAGCAGAATATTTAAGAGATTTGGGGTTTACTGCCGTCTGGTTTCCTCCTGCCAATAAATGCAGTCTCAATATGGAAGGCCGTGGTTATGATGTCTATGATCTTTATGATTTGGGAGAATTTGATCAGAAAGGTTGCATACCAACCCGGTACGGGACGAAAGCTGAATATTTAATGGCTATAGAGAAAGCGCATGAAGCGGGGATGTCTGTATATGCAGATATCGTTTTAAACCATAGGATGGGAGGAGATGAAGAAGAAAAGATTATGGTACATCAGCTGAATGAAGAAAACCGTAATGAAAGAATCTCCGAAAATATGGAGGTTTCAGCCTATACGAAATTTACTTTTCCGGGAAGAAAAGGAGTGTATTCGAACTTTATATGGGATCATCACTGTTTCAGCGGTATTGATTATGTGATCAGAGAAGGAGAGGAGATGAAGGGTGTTTTTAAAATCCATAATGAATATGGTGAGGAGTGGACAGATGCCGTAAGTCATCAGTTCGGTAATTATGATTATCTGATGGGAGCTGACATAGAGTACCGTAATCCTTATGTTGTGGAGGAAATGAAAAACTGGATCAGATGGTATATGGAAACAACGAAAGTAGACGGAATCAGATTGGATGCCTTAAAACATATCTCCTCAGACTTTTTGAAAGACTGGATCTCCTATATTAAAACAGAAGTAAATCCTGAATGTTTTGTTTTAGGCGAATTCTGGAAAGACGAGGCAGAAAAAATTGAGTATTTTTCCGATAAAATGTCTGATCTTATCTCTTGTTTTGATGCTCCGTTGCATTATAATTTCTTTAAAGCATCACAGGATGGTAAAGATTACGATATGAGCCGGATTTTAAAAGGAAGCTTCCTGGAGAAGAAACCGGTATTCTCAGTTTCTTTTGTTGAAAATCACGATACACAGCAGCTTCAGGCTCTTGAATCTGCGGTGAAAGACTGGTTCAAACCCTTGGCTTATGCTATTATTCTTCTTACCGATGAAGCTTATCCCTGCATCTTTTATCCCGATCTTTTTGGTGCAGACTATATCGATATAAAGGATGAGCAGGAAGTGCATATCATCATGCCGAAGGTTGAAGAACTTCCTGGTTTGCTTGAAGCGAGAAAGCTTTTTGCATATGGTAAACAGACCGATTATTTTGATCATCCCAACTGTGTAGCTTTTGTACGGAAAGGAGATGAAAAGCATGCGGGCTGCATTGTAATCATGTCTAATAGCGAAGAAGGTTATAAAGAAATAGAATTGGGAAAAGAACATGCGGATTCGGTTTATACCGATTTTTTAAAGAACCGTCATGAAGAAATTTATACGGATAAAGACGGGAAAGCGGTGTTTACTGTAAATTCGGGTTCGGTAAGTATATGGGTAAAAAAACAAACACCGTAATGATTGGCAAATTTTCAGGCCTTTTATTCTCTGCGAACAGCTATTCTAATTTTAACTTACCATATAAGCTCCTGTAATTTTAGATACCACATCTCAGTATTTTGGACAAAAATGGTCTTATAGTTGCAGATTTACCACCAATCAATCACTAAATTATTATAATATGGAAACTAAAACGGCAACCAAAAAAACACCAGCCAAAAAAGCAACACCAGCAAAAGCAAAAACTCCGGCTAAAAAAAATGCAGCCAAAAGTTTGGAAGATCTTTTTGAAGATGCGCTGAAAGATATTTACTGGGCTGAAAAAGCACTGCTGAAAGCGCTGCCGGCAATGATGAAAAATGCAACCAGTGAAAAGCTTAAACAAGGCATTGATAAGCACATCACGGAAACAGAAGGCCATGTGGAAAGATTGGAAGAATGTTTTAAAGCATTAGGAAAAAAAGCCCAGGCAAAAAAATGTGATGCTATGCAGGGATTGCTGGATGAAGGAAAGAGCATTATGGAAGAGACAGAACCGGGAGCAGTAAGAGATGCGGGCATTATTGCAGCAGCGCAAAAAGTTGAACATTATGAAATTGCTACTTATGGAACACTGGCAGCATTCGCAAAAGTATTGAAGGAAGAAGAGTGTCTTAAAAACTTTTTAAGCACATTGGAAGAAGAAAAAAAATGTGATGAACTGCTTACAAAAGTTGCTGATACCAATCTTAACAGCAAAGCCATGTAAATACAATCTTTAAAAAGGAGACCTGAAAAAATCAGGTCTCCTTTTTATTGAAATCCGGAAAGGTTTAAAATGCAACATTTTTATCTTGGTTGATTTTGTATCAGTTGTAGTATATTTGTGGATATAATTTGTATCAATTTAGTTTTTTTAAATGAACTGTAATTGAATAACAAAACTCTTATACTGTAAAAGAAAACTGTATTCTACCATTTATAAAGTTTAAAAATGACCCAACTTAGCCTGTTCGACTCAGCAGATCTGTACGAATTTACAAAAGACCTTCTGGAATACAGAGAACATTTCCTGAATCAGGAAGAAGCTGACCGCCTTAAAATTCATCTGCTTGAAACAGCTCCCTGGAAACAACGTACCCAGAAAATGTATGATAAGATGGTTCTCACACCTCGCTTAACCGCCTGGTATGGAGATGAGAAAAATGCCTATCCTTCAGACAATGAACTGGATGCCCATCATTGGACACCCGAACTGTTTTCTTTAAAACAAAGAATAGAAGAAACATTTGGCTATCAATTCAATTCCGTATTGTTGAACCTTTACAGAGATCATAACGATTCTGTTGCCTGGCATCGGGATAAGGAAAGCAGATATGGGAAACGTCCGGTGATTGCATCAGTAAGTCTGGGGCAGACCAGAAATTTTGATTTCAGGAAAAAAGACCATCATCAGAGTAAATACAGCCTGCCTCTTCCTCACGGATCATTATTGATTATGAAAGGAGACCTTCAGGAAAACTGGGAACATCGTATTGCCAAGTCTCTAACCGCTATGAAGGAGCGTATTAATCTTACATTCCGGTTGGTTAATAAGTTGTAAGGTATTTATTCATAATGTTTTATGATTAGGTTAGAAGTGTTGTAATCGGTTTTTGGCAGATAAATTGTTGCATTTATAAACAAAGTCATTGTTTGACTTCATTAATATCACCACTTAAAATTTATTATTATGAAAAATCTTGTAGTAACAATTTTTGCATTAGCTGCTTTAACGGCCTGCAAAAAAAACGAACCGACAACCACGAGTCAATCTGAGGAAAGTACCACAATGTCTGCCCCTGCAGAATCCGGGATGACGGTAAGCGACTCCACCAAAATGTCAGACACCAAAGATCAGAAAAGTACTCTCAGCGATCAGGACAAAAAGTTTGCGGATGCTGCAGCCATAGGAGGACTGATGGAGGTAATGATGGGAAAACTGGCCGCAACAAACGCTGAAAACTCAGTGGTAAAATCTTTGGGAGCAATGATGGTAACCGATCATTCCAAAGCGAACGACGAGCTTAAGAATTGGGCATCAGGAATAGGGTATACCTTACCCACAAGTCTGGATGCCGAAAAGCAGAAGATGTATGATGACCTGAAAGCTAAGAAAGGTAAAGACTTTGACAAAAAATATACAGATTTAATGGTCAGTGACCACAAGGAAGATGTAGAAGCATTCAAAAAAGAGGTGTCAGAAGGAACAGAAGCCTCATTAAAATCTTTCGCAGCGAAAACCCTTCCGACACTTGAACATCATTTGCAGGAATCGGAAAAAGCTAAAAATGTGGTCAAATAATATTGAGTTTTTATGACCTGCATCATAAGTATGAGCATACAATATTTAATAATTTTGAATTGATTAAATATTATTTTGTTCTTGATTATAGTAAGCTCCTCTTTTTAAGAGGAGTTTTTTGATTATTCTTTCTTTTTATATTCTTCAATTTTCTTGAATTGTCTGTAAGAATCTTTAAGGATACGAAGCTGTTCAGACACAATCTCAGTACTTTTTGGGCTGAGCTCACCTGTGTCCAGGGCATTTTGATAAGCTTCAATAGCTGCTTTTTCGCCAAATACCACATTTTCTAATGTAGATTCTATGAGATTTCCCATGGTAAAAGAATTTTTAATGTCAATCCAAGTTCTGTGAACAGCTCCTGCCATGGACGTTGAGTCCTCCGGAGTGCCTTGCTTTTCTGTGATGAGGTTGATCAGTTCATTTTTCATGATTTTCGACTGCGAAATCATATGTTCGTACTCATCTTTTACATCCGGATACATTTCCCATACTTTTCCCTCAACTTTTTCAAAGCCTTCCTTTCTGTCGTTGGTAATGTGTAGTAAGTCATTAAGTACTGATATTTCCTGCTGATGATCCATAATATAATTTTTAAAGTGAGCTATAAAATTAAAACTTACCTGACGGACTCTTTATAATCCTGATCATATCTCAAAAATAATAGGCTAAAGTCCTTTCTTTTTTCAACAAAAAGCTGCACCTTTGCCCAACAATGGGGTGCTACAGATAACGGTGGCTGAGATGATACCCAGGAATGTATTTCCACACCTGATCCGGATAATGCCGGCGTAGGGATTGCTTACTGATCATCTCATCATTTGATTTCTAATAATTAATATGATGCAGGACATTTTAAAACAAATTACCTTACCGGAATGGTTCGGAGTATTATTTTCAGTAATCCAGGTTTTACTGGCCCGTAAAAACAATGTCAACAACTATCTTTTCGGAATTGCAGGTATTCTGCTTACGCTGTATGTGATGCTTACTTCCAAGCTGTACGCTGAATTTACCTTAAATCTTTATTATCTGATCATGAGCATCTATGGATGGTTATATTGGAAATTCGGAAAGCAGAAATCAGAAATGGAAATCTCTGTTACCACCACCACAGAAAAATGGATTACGGGAGGAATTGTTCTGGGAACTTTTATCTTATTCTGGTCTTTTCTGCCCCATTTTACAGACTCGGATGTTCCTATCTGGGATTCTCTGGTGAGTGCTTTTGCCTGGGCGGGAATGTGGCTGATGGCGAGACGGAAAATTGAAAACTGGGTGATACTCAATGTCAGTAATATCATTTCTATTCCTTTAATGATTCATAAAGAATTGTATCTCTATGCTGTTTTGATGTCATTCTTATTTTTAGTAGCCATTTCCGGATATATAGAGTGGCAAAAAATTATTAAATCGAAAGCTAATGCTGAGTACTAAAGAGATCAGACGGGAACTTCATGGAGCCCCTGTAATTTCTGATAAAGTAATGCAGCATATTCGTGAAGAAGAACTGCTTAAAATATGGGTCCCCAAAAAATATGGAGGACTCGGCTATCGTTTTGAAGAAGGACTTAACGCCTTATTTGGCTGTGCAGAAACCGATGGAAGCTTTGGCTGGATGCTGACACTTTGTGCCGGTGCCAATTACTTTTCCAGAAATATCAAGCCTGAAATTGCTCAGTTACTCTTCACTCATTCTGAAACCTGCTTTGGAGGAAGCGGAATGGTTGGCGGGACGGCAGAAAAACAGGATGACAGCACTTATCTGATCAACGGTTCATGGAATTTTGCAACAGGAGCACCTCATCTTACCCATTTTACATTGAATGCAAAAATTACAGAAAACGGAAAACCTTTAATGGATGGTCATGGCAATGGAATAATTCGATCATTTATTATTTCGAAAGAACACGCTGAGGTTATTCCCAACTGGAAATCTATGGGAATGAAGGCCAGTGGCACCTATTCATTCATTGTTGAAAATGTGCTCGTTAATGAAGACTATAGTTTTGTTTACGATACTTTTTTCACCAATGATATTCTGGACACTATTCCTTTTCGGATTTTTGCAGACTTGACACTGTTGGTCAACTATTTGGGAATGGCTTCTCATTTTATTGAAGAAGCAGAATATATTCGTCCTGAGATCCATTTCAAAAGTTTCGCAGAGTCTGTTGAAAAGCATTTGGAAAAAGTATTGCAAATTGCCGGAGAAGTAGAAAATATACTCGGTGATCACAAAAAGATTCCGGAGGATAAACAACACGTGATTCATCAGTATGGAGTAGAGCTGGTTCAAAAATTATCCCGTCAGATCCTTACTGTTTATACACAGTTGGGAATCCAGGCAACCGATACTGATTCTGCAGTGTATCAGATATTTTGCGATTATTTTACCGCAGCTATGCATTCCAATTTCAGGCCTTCTGCAGATGATCTGGACTTTTCTTTCTGAGTTAAAGTTTCAGAAAATATTTCTTTTAATAAGTATTTTATGTGAATATTTTGTTAATAATATTCTTTACGGTGAATATTGTACAATAAGTTTTAATTATTTCACTATATTTGGAATAAACTAAAGCCTGAAGTAAGCCCAACATAACACCTGCTAAAATAAGAGCAACCAGATTACAAAAACATTATGAAAGACTTATTTTCACTCAACGGAAAGAGGAAGGATCATGTAATTATGTATTTTAAAAAAGAGAGGTATCCATTGGTAGAAAATGATAACTGGATTACGGTTACAATTAAAGAATGGTACAGGACAATGATCATATCCTGCTTAATATGCAATGACTTAGTCACTTTAATTATCGTAAGAACAAAACTCACTCCATTTTACGAAAAATATACAGTACTGTAAGTTGATTTCTGTTGTTACTTTTGTAAAAATAGATGGCCGGAACTGTTGATGGTGATATTGATCCCCGGAAAGGAGTTGTATTCTTATCTGGCAGGCCATTCTTCCCGAAGAATCGCATAAATAACGTCATCAACCCATTTATTTTTCCAGAACAGACTTTTTACAAAATGACCTTCTTTTCGTAAACCGATTCTTTCCATCAATAGAATAGAAGCTGTGTTGTCCGGATCCACAGACGCTGTAATTCTGTGTTTATGTAAATCATCAAACAGGTGACTTATGATGCCTTTTAAAGCCTCAGAAGCATATCCTTTTCCCTGAAAAGACGTATTTAATGTAATTCCCAGTTCTACCTGTGCATTTTCATCTCCGGTAAAATGAACTCCGATATCTCCGATAACCGTTTTTGTTTCTTTATCCGTAATTAACAGCTGATACCAGCTTTCAGGCTGGTTGAATTCTTTAGTATTTCTCAGGATAAAATTTTCCACCTCTTCCAGCGTTTCAGGGATCCAGCCTTGAAATCTATTGGCTTCAGCATCGGAACGGTAGTCGAAAATGTCTTGTTGATCCTCAATCGTAATGTCCCGTAGAACTAATCTTTCTGTGTAGAGCTGCATAAGGTAATATAATTTCGGACAAAAATAGTGGTAATTGGTAGTTATTCAATGGGCAATTCAAGTTTTATGAAGATTAAAGCTAATTTATTTCAATAAAAACGATAAAATATTTGCAAATACCATTTAAATACTTACTTTTGTACCGCTTTAAAAACAAAAATACGGGGGATTGGCGCAGTTGGCTAGCGCGTTTGACTGGCAGTCAAAAGGTCACGGGTTCGAATCCCGTATTCTCCACTAAAGAGCTGTAATACAATATGTTACAGCTCTTTTTTATGATTAATGTTTTGTCCCGGCAATTCCAACAGAATACACTAGATTTGAAATAAAAAATTAAACATGGAATTTTCTCCTTTTAATCCTGTAATTAAGCTTTGTCTGCAAGGAATGGATTTTGAAGACAAAGGAATGCCTGAAAAAGCAGGTGAATTATTTTTGCAAGCCTGGGAAGAAGCTACGGATGACCATGAAAAGTTTCTGGCAGCTTATTATCTGTCACGTAACCAGAAAACCACTGAGGATCAGTTGAAATGGCTTGAAACTTCTTTAGAATTTGCTTTAAAAATTAATGATGATACCGTTAAAAGTGCATTGCCCGCTCTTTATCAGAATATTGCTCAATGCTGGGAGAAGTCGGGAGATACAGAAATGTCAAAAAAGAATGCGGAACTGGCATTACAGTTAAAAAACCATCCGTCCGATAAAGGACCTTTTTATCACGGAACAAAAGCAGATTTAAAAATAGGAGATTTACTGAAAGCAGGCGGAAGTTCCAATTATCAGTCTGACCTGAAAATGAATCATATCTATTTTACCGCTTTGGTAAACGGAGCAGGACTTGCCGCCGCATTAGCAAAAGGAGAGGGCACAGAACGTGTGTATATTGTAGAACCAACAGGAAATTTTGAGAATGATCCCAATGTTACCGATAAGAAATTTCCTGGAAATCCCACCCGCTCTTATCGTTCCGAAATGCCTTTGAAAATTATCGGAGAAGTGACAGATTGGACCAGACCAGCTCCTGAAGATCTTCAGAGATTCCGCGAAAAGCTGGAAAACCATAATGGGGAGATTATCAATTAGTCTCCGCATTTATTTTTGATGATCTTTAATATATTCCAAGATTTTATCAATAAGCATAGAGTTTCCACCTCCGTTATTTCGGAGATCAATAGCCCAATTTTTACTATTTCTTTTCTGATGCGGCAAATACTTTATCGGGCAACTTATTAAAATCATTCCTATTTCCAAACATACTTCTGAAATTCAGAAATGCCGATTTGTGATCAACAGTTTTGAATACATAAGGCTTTGCGATTACCGATATCAACCAGACAAGGGACCTTTGAACTTCATTTACGGTCTGTGGAAATATTTAGCATGAAAAATACCTACTTTATAGGTAATGTCTTATATTTTAGCAATAAAGTGTTTTAAATAAATTATCTTTACACTATTGGTAAAAATGATTGGTTTTGTGTAGAAATATTCTTACGGTTGGTTTTCTGTTTGCTTTTCTTTTGTTTTATTCTCAACAATACACGGTGCAGTTTTTCAATACAGATAACGGACTGCCTCAGAATAGTGTAAAAGATATTATAAAAGATAAATATGGTTTTATCTGGCTGACTACAGAAAACGGAATTGTAAGATATGACGGGCTTAATTTTTTTGTTCATAAAAAATTTCCACTCAATAGCCAGCGGTTTACCTATTTTTATGGTGATGCTGATAAGGACAGTATTTTTACGGCGGTAGATGATGGAAAAACGGTTTTAATCCATCAAAAAATTCCAAAAGTATTTAAAAACATAAAAAGATGTCCAACAATTATTGTTAGGGAGAATATCAACTATCATCTGTGTATTTCAAATTACAGCTACAGTCCGTCTCCGGGAGTCTATTTTTTTATGGACTTCAAAAAAGGAAGGTATTTTATCACACAGAATTCCTTTGTTTATGAAGATTTTCTTTCAAAATCACAGGTTAAACTTGACGTGAAGCCGCTTTTTAAAAATGATCCAAATGCCTTTACAATAGGAGATATTCTGTTTTATATTGATCGGAATGCTAAAAAAGTTAAAAAAATAGAAGAAGGGAAAATTACCGGTTCTTATGATCTGCCCATTGTAGCGGATGTCAGAAGCAAAATTTTCTGGAACAGAACCAATGGACAAGGATTTGTCCTGAATAATAATATCCTTTACAGATGCATCTACAATAGCGGAACGCTTAAATTATCAAAACTGATCCGGCTGGATCATATAGACGAAAGTAATCTGATGTGCATTTATTATGATGAAAAATATAAAAAACTTTACCTTGGAAGCAGTACAGACGGGCTCAAAATAGTGAGCTTAACAGATTTTACCTCTTCGAAAAAGAACATCCCAAAATCATCAGCTGTTTTTTATGCGATCCAGCCTTATAATGATTCGTGTGTAATTAATCCTGCAGGGGAAATCTACAACCGCTATGGATTGGTTAAAAGCAAAAACTTCGATAAAAGTATATCGTATTTTTTAAATTTTGACAGACAGGGCAATATCGTAACCCGGAGAGAACAAACTCTTTTTGTATACAGTAAAAAGTCTGATTTTACAGATTTTCAAAGTATTTCCACCGGAGAAGACACGTTGAATGATTTCTTCTTTGCCAATGGGAAATATTACGTGCTGGCAGTGAAACAAAAAAAAGGAAATACCGAGTTCACAGGCACACTAAGCATTTATGAAAACTGGCCTTTTAAGTCATTAAAGAAAAAATACCTGTTTGCCAACGAACCAACCAAAATGGTATTGACAGAAGCAGGAGATATTCTGGTTGGTACGATAAAAGGATTGTATAAAATATCCGTCAATCATAACAAAATCTATAGTTTAAACGGTAAAAATGAATTATCAGTTCGTGATATCGTACTTACTGCAGACGGAAATATATGGGTAACCACGCTTGGAAAAGGTTTTTATCTTTTAAGAAACAACCGTCTTATAAAGCTGCCGGGTGATTCTGAAGGCAATCTTTTATCACCGCATACCCTGATGGAAGATCCTAATGGTTACTTCTGGATTCCAACCAATAATGGATTGTATAAAATAAGAGAAAGCATACTTTTAAAATACCTGCAAAACAGGAATTTTAAATTGAACTATTACAGATATTCAAAAGAAGCCGGCTTTAGTACCAACGAGTTTAATGGAGGAAGTAATATCAATAGCAACAAATTGAAAAACGGAGATTTTGTTTTGCCTTCATTAAGCGGACTGGTATTTTTTAACCCGCTGAAAGTTAAAAGTTATTATCCTGAAGCGATGTATATAGAAAGGGTTCTCGTTGATGATAAAGAAAGATTGTTTACAGATGTCCTGAAACTGAGTCAGGAGAACAGACAGGTTGAACTGTTTATCGATGTCCCTTACTATGCAAACCCTGATAATATTGTCATTGAAGCAAAACTGGATGACGATGGAACCAATAAATGGCTGTCTGTAGGAAAAGACCGGAAGTTTTTACTCAATAATCTTGGCCATGGCACCCATCATCTTATCGTCAGGATGCTCGTTTCTGATAAGCAGGAATACGTTTTCAAAAAAATTAAAATTATCATTCCTCCCTTTTTTTATCAGACATTATGGTTTAAACTATTGATTGTTTTTATCTTTCTTCTTTTACTGTATGTATCCGTAAGGTGGAGGACGAGCTTTCATAAAAAGAAAAACCGTGAGCTGGAAGAAATTATCCGTTTAAGAACCAAAACTCTTTCAGAAACTGTAGAAAATCTGGAAATCACTCAGATAAAGCTGGGAAAAGAAATTGAACAGCAGAAAAAGCTCATCGGAACAATTACCCATGATATTACCACACCATTGAAATTTATTGCTTTAACCAGCAAAGAAGCCTTGGACTATGATGAAAAGAATGCCTACCGTACTGAAAGAATTCTTAATTCTATTTACAAATCATCTAACCAGCTGTACAATTTTACAAAAACACTGAAAGAGTATGCTGATATTTATAATGAATACAGGAGTGATGAAACAGAGCTGTATTCTTTCTGTGATCTGGTGCAGGAAAAGAAAATCCTTTTTGATGAGATTGCAGCCAATCACAATACGACAATTGTTAATAATGTAGATGAAAAATTAATGGTGAAAATCAGTAAAAATATTCTTGCTGTGATTATTCATAATCTAATGGATAATTCTGTAAAATATACAAGAAACGGAACGATTATAATCACCGGGGCAGATGAGCCGGAAACTGTTATTCTGGAAATTACAGATACAGGAATCGGAATGGACGACCATAAAATTGAATATTATACCAAACTTCAGGAGAATATTGAAAATGAAAAGCTGCTATTGCAGAAATATGGTATGGGACTTCATCTGATCCTGCAGCTGCTCCAGATGCTGGAAAGTAAAATTATAATCAGAAGAAACGAGAACAAAGGCACTTCTTTCCAATTAATTATAAAAAAATCGAAAAAATGATTAAAAAGATCCTTATAGCAGATGATCATGATATTGTATTAACAGGAACCGCTATCATTTTAGAAGCACGCATTCCTGATGTACTGATAGATACCGCTTCAGATTATCCTGAAGCCCTCGATAAAATTTCCAGACAGAAATTTGATCTGCTTATTCTGGATATTAATATGCCTGAAAGCAGAAACAAAAAAATGATCTCAGAAATCAAACAGCTTGATCCTGCTTTGAAAATACTTGTTTTTTCGGCGTATGAAGAGGAAATAGCCATACAATATATCAAAGAAGGGGCAGATGGATACATTAATAAACTCAGTAAAGTAGATACAATTTCTGAAGCAGTCATGAAGATGTTTTCAGAAGGAAATTATTATCCTAATGGATTTGTCAATAAGCTATTGCAGCCGTCCGCACTGGATGCTGTAAAGAGTTTATCAGAAAGGGAATATGAAATTTTTATGCTCATGGTAAAAGGAAACGGAAACCTGGAAATTTCAAATGAGATGGATATTCAAATGTCTACAATTAGTACTTATAAAAAAAGAATCCATAAAAAACTGAAAACAAGTAATCTGGCTGATCTTATTAAACTGTATGAAGCTTACATGTCCTGATACTGAATTTTATGAATAAAACAATTTTTTGAGTGTAGAAAATTTTCTACAATTTGCTTAGTTTTTTTCTACGCTTGGTGATGTTTCTTGTAGAATTTATTCTGATACTTTTACATTATGTTAAACAATTGAGTTTATTAATGTAAATAAAATAATGATAAATGTTTAAAATTTCTACAAAACTAATCTTTGCAATGATAGCCTTAAGTCCGGCTATTGCTTTTGCCCAGGCAGGAAATGTTGGGGTCAACACAGTGAATCCAGGTTCTACTATGGATATTAACGGATCATTGGCAGCTAATTATAAAGCGGTTACTACAGCCACTTATAATTTAGTATTATCAGACTTTCATGTTTCATACAATGGGAGTTCAGATGCTGTATTTGGTTTACCACCTTCTGTCAGTGGGGTTGGAAACTTCAAAGGGAGGATTTACAGAATTAAAAACAATACAAATTTTAAGATCACAGTGAATGCTGTAGCTCCGGAAACAATTAACGGAAATGCCAGTATTTCAGTACCAGCCAATCAGAGTGTGGAACTCGTGAGCACGGGTCTCACCGGAACAAATTCTACATGGGAACTTCTTTCAACAGGAACATCTTCAACAGGGGATTATATTATTGTGAAGCCAAACGCAGCCCAATCAGTATCTACAGGATCAGATGTGACATTTGGATCTGTGATTGCCTCCAATAATATTACTTATAGCGCAGGTGTTTTCAATCTGAAAGCAGGTAAAACCTATGTTCTCCGTTGTCAGCTTCATGCTACAGATTTTTCGCTGGCAGGTGGATTCTTCGTGTATGAATGGGTAGATGCTTCCAATAATTCCGTTCTTCCTTCCAGTACAACAGGGGTTGTTGATGCCATAAATAATTATCCGGCAACATCTATTGGCGGCCAGCCGGAAGCCTATGCTATTTACAGGCCAACAGTTGATACCTCTGTAAAAGTAAGGCTGGGAGGAGCCGGAACAGCACAGCTGAACCCTACAATAGGTTTTATGACGGTAACTGAGCTTGCAGGAGGTAATGGAAATGGCGGTACAACAATCATTAATAACAATATCACAGCAAGTAACGGTCTTAGTTTATCCGGGGCAGATGTAAAATTGGGAGGAACCCTTTCACAGGCAACCGATATTGCAACAGCAGGAAATAATTTAAGTATCAATGGTACAGGAAAAGTCCTGGTGGGAACCAATACAGTGCCGGCGGGAGCTGCCAGTGCAAAAGTTGTTATTGATAACGGAACAGCCAATGGAGCACTTCAGATTAAAGACGGCACCCAGCAGCTGGGGTACGTACTGACCAGTGATGCTAACGGACTGGCTACATGGTCTTCCACTGTTACTACAGCATTTGCTGATAACTGGACATCTTACACTGGAACACTGGTTAATCCTTTTACCGGAAACTCAGGAGGAGATAACCTGCCAACAGGAATTTCTGTGAATATTCCTGCTAAAGGATGGTATTTTTTCCGTTCAGGAATTACAATAACTTCTACCTGTAATGATTACTGGTTTTACATTCCCGGGATAGGGGAAGTATGGAAAACATATTGTGGAACTGCCAGTCCCGATCCTATTAATTTTGTGCCAAGAGATCAAACCAGAGTATTATATTTTGCAGCCCCCGGTGTTTACCCTATAGTTGCTCATAAGACTAATCTTGTAGTTCCATCTGGGTTTAATGTTGGGAACCCTACTTTTTATCTGGATTTTGTAAAGTTCCAAAATTAAATTCCGGATAGTTATCAGACCAGAAAAGATTCTAAAAACATACTATGAAAACAAAAGCTGCGAGGTTAATTCTTTGCAGTTTTTGTTTACTTTTATTTCAAGCGGTAACATGATTTCTGATAAACAGAAATCATGTTACTGTAAAATTCTCAATATGACTGTACTCATAAAACCAGAGACGAATATATCATACATTTGGGATAAGTTTTTCATCATCCAATAATAGTTTCTAGCCTCTTTTTAGAGGCTTTTTTTCAAAAAAGAGGGTTCGTTGTATCAAAAAAACAGCCACAATGAAAATATTGTGGCTGTCTTTTTGAAATCAAATATCGACTATTATAAAGATCTGGAGCGGGCAATATTAATAAGGTACAAAAGGTGTGCGTACATGCTTCGCTTTACAGACTCTATTTTTATGTCTCCGGTAGCCTGATTGATCGTTGTTACCAGATCGGTATTACATTGACCCGCAAAATTACCGCTTCCTAAATAGTTTACTGTATTGGTACTTGGATAAGAAATTCTGGGGTAGTCTGGTGCTGTCTGGTTGGCAACAGGTGTTGTATTGGCAAATCCTTTATTATCAACATATCGGGCTGTCCATGTGCCTAAAAACTGGCCGTTAGAGGTATTGATCCCTTGCCCCACAATAATCTGAGTATCTACAGGATTGGTAAATCCCGCACAAGAAGTGTAATGGTTTACTGACACAGTACAGGAAGATGCATTGTCACCAGGCTGAAAGCATTTCCCTTCGTAGACAGTGGATCTCTGTTCACTGGAAGAGGTTGAAGTGTTCAATACAGCTTTTGGCGCAAAAATTTCCTCAGGAGAAATAAGAGTTAAAACTCCCTGCGCATCCGCCGCAACAATCTTTTTTTCAGCATTTGAAAGTCCTCTCACCCTTACCAGGCCATTTACATCCAGTGCATGACTTGGAGTTGAAGTATTAATCCCAACCTGTGCTGTTGAGCTGCCACAAATAGCAAGTGCTGCCAAAAATAATGTTTTTGTTTTCATGTAATTTTTTGAAAAGGTTAAATTTTTCACTAAGGTAAGAAATATCTTCAAAACATACCGCAAATGATCTGCAATCTAGTATAAAGTAATTGTAAACGAATTTTGAACATATTACTATCCAATTTTAACCTTATATTTTTAATTAACTCAAATTTGTACAGTCTCTGTATGTTTGAAAAATATTTGTATTTTAGCCGAAATATGTTGTTTTTTAACAAACATATTGAACGCTGATTAAAATTCAGATAATTTGAATGAAAAAATTAGTAGATTTGCACGGAACAAAAAAATAATAAATATTAAGCATTCTCACTCAGCTGTACTTTTGGAAGGAAGCAGATGAGAATAACAGAATTTTAGGTTATAAAACTACTGAAACTATGAAGAAACTTTTTTTACTTTTATTTACGGCGTTTTTATTTATCGGTTGCAGCTCTGATGATGATACTATTTATGATTATGTAGGAACATGGTCTGGTTCTTATGAAGGAGGTGATAAAGGAGTTTGGAAATTCGTGGTAGATGAGAGTGGTAAAGTGGTGGGAACAATGCATTCCGATGTCAATAATGAAAACTATAATATTTCCGGGAATTTAAGTGAAACAGGAGATCTGAACGCAACGGTAGGACTTCCTTCGAAAGGAGAATTCAGAGGAACATTATCTACAGATAAAAAAGGAAACGGAAACTGGTCAAACTCACTTCCTACACCTTCCATATCAGGAACCTGGAAAGGAGAAAAGAAATAAGACAAGAAAGTCTGCAGGATATACTGCAGACTTTTTTATTTATACAAATCCCATATGGGTAATCTCATCATGTTCATTTTTCAATGCTGCAAAACAGAGCAGAAAATCCTCATCAGAAAAATATTTTTTTAACGGTTTATCTTGCTCTTGATTCCAACTCATAATCTCTTCATTACTTTCTACGTTATAATTTTCTGAATCTAATTTTAAAGTTAAAATCACCGCATGGTCTGATGTACAATGATCATTTTTATACAGAACATGATCTTTAATTCTTATACAACCAGAAACATTCTTAATGGTGCCGAATTGAAATGCTCCCAGCAATTTTCTTCCTTCTTCAGTCTTTAAACCATTTTCAACTGTTCTTTTTCCCCTTTCAGAAATTGTATCCAAATCTTTGATGGCTGTCATCACCTTGGCAAACTTCTGATAGAGCAGGGGATCTCCTGATTCTTTAATATAGGCATCCAGACTCTTCCGGATAACTTTTCCCATTTTGGAACAATGCCCGAATTCAGAACTGTTCTGTCTTACCTTCTCATATGATGGATTCTTTTTAAACGCAGCTTTATTAAACCCGCTTTTCTTCCGAACCACATTTTTGCCGTTCAGGCTATAAAATACCAGGTCGCCTACCGCTCCTGTAATCTTGATTACACTTTCATAGGTTGCCATATCTTTAAAATAGAAATCAAATATACCAATAAATAACGAAAATCAAAATTTTAACATATATTTATAATATAGTTGTAGTATAGTTATATTATAATTATAATATAAAATGTATATTTGTAATACGTTTTGTTAATTAATTATAAATCAGAAGAGTATGGGAACGGGATTATTTCAACAAAAAATGACAATAAAGCAGATTGCTGTTGTATTGGCAGCCTCTGTTTTGGTAGTTTCCTGCGGATCCTCAAAAAGTGCTTCCGCCAGTAAAAAATCAAATACAAAGAGCGTTGCAAAAGCTGAAAACCTCAGAAAACTGGATTCAAAATTTAACGGAAGTGTATCCAGATCAATCAATGATATTTTGAAAGATGCAGAAAAGTATATCGGAACACCCTATAAATTCGGAGGAAGTACTTCTTCAGGATTTGACTGCTCAGGATTTACCGTAAAAGTATTTGAAGAAAATGATTTTAATCTTCCCAGAAGATCTTCTGATCAGGCCGAGGCCGGAAAAAATATTGATATAAAAGATGTAAAACCCGGGGATCTCTTATTTTTTGCAACAGCCGGAGGAAGCAGGGTCTCTCACGTAGGGATTGTTCATGATATCGGTCCTGATGGAGAAGTGAAATTCATTCATGCTTCTACTTCAAAAGGGGTTATTATCTCATCTCTTAACGAAAAATACTGGAATAAGGCCTATCTTCATGCTCAAAGAGTTCTGTAAATCTTTAAATCGTACTAACAGGAATTAATATTTTGTCATGCAGGGAAGGGTTGAAATTCAATAGAAACGGGCTTTAGCCCGTTCAATAGAAAAATTAAACAATCAATTGGCTTTAGATTCTGTGTTAACTTCCAAATATTTTTTATACATTTATATTTATAAAAGCGACCTTGAGTTAGCTTGCGTAGGGTGAACGTCTTTGATTTTTACCCT